>NZ_CP071935.1:621033-921033 GCF_030062585.1 Helicobacter pylori | reverse complement strand
AATGCCCATGCGTTTGCACTCTGCCTTTTTTGGTATTAATTCGTTACTTGTCGCCACTCTTTTGATAAGCGGTTGCAGTCTCTTTAAAAAGCGTAACACTAACGCCCAGCTAATCCCCCCTTCAGCTAATGGCTTGCAAGCCCCCATTTATCCTCCAACCAATTTCACCCCCAGAAAGAGCATTCAGCCTCTCCCAAGCCCACGCTTTGAGAATAACAATCAGCCCATCATTAGCTCTAACCCCACTAACGCTATCCCTAACACCCCCATTCTCACGCCTAATAATGTCATTGAATTGAACGCAGTGGGCATGGGTGTGGCTCCAGAATCCACCATTTCGCCCTCTCAAGCCTTGGCTTTGGCCAAGCGGGCGGCTATTGTTGATGGCTACCGCCAATTGGGTGAAAAAATGTATGGTATTAGGGTGAACGCTCAAGACACCGTCAAAGACATGGTTTTACAAAATTCCGTGATTAAAACGAGAGTCAATGCTCTCATTCGTAACGCTGAAATCACTGAGACCATCTATAAAGACGGTTTGTGTCAAGTGAGCATGGAGCTTAAATTAGACGGCAGGATTTGGTATCGTATTTTGAGCGGAGCGAGAGGATGAACCATCTTACTCTATAATCATGCGGTATTTTAAAAACGCTTTTTTATTATTTTTCATGACGCTTTTTTTTGTCTCTTGCTCCAAGCACCCTTTTTCTAAGCAAACCCCCAAAACTAGGGAGCAAATCAGACAAGAAGAAGCCAATAAAAAAAGAGAAGAGACTTTGAATGCCTTGCGCCAATTCAGGCTCATTTATATTAACACGCCGGTTTTTCGCTTTTATGATTACGGCACGATCAAAACCGATAAAGACCACAATACTGAAGTAACCCTTTATAAGCTCAGCCAAAAAGTGGGCGATATTTACATGACTAAACGAAGCATTTGTTTTAGCCAAAAATGTTCGGCTAAATGGATTGCTGCAAGGGATTTGTTTGGCAAGGTGAGCTATGGGGATTTGTTTGATGACATTGTTTTAGGGAGGGATATTTTTAAAGGCTTAGGGAAGCGCCACCTAACCCCTGAATACGTGATCCAAAGGTTTCAAAAAAGCGGGGAGATTATCCTTTATGAGAGAAAAAATGGCCTGATTTCTTTCCAAAATTTGACGCAAAAAATTGCTATTAGGATTGAACCCTATGAGCCTTCTTTGCAAGATTTAGAAGATAATGAAAACGCTGACAGCGAGCTCCAATGAAAAACTTTTCCCCACTTTGTTGTTTTAAAAAGCTCAAAAAACGCCATTTAATCGCTTTGAGCCTGCCCTTGCTTTCTTATGCCAATGGCTTTAAAATCCAAGAGCAAAGCCTGAATGGCACGGCTTTAGGCTCGGCGTATGTCGCTGGGGCTAGGGGGGCTGATGCTTCCTTTTATAACCCGGCGAATATGGGCTTTACTAACGATTGGGGTGAAAACAGAAGCGAATTTGAAATGACCACCACCGTGATTAACATTCCAGCCTTTAGCTTTAAAGTCCCTACGACTAACCAAGGCTTGTATTCGGTTACGAGTTTAGAAATTGATAAAAGCCAACAAAATATTTTAGGCATCATCAACACTATAGGGCTTGGCAATATCCTTAAAGCACTTGGCAATACGGCCGCTACCAATGGCCTGCAACAAGCTATCAATCGTGTTCAAGGGCTAATGAATCTAACCAATCAAAAAGTCGTAACCCTCGCTTCAAAACCTGACACTCAAATCGTGAATGGCTGGACGGGCACGACTAATTTTGTTTTACCCAAATTCTTTTATAAAACGCGCACGCATAACGGCTTCACTTTTGGGGGGAGTTTTACCGCTCCTAGCGGGTTAGGCATGAAATGGAATGGTAAAGGGGGGGAATTTTTGCATGATGTGTTTATCATGATGGTAGAGCTTGCCCCTAGCATGAGCTACACTATCAATAATCGCTTTTCAGTGGGCGTAGGCTTAAGGGGACTTTATGCGACCGGTAGCTTTAATAACACCGTTTATGTGCCTTTAGAGGGTGCTTCGGTTTTGAGCGCGGAACAGATTTTAAATTTACCCAACAATGTTTTTGCCGATCAAGTGCCAAGTAATATGATGACTCTATTAGGCAATATTGGCTACCAACCGGCGCTTAATTGCCAAAAAGCCGGTGGGGATATGAACGATCAGAGCTGTCAAGAGTTTTATAACGGCTTGAAAAAAATCATGGGTTATAGCGGCTTAATCAAAGCGAGCGCGAATCTTTATGGCACGACTCAAGTCGTGCAAAAATCTAACGGGCAAGGCGTATCAGGGGGCTATAGAGTGGGTTCGAGTTTGCGTATGTTTGATCATGGCATGTTTTCTGTGGTGTATAATTCTTCAGTTACATTCAACATGAAAGGCGGTTTAGTGGCTATCACCGAGCTTGGCCCTTCTTTAGGGAGCGTTTTGACTAAAGGCAGCTTGAATATCAATGTTTCACTCCCCCAAACCCTAAGCCTAGCCTACGCCCACCAATTTTTTAAAGACCATTTAAGAATAGAGGGGGTGTTTGAGCGCACCTTTTGGAGTCAAGGGAATAAATTTTTAGTAACCCCTGATTTTGCGAACGCTACTTACAAGGGCTTGAGCGGAACGGTGGCTTCACTAGACTCTGAAACGCTTAAAAAAATGGTAGGCTTAGCGAATTTTAAAAGCGTGATGAACATGGGGGCTGGCTGGAGGGACACCAACACCTTTAGATTAGGGGTAACTTACATGGGTAAAAGCTTGCGTTTAATGGGCGCTATTGATTATGACCAAGCTCCAAGCCCCCAAGACGCGATAGGTATCCCGGATTCTAATGGCTATACCGTGGCTTTTGGGACTAAATACAATTTTAGAGGTTTTGATTTGGGCGTAGCGGGGAGTTTCACTTTTAAGAGCAACCGCTCCAGTTTGTATCAATCCCCAACCATTGGGCAATTGAGAATCTTTAGCGCTTCCTTAGGCTATCGCTGGTAAAACATGCCAAGCAATCAAAACATGCTAGATAACCAAACGATTTTAATCACCGGAGGCACTGGGAGTTTTGGCAAATGTTTTGTTCGTAAAGTTTTAGACACCACCAACGCTAAAAAAATCATCGTTTATAGCCGAGACGAATTAAAACAAAGCGAAATGGCCATGGAATTTAACGATCCCAGGATGCGTTTTTTTATCGGCGATGTCAGGGATTTAGAACGCTTGAATTACGCTTTAGAGGGCGTGGATATTTGTATCCATGCAGCCGCGCTCAAGCATGTGCCTATCGCTGAATACAACCCCCTAGAATGCATTAAAACCAATATCATGGGAGCGAGCAACGTGATTAACGCATGCCTAAAAAACGAAGTGAGCCAGGTCATCGCTCTAAGCACCGATAAAGCCGCTAACCCCATTAACCTCTACGGCGCGACGAAATTGTGCAGCGATAAGCTCTTTGTGAGCGCGAATAACTTCAAAGGCTCTTCTCAAACGCAATTTGGCGTGGTGCGTTATGGTAATGTAGTGGGGAGTCGTGGGAGCGTGGTGCCGTTTTTTAAAAAATTAGTCCAAAACAAAGCGAGTGAAATCCCCATTACCGATATTCGCATGACACGATTTTGGATCACCTTAGATGAGGGGGTTTCTTTTGTGCTTAAAAGCTTGAAAAGAATGCATGGGGGTGAAATTTTTGTGCCTAAAATCCCTAGCATGAAAATGACTGATCTCGCTAAAGCCCTAGCCCCCAATATTCCTACTAAAATCATAGGCATTCGCCCGGGCGAAAAACTCCATGAAGTGATGATCCCTAAAGATGAAAGCCATTTAGCCCTAGAATTTGAAGACTTTTTTATTATTCAGCCCACCATAAGCTTCCAAACGCCTAAAGATTACACGCTCACCAAACTCCACGAAAAAGGCCAAAAAGTCGCACCCGATTTTGAATACAGCAGCCATAATAACAGCAAATGGCTAGAGCCTGATGATTTGTTAAAATTATTATGAATTTTTTAGAAGATTTGTTTTACCCCTTAAGATTGTTAGAAAACAAGCGCGTTTTATTGCTCGTGAGCGGCTCTATTGCGGCGTATAAATCCCTAGAATTAGTGCGCTTGTTGTTTAAAAGCGGGGCTAGCGTTCAAGTGGTGATGAGTGAGGGCGCAAAAAAATTTGTTACGCCCTTAAGCTTTGAAGCCTTGAGCCACCATAAAGTCTTGCATGATCGTAATGAAAAATGGTATTATAACCACCAAAACGCATTGCACCATAACCACATCGCATGCGCTGCTAATTCTGATTTACTCATCTTTGCCCCTTTAAGCGCTAACAGCTTGTCTAAAATCGCTCACGCTTTAGCGGATAATATCGTAAGCGCGACTTTTTTAGCTTGCGCTTCCCCTAAAATCCTAGCCCCTAGCATGAACACTAACATGCTCAATTCCCCTATCATTCAAAGCCATTTGAAACGCTTGAAAGATTTCAACCATATTATTTTAGACACCCAAAACGGCCTTTTAGCATGCGATACTAAAGGCGATGGGGCAATGGCTGAGCCTTTAGAAATCCTTTTTAAAGCCGCTCAAACGCTCCTAAAAGACGCTTATTTTGAAAACAGAGAAGTCATAATCATGGGCGGCGCGAGCGTGGAAAAGATTGACAGCGTTAGAGTTATTAGCAATCTTTCTAGCGGGATCCAAGCGAGCGCGTTAGCCCTAGCGTTATATTTTAAGGGAGCCAAAGTAACTTTGATTGCATCAAGCTTCCCCACTCCTTTGCCTAAAGGAATCGCAAGCGTTTTAGTCAGCGACACCGCTTCTTATGAAAACGCCCTGAATAACGCCGCTAACAACTTGCAAAAGCATGCTTTAAAACCCCTGCTCTTCAATTTAGCCGCCATTAGCGATTATGTGCCTAAAACTTCTTTTAACCATAAGCTTAAAAAAAGCGAAATCGGCGAAACCCTAAACATTGAATGCGTTCAAAATAAGGATTTACTGGCTTCTATCAATCCTAATCAATTCGTTAAAATCGGTTTTAAAGCTGAAGACGATCAACAAAACGCTATCAAAAACGCTCAAAATCTTTTAAAACCTTCTCAAGATAACGGCAAGGATTGCTCCATGGCCGCTTTGAATCTCATTAAAGATTCACGCCCTTTTGGCTCATTAGAAAATGAATTGTGGCTCTTTAGCCATAAAAAAACCCAAAAAATCCCTTCCATGAACAAATTAGAAGCGAGCTTTAAAATCCTTGATTTTATCAAAGACAACGCCCTTTAATGCTAGAAGCTCTAAACGCCCTAAACCAGCTTAACGCCCTTCATTCCAAAAACGCCGTGCACCATTTTAACGCCACTTTACCCATTCTTTTAAAGGTTTTAGAAAAACAAGATAAAGATCTTTTTCTTTTGCAAGTGGGTAATAAAATTATCCCCACCAAAAGCGAACAGGAATTGAAAATCAATCAGCCTTATTTTGCGACTATGCAAAGAAATCAGCTAGGCGATATTGTGCTTAAAAATTTAGTGCCTGCCCCAAAAATTTTAGATGGATTGGACGATTTGCCCGCCCTTGAAATGAAAAAAATCAAAGAAATATTGAGCGCCAAAGACAATACCCCTTTAAAAGAATACAAAGAACTTTTGAGCGAAAAATTAGTCCATGCTAAAAATCCGCAAGAGTTTTTGAATACAGCCAACATGCTTTTGAGCTTGCAATCGCAGGTTTTAAGCTTTGTAATTGAAAACGAACGCAAAAAAGCCTTTTTACAGATAAAAGCCAAAAAACAAAGCGTTGATTTTTACGCTCTGTATCCTAACTTGGGCGAAATTGGCGGCGTTATTTATTTGAAAGAAAAAGAAAAACAACTTTTTTTAAAAACCACCCTCCAAAGGACCAAAGAGGTTTTAAAAGAGGCTCAAAACACCCTTTTAGGCTTTTCTTTTGTGGAAATTGTGTGCGAAAAAACCCCCATGCTTTTTGCCTTTGAAGAGCGTTTATTGGACACGATAGGGTAGAAAAATTTTCATTTTTTTAAAAGTGTTTCAATTGCTAAGGCTTTATCTTTGGCTTGCGTGATCGCACTAATGACTGCGATACCCCCATATTCGCGCAATTTTGAAGCGTTATGCATCGTGATGCCCCCAATCGCTATGAGAGGTTTTTTTACCCCGCTATCGTGTATTTTTTTTAAAAGCTCTACGCCTACAACTTCTTTAGCGTCTTTTTTAGATGGTGTGGGGAAAATAGGGCCTACCCCTAAATAGGCTACGCCGTCTAAATGGCGCGCTTTTAAGGCTTGCTCTAAAGTATTGACGCTCAAACCGATAAAAAGGCGCTTTTTGCATAAAGTTATTACCTCTTCTATAGCCATGTCCTCTTGCCCCACATGCACGCCATCAGCTTTTAATTCTAGCGCGAGTCGCACCTCATCATTAATAATAAAAGGTGCACCGTATTTTTTGCATAATTTTTGACACTCTAGGGCTAATCGTTTGATTTCAACAGGATCTTGTAAGGCTAAATCGCCTTTTTGGCGGAATTGAAACGCTGTGATTTGAGATTGTAAAGCTAATTCTAAAGTCTCTAAAAGCGCGTTTATCCTATCGTTTTTGCCGCCTTTTATGTGGTAGAAGTCTTGCGAACCAGCCACAAACATGAGTTTCAAACAATTCGCATCAAACAAGCTTTTTAATACTCCATAAATTCAAAGGCCCATGCCCATGCCCAATGTTTAAGGGGTTTTGAATGATGATAGTTAAAAGCTCTTTAGCCTTTGTGATAGCGTTTTTTAAATCCAGCCCTTGAGCGAGTAAGCCCACAATCAAGCTAGACAGAACACAACCCGTGCCATGCGTGTTTTTGGTGTTAAAACGCTTGGCGTTTAAGATAAATTCAATATCTTCTAAAAACACCCAATCGTTGCTAAATTCCCCTTGAAAATGCTCTGTATGCCCCCCTTTAATCACAGCGTTTTTAACGCCTAAATCCCTTAAAACACCCATCGCTTTTGAAGCGCTTTCATCGTCTCGCACTTGAACGCCTGTGAGCGCATAGACTTCAGGGAGGTTAGGGGTTAATAAATTGGTTTTAGGTAAAAGGCGTTTTTTTAAGCTTAAAATCGCCTTTTCTTCTAAAAGCAAGGCCCCATTCTTTGCCACCATGACCGGATCTAAAACGCACAACCCAAAATCGCAAGTTTCTAAAGCGTCTGCCACGCATTCAATGATTTTAGCGTTGCATAACGCCCCCATTTTGAACGCTTTGATAGAAAAATCATCTCTAATGGCTAGGATTTGCGCTTTCACGCTCTCTACACTCAATGGATACACCCCATGCACGCCCTGTGTGTTTTGGGCGGTGATGCAAGTGATCACGCTTGTCCCAAACACGCCCAAAGTTTGGAACGCTTTCAAATCGGCCTGTATCCCAGCGCCCCCACCGCTATCGCTACCAGCAATGCTTAAAACTTGCGGATAAACTTTCACAATACTTCCTTAATAAGGCTATTTTCTAACTCTATGGGCAAGCTTAGAGCGTCTAAAAAATAAAACAAGAACGAACCATTAGAGCCGTTATTTTCTAACGCTTTTTTTTGCGCATTAAAAGCGGCTTGTTTATAGAGCGCGCAAAGTTGCGCCATAGAATCTAGGGGGTCTTTTTTCAAACTCAAAAAGCTCGCACACGCTGCACTATGCAAACACCCAGCCCCAGTAATGAGCGCTAAATACTCGCTCCCACCACTGATGCTCAAAACTTTTTCCCCATCGCTCACGTAATCTGTTTTACCCGTCATTACCGCTATCACAGAATATTTTTGAGCCGCTCGTTTGACAATTTCTACAGGCGTAGCGGAATGCTTGGAATCTAACCCCTTACTTTCGCAAGAAATACCCACTAAAGAGCCTAATTCGGCAGCATTACCCCTAAGCGCGCTAACCCCTTCGCTTTCTAAAAGCTCTAAGCTTGTGTCATAGCGTAGAGCGCTCGCTGAACACCCCACAGGATCTAACACAATGGGTTTGTTCAAAGCCTTGTAATGTTTGATCGCCTCTTTAGCGCATAAAATGGTGCGTTCATTGAGGGTGCCAATGTTGATAGCGAGCGCGTCAGAAATTTTTGCCAAATCTGGCATCTCATCAATCGCATCGCTCATTAAAGGCGATGCCCCTAAGGCTAACAAACCATTAGCCACAAATTGCGCCACCACATAATTGGTGATATTATGCACTAAAGGGCGTTTTTGGCGTAATTCTTTCAACACAACGAACCTCCTTAAACTTTCTTTTATTTTACAAAAAATCCATTAAACGGCGCTTTTTTTGAGCTTTAATACAAAAGCGTTCATGAACTATTTTTCATTAACCTCATCTTTTTTAACCCCATTTTTCTTAAATATAGCACTAGTGAGATCACAAAAGCGGTGGAAAAAACGAGAAAGGCTTGCAGCGACTTTTTCTTTCACCTCTTGATAGCGCGAATTTTTGTCAAACCTGGAGGGTTTTTCTTCAATGATTTCAGGGAATTTTGTCCCGCTGAAATTGATTTCGCCCCCCTTAAAGGCATGCTGCATGAACGAATAGGCTTTTTCTTCATTCAAGCGGTTTTCTTCTATGATATTTTGGAATTCCTCTTCTCTTTTTTGGTGGATATAGTCTTGAAAATACGCATGGACTTCCTGGTCTTTGTTGTATTTGTCAATGAAATCCATGATCAAATCTTTTTTATTCCTTAACTCTATGCTGGAGTTGATGATTGGCTCTATTTTGGTTTTAACGCCTTGAATTTCCACCCCATGCTCTTTAGCGAACTCTTCAATCAAATTCAAAATATAGTCAATATTGACTTCCACTTGCTTGATGAGTTCAATTTCAAAAATCAAATCATCATTAATCTCTTCTTTATCCTTCCCTTTTTCTGGCCTCATTGCATCGTAAAAATCAAGGTATTTGCTTTGATAGTCTTGAAAATCCCTTGGGTTGATGTAATCGTCTTTGTTAAAATTTTCAAAGCTGTTTAAAATATTTTCTAATTTCAAAATCTTGCCAAAAAGCTTGATAAAATCCTTTTTCTGGCTTTCTGAAATGATTGGCTCTTTTAGGGGAAACTCGGTTAAAAGCCTTCCAATCAAACCCTCATAGCCCTCGTATTCTTTATGATTATCCGTGTAGCCTTTCAAATAATCTTCATATTTCCTTAATAGCGCAATAGACCTAGCGTCCTTATTGCCAAAAAGCATGAGCGCATCATTCAAATCCTGCTCTAAATCCCTGAAACACACGATATTCCCATGCGTTTTAACGCTATCTAAAATGCGGTTTGCGCGTGAAAAGGCCTGAATTAGCCCATGGTATTTCAAGTTTTTATCCACCCAAAGGGTGTTAAGCCTAGTAGCGTCAAACCCGGTCAAAAACATATTAACCACCAGTAAAAGATCGATTTTACGCTCTTTCATTTTTTGAGAAAGATCCTTGTAATAGCTTTGGAATTTTTGATCCGAAGTGTCAAAAGAAGTTTTAAACATCCCGTTATAATCCGCAATCGCGCCCTCTAAAAAATCCCTTGAGCTTTTGTCTAGCCCACTAGCGCTTTCATTGTTTTCATCTTCTAGCGCTTCAATTTCTTCATTAGCGCTATAGCTAAAAATGGTAGCGATTTTAAGGTCGTGTTTTTCTTCTTTAAAGGCTTGATAATATTTTTTCAGCGCTTCTATGCTAGAGCATGCCAGAATGGAATTGAATTTTTTATTTTTAGTGGCTTGATGGAAACGCTCTAAAATGCATTTAGTGATTTCTTTGATTCTCCTATTATCTAAAAGGGCGTTTTTTTCATCAACCGCTCTAACCTTATTATCTATAATGCCCTCTTTAGCTTTAATGGTGTTGTGGTATTCCACTCTAAAGGGCAAAACGTTTTTATCCCTGATCGCATCAATAATGGTGTATTGATGGAGGCATTTCCCAAACTTTTGCTCTGTCGTGCCTAACGGGTTGTTTTTATCGCAATTAGCTGCAAAAATGGGTGTCCCGGTGAACCCAAAAAGGTGGTATTTTTTAAACGCTTTAGTGATGGCTTGATGCATTGAGCCTAACTGACTCCTGTGGCATTCATCAAAAATTACCACCACTTCTTCATTAAAAATCGCATGCCCTTTAAGGTGGGCTTTAACGAATTTGTCTAATTTTTGGATCGTGGTGATAATGATTTTAGCACTAGAATCTTCAAGCTGTTGTTTTAAAATCTTAGTGCTTGTGTTGGAATTAGCGCAATCTTTTTGGAATTTATCGTATTCTTTCATGGTTTGATAATCCAAATCCTTCCTGTCCACCACAAACAAGACTTTTGAAATGCCTTCTAATTCTTTAGCCAACGCCGCGCTTTTAAAGCTCGTTAAGGTTTTACCGCTCCCTGTCGTGTGCCAGATATAGCCTCCGTTCTGGCTCCCATAAGTTTTACTCTCATGCGTGGCTTTGATTTTTTCCAAAATCCTTTCGGCCGCCACGATTTGATAAGGCCGCATCACCAATAAAACCTCTTCGCTTGTGAAAACGCAATAGCGCGTTAAAACATTCAAAAGGCTGCGCTTCGCAAAAAACGACTGGGCAAAATCCATTAAATCCTCAATATTATTATTCTTGCTGTCCGCCCAATAATTCGTGAATTCAAAAGTATCGGCCTTATTGTTTTTTTCAATTTGGGCTATTCTGGTGGTGTTTGAATAGTATTTACTACTCGTGCCGTTACTGATAACAAAAATCTGCACGAACTCAAAAAGCCCGTCTTCAGCGCTAAAACTATCCCTTTTATAGCGCTTGATCTGGTTGAACGCCTCTCTGATCGCTACGCCTCTTTTTTTCAATTCCACATGCACTAAAGGCAAGCCATTCACAAGGATACTCACATCATAGCGGTTTTGATACTTCCCTTTAGCACTGTATTGGTGGATCACTTGCAAGGCGTTTCTATGGATATTTTTCTTATCAATGATTTTAATGTTTTTGGTTTTCCCGTTCTCTAGCGTGAGATTAAAAATCGGATCTTCTTGGATTTTTCTCGTTTTAGCCTTATAGTCCTCGTTTTTATTAGCGATGAATTGAAAATAAAGAGTTTCCCATTCTTTGGGCGTGAAACAATGATTATTAAGCTTTTCTAACTGCTCTTTTAAATTGTCTTTTAATTCCTTTTCATTGTTGATTTTTTTGAATTCATAGCCTTGTTTTTCTAAAAGCGCGATAAAATGAAACACTTTTTAAGTTTATTTATTTATTTAATATTGGTGTTTAAAAGAAAGAATCGCTATAATTTGAAATAATTTAAGCCTATTGATGGGATAAAGGGGGTTTTTTGAAAATTTTTCTTTCTTGCAAGTCTTTGTTGATTCAAAGGAGTTTGGAATTTTATTTGAGCGATTGTCTTTCTCCTATGGAAGTTTGCGATTTTGTTTTAAGCGATGATGAAACGCTAGAGATTAATAAGCCCCTATGCTTTATAGAAGAATATTTAAGAAAGCCTTTCACCAAACAGAGCGTGAAAGAAGATATCAAAAATTTTTATCGCGCTTTAAAAGAGAGCGAAAAACCTTGCGAAGAATGCGAAGAAATCAAATTTTCTAAAGAGCAAAAGATCCAGCAATTATTAGAAGAATACACCCAAAAATTATGCCAGATCATCAGCCAGTAAAAAAATTTAAGATCATTGGGGGGGCTTGTAAGGGATTGGGCTTGAATTTGCCTAACATTTCTAGTACGCGCCCCACCAAAGCGATCGTAAGAGAGTCGTTTTTTAACACCTTGCAAGCAGAAATTATAGGAGCGCATTTTATAGAAGTGTTTTCAGGCAGTGCTTCTATGGGTTTAGAGGCTTTGAGTAGGGGGGCTAAAAGCGCGGTGTTTTTTGAGCAAAATAAAAGCGCTTATGCCACGCTTTTAGAAAATATCGCCCTCTTTAAAAACCGCCTGAAAAAGGAAATGGAAATTCAAACCTTTTTAGATGACGCTTTCAAGCTTTTGCCCACGCTGTGTTTAAAAAATGGCGTTTTGAATATTATTTATTTGGATCCTCCTTTTGAAACGAGCGGGTTTTTAGGGATTTATGAAAAGTGTTTTCAAGCTTTAGAAAGGTTATTGAAACGCTCTAATCCAAAAAATCTTTTAGTGGTTTTTGAGCATGAAAGCCTGCATGAAATGCCTAAAAGTCTTACAACTTTAGCTATAATCAAACAGAAAAAATTCGGGAAAACCACTTTAACTTATTTTCAATAGGAATAGGCATGGCAGAAGAACAAGAAAATACCGCGCAACAACCCCAAAAAAAAAGCAAAGCCCTTTTATTTGTTATTATTGGAAGCGTGTTAGTGATGCTTTTATTGGTGGGGGTGATTATCATGTTGCTCATGGGGAATAAGGAAGAATCTAAAGAAAACGCTTCTAAAAACACCCAAGAAGTTCAAGCCAATCCTATGGCGAACAAGAATCAAGAAGCCAAAGAAGGCTCTAATATCCAACAATATTTAGTGCTTGGGCCTTTGTATGCGATTGATGCACCTTTTGCGGTGAATTTGGTCTCTCAAAATGGTCGACGCTACCTTAAGGCTTCTATTTCGTTAGAATTGAGTAATGAAAAGCTTTTGAATGAAGTCAAGGTTAAAGACACAGCGATTAAGGACACGATTATAGAAATTCTATCGTCTAAAAGCGTGGAAGAAGTGGTTACTAACAAAGGCAAAAACAAGCTTAAAGACGAGATTAAGAGCCACTTGAATTCGTTTTTGATTGATGGCTTTATTAAAAATGTCTTTTTCACTGATTTCATTATTCAATAATTTTAAATGATTGGCGTAGATATTGTCTCTATTGCTAGGATAGAAAAGTGCATGAAACGCTTTGAAATGAGGTTTTTAGAGCGTTTTTTATCCCCAAGTGAGATCGTTTTATGCAAGGATAAATTTAGCAGTATCGCCGGGTTTTTCGCACTCAAAGAAGCTTGCTCTAAAGCCCTTCAAGTAGGCATTGGTAAGGAATTGAGCTTTTTAGATATGCGTATTTCTAAAAGCCCTAAAAACGCCCCCTTAATCACCCTTTCCAAAGAAAAAATGGATTATTTTAACATCCAAAGCTTGAGCGCAAGCATCAGCCATGACGCTGGTTTTGCGATAGCGGTTGTGATGGTTTCTTCGTCAAATTGATAAATAACGCATTCTAAAACTCCTATAACATTCTGTTTTTAAAAAAAACGCTTAGTGGCTGTTTGCAAAAAAATAAAAAACGCAAAAAACCTTTTTCAAATCGTTTTGATAACAAATTACAAATAAAAAAATCAAACTCCAAAATTTAAGCTAATTATAATAATTATTTTTATAATATGAGTCGGTTTGAATTAAATGAGAAAGGTTATCATAATGAATGGTTATTTGAGGGTAAAAACCCCGTATTTTTTAGCGTTATACACTTTGACTTTTTGGACTTTTAGTTCTTTTATGATCGCAAAAGATAAGCACCATTTTTTAAAAAAAGTTACAACCACCGAGCAAAAATTCAGTTCCAGCGCGCCGCTTTCATGGCAAAGCGAAGAGGTGCGCAATTCCACAAGTTCTCGCACGGTGATTTCCAACAAGGAACTCAAAAAAACGGGGAATTTGAATATTGAAAACGCCTTGCAAAATGTGCCAGGGATTCAAATCAGAGACGCTACAGGCACGGGCGTGCTGCCTAAAATTTCGGTGCGCGGTTTTGGTGGGGGCGGTAACGGGCATAGCAATACGGGCATGATTTTAGTCAATGGTATCCCCATTTATGGCGCGCCGTATTCTAATATTGAACTGGCGATTTTCCCTGTAACTTTCCAGTCAGTGGATAGGATTGATGTAATTAAAGGGGGCACGAGTGTGCAATACGGCCCTAACACTTTTGGAGGCGTGGTGAATGTTATCACTAAAGAAATCCCAAAAGAATGGGAAAATCAAGCGGCTGAAAGGATCACTTTTTGGGGGCGCTCCTCTAATGGGAATTTTGTAGATCCCAAAGAAAAAGGCAAGCCCTTAGCCCAAACTTTAGGAAACCAAATGCTGTTTAACACTTATGGGCGAACGGCCGGGATGTTGGGTAAGTATATAGGAATTAGCGCCCAAGGCAATTGGATTAATGGGCAAGGTTTCAGGCAAAATAGCCCTACAAAGGTGCAAAACTACTTGTTGGATGCGATTTATAATATTAATGCGACCAATACTTTTAAAGCTTATTACCAGTATTATCAATACAATTCTTACCATCCAGGCACTTTGAGCGCGCAAGATTACGCCTATAACCGCTTCATCAACGAGCGCCATGACAATCAAGATGGAGGGCGAGCCAAGCGCTTTGGGATCGTGTATCAAAACTACTTTGGCGATCCGGATAGGAAAGTGGGGGGCGATTTTAAATTCACTTATTTCACGCATGACATGAGCAGGGATTTTGGCTTCTCTAACCAATACCAAAGCGTGTATATGAGCAGTCAAAATAAGATTTTACCCTTTAAAGGCAAGGGAGAAATTAGCGCGACTAACCCTAATTGCGGTTTGTATTCTTATAGCGATACGAATAGCCCTTGTTGGCAATTTTATGACAATATCCGCCGCTTCGTGGTGAATGCATTTGAGCCAAAACTCAATCTCGTAATCAATACCGGTAAAGTCAAACAAACTTTTAATATGGGAATGCGGTTTTTAACTGAAGATTTATACCGCCGATCCACCACCAGGAAAAACCCTAGCGTGCCTAATAATGGCAGTGGGTTTGATGCAGGAACTTCACTCAATAATTTCAACAATTATACCGCTGTGTATGCCAGCGATGAAATCAATTTCAATGACGGCATGCTAACGATCACGCCAGGATTGAGATACACTTTTTTAAATTACGAAAAAAAAGACGCTCCCCCTTTTAAAGCAGGCCAAACAGGAAAAACCATTAAAGATCGTTATAACCAATGGAATCCAGCAGTGAATGTCGGTTATAAACCCATTAAGGATTGGTTGTTTTATTTCAACTATCAAAGAAGCTATATCCCGCCCCAATTCAGCAATATTGGTAATTTTACAGGCACAAGCACGGATTATTTTCAAATCTTTAATGTCATGGAAGGCGGCTCAAGATATTATTTCAACAATCAAGTGAGTTTTAACGCGAATTATTTTGTGATTTTTGCGAATCATTATTTTACCGGGCGCTATGGGGATAATAAAGAGCCGGTCAATGCGAGATCGCAAGGCGTGGAGCTAGAGTTGTATTACACACCGATTAGGGGACTTAATTTCCATGCGGCTTACACTTTTATAGACGCTAATATCACCAGCCACACGATGGTTACTAACCCTGCTAATCCTAAAGGGCCTAAAAAAGATATTTTTGGCAAAAAACTCCCTTTTGTCAGCCCGCACCAATTCATTTTAGACGCGAGTTACACTTACGCTAAAACCACGATTGGGTTGAGCTCTTTCTTTTATAGCCGCGCTTATAGCGATGTGTTAAACACCGTGCCTTTCACAGAATACGCGCCCACGATTAAAAACGGGGCCATTACCACCAAAACAGCGGGCATGACGCCGTGGTATTGGGTGTGGAATTTGCAAATTTCTAGTGCTTTGTGGGAACGCAAAAATCAAAGCGTTCATGCGAGCTTGCAAATCAATAACATTTTTAACATGAAATACTGGTTTAGTGGGATAGGCACTAGCCCTAACGGGAAAGAATCCGCACCTCCTAGAAGCATCACAGCGTATGTGAGCTATCATTTTTAAGGCTTAATCTTTAGGGTTGTAGTTGCTTAAGCAGTTGGGTATAAAAAACAACCCTTTGTTTTAAACGCTCCCTTAGAGCGCGGTAATTAGGGCAAAAGATTTGAACGCAACGCCAAAAATTTTTGGAATGGTTTTTGTGGATCGTGTGGGCTAGCTCATGGATGATGACATAATCAATCGCTTCTTTTTTAGCGCAAACCAATAATAATGCAAAACTCAAGCGGTTATGATAAGAGCAGCTCCCTAAAACTTTAGCGTTGTTTCTAATGCCAAAATGGGTGTATGAAGTTTGCATTTTTTGAGCGATCAAAGGGAGTTTTTGCTCCAAATAAGTTTTTAAGATTTTTTTAAGATCTGTTAGGGTGTAATCGTTGGCGTTTCTCACCTCATCAAACACAAGGATTTTGTTTTGATAGGTTTCTAGGCGCAAGTGTAAAAGGGAGTGTTTTTCTTGCATGCTTAAAAAGGTTTTTTTTAGCCAAGCTTCTTGTTCTTTTAAAAAAGCGCTCGCTCTAGCTTGAGAACAAGAATTGGGCATTTTGAGAATCACTTCTAAAGAAGGCGTGATATTCAAGCTCAGGGTTTTGATTTTTTTACTTTTTTGAATGGTAATAGGAATATCATCTAACATGATGCGTATTTTACTAAAATTTGCGCTAGAATGTAAGTCTGTTTGATATTGATTTTATTTGTATTAAGAATTAAGGCTAACATGCGTGTTTTTATTATTCATTTAAGCCCCAAAACCTGTCACAATTTTTCTTTAAAAGAAACTCATATAACCCCCCTTTTAGAGAGCCTTAAACTTCAAGGGATCTCTTATGAAATTTTTGATGCGATCTATTCTAAAATCTCTCCCACTCAATTACACCCCTTGATTTTAGAGCATTTGCACCCTTCTTTTGTGGTTGAAGATTTATTGGCTTTTTGTGAAAATGAAAAACATCCCCTTTGCGCGTTAAAAAATTTCTTTTACGCGATCAAGCATTGCGGGAAGAGGATGGGGTTTGGGGAGCTTGGGTGCTATGCGAGCCATTATTCCTTGTGGCAAAAATGCATAGAGCTTAATGAAGCGATCTGTATTTTAGAAGATGATATTATTATAAAAGAGCGTTTTAAAGAGAGCCTAGAGTTTTGTTACCAACACATCAACGAATTAGGCTATATCCGTTTGATGCATTTAGAAGAAAATGTGGCTAAACAAAAAACTCCCGTTAAAGGGGTTTCTCAAATCTTAAATTTTAAAGATGGCATTGGCACTCAAGGGTATGTTTTAGCCCCCAAAGCCGCACAAAAATTATTGAAATACAGCGCGAAAGAATGGGTGATGCCTATAGATTGCGTGATGGATAGGCATTATTGGCATGGGGTCAAAAACTATGTGTTAGAAGAATTTGCGATTGCTTGCGACGGGATGAATGCTCAAAACTCCAACACAGAAAAACAAAGGCCTAAAAAATTACCTTTAAGTATTAGGATTGGCCGTTTTTTGCATAAAAGCTCGGTTAAAATCTTGGATAAAGTTTTTAGGTATAGCCCAAAATTAATCATTAGAAAAAACTAATCATTAGGCTTTGCAAACATTAGAATAAGTCTTTTAGTATTTCTTGCATGATAGGGGGAGTTTCATTCAATTGATTTAAAGGCTTAGCGGTTTGTATCTAAATAAAGCAATAAAGTAATAATCGTTATTAAACATGCTATATTTCTTTTTTTTATAAAACTCAATATTATTGAATAAAACTAGGGAGTTAGAATGATCTTAAAACGAGTTACTGAAGCTTTAGAAGCATATAAAAATGGCGAAATGCTTATTGTTATGGATGATGAAGACAGAGAAAATGAGGGGGATTTGGTTTTAGCTGGGATTTTTTCTACCCCTGAGAAAATCAATTTCATGGCCACGCATGCTAGGGGGTTGATTTGCGTGTCTTTAACTAAAGATTTAGCGAAAAAATTTGAATTACCCCCTATGGTTAGCGTGAATGATTCTAACCATGAGACCGCTTTCACGGTTTCCATTGACGCTAAAGAAGCCAAAACTGGGATTTCTGCTTTTGAAAGGCATTTGACGATTGAATTGTTGTGTAAAGACACCACCAAACCGAGCGATTTTGTGCGTCCGGGGCATATTTTCCCTTTGATTGCAAAAGATGGAGGCGTGTTAGCGCGCACGGGCCATACGGAAGCGAGCGTGGATTTATGCAAATTAGCCGGATTAAAGCCCGTGAGCGTGATTTGTGAAATCATGAAAGAAGACGGCTCTATGGCGAGGAGAGGGGATAAATTTTTGAGCGATTTCGCCATTAAACATAACCTTAAAACCCTCTATGTCTCTGATTTGATTAGCTATCGTTTGGAAAATGAAAGTTTGCTGAAAATGTTTTGCCAAGAAGAGAGGGAATTTTTAAAACACCAAACGCAATGCTACACTTTTTTAGACCACCAGCAAAAAAACCATTACGCTTTTAAGTTTAAAGGCACAAAACCCAACGATTTAGCCCCTTTAGTGCGTTTCCACCCTATCAAAGAGGATTTTGATTTTTTAACGACTGATGCGTTTGAAGCGTTTTTTAAAGCGTTAGAATATTTGAAGTGCGAAGGGGGTTATTTGATCTTTATGAACACCCATTCTAAAGAAAACAATATCGTTAAAGATTTTGGGATCGGGGCGTTGGTGTTAAAAAATTTAGGGATAAAGGATTTCAGGCTTTTAAGCTCTTGTGAAGACAGGCAGTATAAGGCTTTGAGCGGGTTTGGGCTTAAGCTTGTAGAAACGATTAGCCTTTGAGGCTTGTTAAGTTTTATTGAATGTGTTGTAATGTTTTTAAGATATAATAAACTCTTTTTAAGTCAAGCAATAAAGTTTGCAACCTGATGAGAGTAATAATAGAGTTTATGCTGATTTCATTAAAAACATTCCTAAAAATATTATTGAAAATATTCCTAAAAACCTTCCAAAAGATTTGGGTAGTTTGCGTTATTATTTGGGGGTTAGGCTGTAGTTTTTTAAACGCTAACAGCATTCAATTAGAAGAAACGCTCAAACGAAGCCCTAAAAATCTTATTTGGCAACACTTTAAAAAGAAGTTTAAAAAGAGCAACACGATCCCTTATGCCCCAAATAGCCGTTGGAAATATTTAGGCACGAGCATAGGGATTTTGGGCGTGTCGTTGGTGATAGGGATTGTAGGGTTGTATCTCATGCCAGAGAGCGTAACGAATTGGGATAGAGAAAAGTTTGGGATCAAAAGTTGGTTTGAAAATGTCCGCATGGGGCCAAAACTGGACAACGATAGTTTTATTTTCAATGAAATTTTGCACCCTTATTTTGGGGCTATGTATTATATGCAACCGCGCATGGCTGGGTTTGGCTGGATGGCATCAGCGTTTTTTTCTTTTATCACTTCCACGCTTTTTTGGGAATATGGCTTGGAAGCGTTTGTGGAAGTGCCTAGCTGGCAGGATTTGGTGATCACGCCTTTATTAGGCTCCATTTTAGGGGAAGGGTTTTACCAGCTCACGCGCTATATCCAACGCAATGAAGGCAAGCTTTTTGGCTCTTTATTTTTAGGGCGTTTAGTTATCGCTCTTATGGATCCTATCGGTTTTATCATTAGGGATTTAGGGCTTGGGGAAGCTTTAGGGATTTATAATAAACATGAAATCCGTTCTAGCTTAAGCCCCAATGGTTTGAATTTAACCTACAAATTTTAAGAATTTAAAATTTAAGAAAATTATAAAGAGTTTTGATAGAATACCTTTTTTTAAAAGACGCGTTTTAAAACTAATTTTAGGAGTATCCTTGAAACGATTAGAAGTCTCTAACCAAGCCAAATTACCCACTCAATTTGGGGAGTTTTATATCCAGTGTTTTAGAGAAAAGGGTTCTAATGGCTCTAAAGATCATTTAGTCATTTTCACCCCTAATTTTTCTCAAAACCCCTTAGTGCGTTTGCATTCAGAATGCTTAACGGGTGATGCTCTAGGCTCTCAAAAATGCGATTGCGGGGGGGCGTTGCAAATGGCGTTAGAAAGGATTTCTAAAGAAGGGGGACTAGTGATTTATTTGCGCCAAGAAGGGCGTGGGATAGGGCTATTTAACAAAGTCAATGCCTACGCTTTACAGGATAAAGGCTATGATACCATTCAAGCCAATGAAATGATAGGGTTTAAAGACGATGAAAGGGATTATAGTGTTGCGGGTGAGATTTTAGAATATTACCATATTAAAAAAATGCGCTTACTCACGAACAACCCTAAAAAGATCGCCGCTTTAGAAAAATACGCTGAAGTAACAAGAGAGAGCTTGATCGTGTGCGCTAATGAGCACAATCAAGGGTATTTGGAAGTCAAAAAGCTCAAAATGGGGCATTTATTGTGAAAATTATGAGCGCTTTAAAGAGGTTTTAAAAATATTTAAAATCATGCTTTAAAAGATTGAATATAAGGGTAAATGATGGTAGAAGTGCGATTTTTTGGACCTATAAAAGAAGAAAATTTTTTCATCAAAGCGAATGATTTAAAGGAATTAAGAGCGATTTTACAAGAAAAAGAGGGCCTAAAAGAGTGGTTGGGCGTTTGCGCGATAGCCCTTAATGATCACTTAATAGACAATTTAAACACGCCTTTAAAAGATGGCGATGTAATAAGTTTGTTGCCACCGGTTTGTGGGGGCTAGGTGTTAAAAATCATTCAAGGGGCATTAAATACTAGCGAGCTTTTGAAAGCCTACGAAAAGGAAGCTTGCGCGAAAAACTTTGGAGCGTTTTGTGTGTTTGTGGGGATTGTGAGAAAAGAGGATAACATTCAAGGCTTGAGTTTTGATATTTATGAGGCGCTATTAAAGACTTGGTTTGAAAAATGGCGCCATAAAGCCAAAGATTTGGGCGTGGTGTTAAAAATGGCGCACAGCCTGGGCGATGTTTTGATAGGACAAAGCTCATTTTTATGCGTTTTAATGGGAAAGAATAGAAAAAATGCCTTAGAACTATATGAAGATTTTATTGAAGATTTTAAGCGTAACGCTCCTATTTGGAAATACGATTTGATTGATAATGAACGCGTCTATGCCAAAGAAAGAAGCCACCCTTTAAAAGGGAGCGGGCTTTTAGCGTAAAAAGGAGTTAAAGTGCAAACGATTCATATAGGCGTTTTGAGCGCGAGCGATAGGGCGTCAAAAGGGATTTATGAAGATTTAAGCGGTAAGGCGATACAAGAAGTGTTGAATGAATACCTGCTCAATCCTTTAGAATTTCATTATGAAATTGTCGCTGATGAAAGGGATTTGATTGAAAAATCGCTGATTAAAATGTGCGATGAATACCAATGCGATCTAGTCGTTACTACAGGAGGCACAGGCCCTGCTTTAAGAGACATAACTCCAGAAGCCACAGAAAAAGTGTGCCAAAAAATGCTTCCTGGTTTTGGAGAGCTTATGCGAATGACTAGTTTAAAATATGTGCCTACAGCGATTCTGTCGCGCCAGAGTGCTGGCATTAGGAATAAGAGTTTGATCATTAATCTTCCTGGTAAGCCAAAAAGCATTAGAGAATGCTTAGAAGCGGTTTTTCCAGCGATTCCTTATTGCGTGGATTTGATTTTAGGGAATTATATGCAAGTGAATGAAAAAAACATTCAAGCGTTTCGCCCCAAACAATAGGATAAAAAAATGCCACTCACTCATTTGAATGGAGAAAATCAGCCTAAAATGGTGGATATAGGGGATAAAGAAACCACTGAAAGAATCGCTCTAGCGAGCGGTCGTATCAGCATGAATAAAGAGGCTTATGACGCTATTATCAATCATTGCGTCAAAAAGGGTCCGGTGTTACAGACTGCTATTATTGCTGGGATTATGGGGGCTAAAAAGACAAGCGAGCTCATTCCCATGTGCCATTCAATCATGCTCAATGGGGTGGATATTGATATTTTAGAAGAAAAAGAGACTTGCAGTTTTAAACTCTATGCGAGAGTCAAAACTCAAGCTAAAACGGGAGTAGAAATGGAAGCGCTAATGAGTGTGAGCGTAGGGCTTTTAACCATTTATGACATGGTAAAATCCATTGATAAGAGCATGACAATTAGCGGTGTGATGTTGGAATATAAAAGTGGAGGCAAAAGTGGGGATTATAACGCTAAAAAATAGAAAAAGACTAATAATCTAAAGATGTTAGGGTAAAATAACATTTTGACAACAAAAGCGTGTTGGTTGCTTCGGGTTTGTTGTTATAGAAGTCTAAAATATTACAATCAAGGATAGAACAATGAAAGCAAATAATCATTTTAAAGATTTTGCATGGAAAAAATGCCTTTTAGGCGCGAGCGTGGTGGCTTTGTTGGTGGGATGCAGCCCGCATATTATTGAAACCAATGAAGTCGCTTTGAAATTGAATTACCATCCAGCTAGCGAGAAAGTTCAAGCGTTAGATGAAAAGATTTTGCTTTTAAGGCCAGCTTTCCAATACAGCGATAATATCGCTAAAGAGTATGAAAACAAATTCAAGAATCAAACCGTGCTTAAGGTTGAACAGATTTTGCAAAATCAGGGCTACAAGGTTATCAATGTGGATAGTAGCGATAAAGACGATTTTTCTTTTGTGCAAAAAAAAGAAGGGTATTTGGCGGTTGCTATGAATGGCGAAATTGTTTTACGCCCCGATCCTAAAAGAACCATACAGAAAAAATCAGAACCCGGGTTATTATTCTCCACTGGTTTGGATAAAATGGAAGGGGTTTTAATCCCGGCCGGTTTTGTCAAGGTTACCATACTAGAGCCTATGAGTGGGGAATCTTTAGATTCTTTTACGATGGATTTGAGCGAGTTGGACATTCAAGAAAAATTCTTAAAAACCACCCATTCAAGCCATAGCGGAGGGTTAGTTAGTACTATGGTTAAGGGAACGGATAATTCTAATGATGCGATCAAGAGCGCTTTGAATAAGATTTTTGCAAGTATCATGCAAGAAATAGACAAAAAACTCACTCAAAAGAATTTAGAATCTTATCAAAAAGACGCCAAGGAATTGAAAGGCAAAAGAAACCGATAAAGACAAATAACGCATAAGAAAAGAACGCTTGAACAAACTGCTTAAAAAGGGGTTTTTAGCGTTATTTTTGAGCGTGTATTTAAGGGCTGATGATTTGGTTACTTACACCATCATCAAAGAAAAAGATCTAGGATACCAGCGGTTTTTAGCCAAGAAGTGTTTAAGGGGCAAAACCCACCCTCCATGTTTTGCTGAGCCTAAAAAGCCCAAAAAAAAACTTTTTAACATAGACAAAAGCTCCCATTATTATGGCACAAGCGTGGTGCAAATGTCATGGCTACAGAGCAGGGAAAAATTTGAAAACCATTCAAAATACCGAGACATTCCTTTTGCTGAAGTCAGTTTGATTTATGGCTATAAACAATTTTTTCCTAAAAAAGAGCGCTACGGCTTCCGTTTTTATGTCTCTTTGGATTACGCTTATGGCTTTTTTCTTAAAAATAAAGGCGCATTAGGCGATAGTTTGAGGGCGAGTTCGCAGATCCCTAAAAGCTATAGAGAAAAATTACAAAGAAAAGAGACTTTTATTAACGCTATTTTTTATGGCGTGGGGGCTGACTTTTTATACAAACGCGCTTTTGGGACGCTGATTTTAGGGATGAATTTCGTGGGAGAAACCTGGTTTTATGAAACAAAGATTTTTAAAAAGTGGGCCAAAGATCCTTCAAGCGTTTATCACCCTTACATGTTTCAAGTGATGCTGAATGTGGGGTATCGTTACCGCTTTTCAAGGTATAAGAATTGGGCGATAGAATTTGGCGTGCGAATCCCCTTTTTAATTAACGATTATTTTAAAACCCCTTTATACACCCTTCATTTCAAACGCAATATTTCTGTCTATCTCACTTCAACTTATGATTTTTAGTTTTTTAAATTTTTGAAAACTAGAATTAAAACCGCTTTTTATAAACCGGAATTAAAACAAATTAAGCTATAATGATACAAAAATTTAATTTTTTAACCATTTAAGGAAAAAAATGAATCTTGAAGTGAAAAAGATTGACACCGCTAACGCCCGTTTGAGCGCTAAACTTTCCGTTGAAAATTTAGAAAAGCGTTATGATAAAATCGCTCAAAAAATCGCCCAAAAAGTTAAAATTGATGGCTTTAGAAGAGGTAAAGTCCCCCTTAGTTTAGTGAAAGCCCGTTATCAAGCCCAAATTGATCAAGATGCTCAAGAAGAAATGATTCAAGAGGTTTTAAAAAACGCTTTTAAGGAATTAGGGATTGAAAATAAGGATCTAATCGGCAGCCCCAATCTCACTAAATTTGAAAAAAAAGACACGCATTTTGAAATAGAAGCGGACATTGGCTTAAAACCCACGATTGTTTTAGACAAGATCAAAGAGTGCGTGCCTAGCGTGGGAGTGGAAATTCCAAATGAAGAAAAAATTGATGAGCGTTTGAAACAGCTCGCTAAAGATTATGCGAAATTTGTGGATACTAACGCTCAAAGAAAAGCTCAAAACGACGATAAATTAACGATTGATTTTGAAGGTTTTATAGATAATGCGCCTTTTGAAGGGGGCAAGGCTGAGAATTTCAGTTTGATTTTAGGTAGTAAGCAAATGCTAGAAGATTTTGAAAAGGCTCTTTTAGGTATGCAAGCGGGTGAAGAAAAAGAATTCCCTTTGACTTTCCCTAGCGAATACCACGCAGAGCATTTAGCCGGCAAAGAAGCCCTTTTTAAAGTGAAATTACGCCAGATTCAAGCGCGTGAAGTGTTAGAAATCAATGACGAACTCGCTAAAATCGTGCTGGCTAATGAAGAGAATGCGACTTTAAAGCTTTTAAAAGAAAGGGTTGAAGGGCAGTTGTTTTTAGAAAATAAAGCCAGGCTCTATAATGAAGAGTTGAAAGAAAAATTGATTGAAAATTTAGATGAAAAGATTCTTTTTGATTTGCCTAAAACGATCATAGAGCAAGAAATGGATTTGTTGTTCAGGAACGCTCTTTATTCCATGCAAGCTGAGGAAGTCAAATCCTTACAAGAAAGTCAAGAAAAAGCCAAAGAAAAGCGTGAGGGCTTTAGGAATGATGCGACAAAAAGCGTGAAAATCACTTTTATCATTGACGCTTTAGCGAAAGAAGAAAAAATTGGCGTGCATGACAATGAAGTCTTTCAAACTTTGTATTATGAAGCGATGATGACAGGGCAAAACCCAGAAAATCTCATTGAACAATACCGCAAAAATAACATGTTAGCGGCGGTGAAAATGGCGATGATTGAAGATAGGGTGCTGACTTATTTGTTGGATAAAAACCTGCCTAAAGAGCAACAAGAAATTTTAGAGAAAATGAGGCCCAACGCTCAAAAAACTCAAGTGGGTTAAACGGCTAAAAAGGAGAGATGATGGGATACATTCCTTATGTAATAGAGAATACCGATCGTGGGGAGCGCAGCTATGATATTTACTCACGCCTTTTAAAGGATCGCATTGTTTTATTGAGCGGTGAGATTAATGACAGCGTGGCGTCTTCTATCGTGGCCCAACTCTTGTTTTTGGAAGCTGAAGACCCTGAAAAAGACATTGGCTTGTATATCAATTCTCCCGGTGGGGTGATAACAAGCGGTCTTAGCATTTATGACACCATGAATTTTATCCGCCCTGATGTTTCCACGATTTGCATCGGTCAAGCGGCTTCTATGGGGGCGTTTTTACTGAGCTGTGGGGCTAAGGGTAAGCGCTTTTCATTGCCTCATTCAAGGATTATGATTCACCAGCCTTTAGGGGGGGCTCAGGGGCAAGCGAGCGATATTGAAATCATTTCTAATGAGATTCTCAGGCTTAAAGGCTTGATGAATTCTATTTTGGCTCAAAACTCAGGGCAGAGTTTGGAGCAAATCGCTAAAGACACGGACAGGGATTTTTACATGAGCGCTAAAGAAGCTAAAGAGTATGGCTTGATTGATAAAGTGTTACAGAAAAACGTGAAGTGATTGCATGGCGTTATTAGAGATTATCCATTACCCTTCTAAAATCTTAAGAACGATTTCTAAAGAGATCGTTTCTTTTGATTCAAAACTCCACCAACAACTAGATGACATGCATGAGACTATGATCGCTAGTGAGGGGATAGGGCTAGCCGCAATTCAAGTGGGCTTACCCTTAAGAATGCTCATTATCAATCTCCCGCAAGAAGACGGCTTGCAACACAAAGAAGACTGCTTGGAAATCATTAACCCTAAATGGATAGAAACGGGGGGTTCAATAATGTATAGAGAAGGGTGCTTGTCTGTGCCGGGGTTTTATGAAGAGGTGGAGCGCTTTGAAAAGGTTAAGATAGAGTATCAAAACCGCTTCGCTGAAGTGAAAGTTTTAGAAGCGAGCGAACTTTTAGCGGTAGCCATTCAGCATGAGATCGATCACCTCAATGGCGTGTTATTCGTGGATAAATTATCCATTTTGAAGCGTAAGAAATTTGAAAAAGAACTCAAAGAGCTGCAAAAAAAACAAAAACACAAGTAACCACCATGATTAACACGATATTTTGTGCGACCATGCAAAGGGGGGTGGCAGAAATCGTGGCTGTGGAAGCGACTTTCACAAGGGCTTTGCCGGCGTTTGTGATTTCAGGCCTAGCTAATAGCTCTATCCAAGAAGCCAAGCAACGGGTCCAATCGGCTTTACAAAATAACGATTTCACTTTCCCGCCTTTAAAAATCACCATCAACCTTTCCCCTTCAGATTTGCCTAAATCCGGGAGCCATTTTGATTTGCCTATCGCTCTTTTAATCGCTTTGCAAAAACAAGAGTTGGCTTTTAAAGAGTGGTTTGCTTTTGGGGAGTTAGGGCTTGATGGCAAGATCAAACCCAATTCTAACATTTTCCCCATGCTTTTAGACATTGCCATTAAACGCCCCCATGCTAAAGTCATTGCGCCTAAGGCTAATGAGGAGCTTTTTTCGCTCATCCCTAATTTGCAATGCTTTTTTGTGGAGCATTTTAAAGAAGCTTTAGAAATTTTGCAAAACCCTGAAATCAAAGCAGACACCCACACGAAAAAACTACCCTTTAAAACGATAGAATTGAACGATAAAGAGTATTATTTTTCAGACGCCTATGCCTTAGATTTTAAAGAAGTTAAGGGGCAAGCTGTCGCTAAAGAAGCCGCTTTGATCGCTAGTGCTGGGTTTCATAACTTGATTTTAGAGGGAAGTCCAGGGTGTGGGAAAAGCATGATCATTAATCGCATGCGTTATATCTTGCCTCCATTAAGCCTGAATGAAATCTTAGAAGCGACAAAATTACGCATTTTAAGCGAGCAAGACAGCGCCTATTACCCCTTAAGGAGTTTTAGAAACCCTCACCAGAGCGCTTCAAAATCCAGCATTTTAGGCTCAAGCTCTCTAAGAGAGCCAAAACCCGGCGAAATCGCGCTAGCGCATAACGGCATGCTTTTTTTTGATGAATTGCCCCATTTTAAAAAGGATATTTTGGAAGCTTTGAGAGAGCCTTTAGAAAACAATAAATTAGTGATCTCACGAGTACACAGCAAAATTGAATACGAAACCTCTTTTTTATTTGTGGGGGCTCAAAACCCTTGTTTGTGTGGGAATTTACTCAGCACCACCAAAGCATGCCGTTGCCAAGATAGAGAAATCACGCAGTATAAAAACCGCTTGAGCGAACCTTTTTTAGACAGGATTGATTTGTTCGTGCAAATGGAAGAGGGGAATTATAAAGACACGCCGTCGCATTCTTGGACTTCAAAAGAGATGCATGAATTAGTATTATTAGCTTTCAAACAGCAAAAGTTAAGGAAACAGAGCGCTTTTAATGGTAAGCTTAATGAAGAGCAGATCGAACGATTTTGCCCTTTAAACGCTGAAGCAAAAAAGTTGTTAGAGCAGGCGGTTGAAAGGTTCAATCTATCCATGCGCTCTGTGAATAAGGTCAAAAAGGTCGCTAGGACGATTGCGGATTTAAACGCTTGCGAGAATATAGAAAAATCTCACATGCTTAAAGCGCTGAGTTTTAGAAAGATTTCTTAAAAGGATTTTTATAAGGGAGAGAAAATGCAAGAATACCACATTCATAATTTGGATTGCCCTGATTGCGCGTCTAAATTGGAAAGGGATTTAAACAAATTAGACTATGTGAAAAAAGCTCAAATCAATTTCAGCACCAGTAAGTTGTTTTTGGACACGAGCGATTTTGAAAAGGTTAAGGCTTTTATTAAGCAAAATGAACCGCATTTGAGCCTGTCTTTTAAAGAGACCGCAGAAAAGCCCTTGAGTTTTACCCCACTCATTGTTACGATCATGGTCTTTTTAGGTGCGATTTTAATCTTACACCTAAACCCTAGCCCTTTGATTGAAAAAGCGGTGTTTTTCGTGTTGGCTTTAGTGTATCTAGTGAGCGGTAAAGATGTGATTTTAGGGGCGTTTCGTGGGCTTAGAAAAGGGCAATTTTTTGATGAAAACGCTTTGATGCTCATTGCGACTATTGCGGCTTTTTGCGTGGGGGCTTATGAAGAGAGCGTGTCTATTATGGTGTTTTATTCAGCGGGCGAATTTTTGCAAAAACTCGCTATCGCTCGCTCTAAAAAATCCCTTAAAGCTTTAGTGGATGTCGCTCCTAATTTGGCTTATTTGAAAAAGGGCGATGCATTAGTGAGCGTTGCGCCTGAAGATTTAAGAATTAATGACATTGTGGTGGTGAAAGTCGGCGAAAAAGTGCCTGTGGATGGCGTGGTGATCAAGGGCGAAAGTTTGCTAGATGAAAGGGCGTTGAGTGGGGAGTCCATGCCTGTTAATGTCAGCGAACGCTCTAAAGTTTTAGGGGGGAGCTTGAATTTAAAGGCGGTCCTTGAAATTCAAGTAGAAAAAATGTATAAAGATTCTTCTATCGCTAAAGTGGTGGATTTAGTCCAGCAAGCCACGAATGAAAAGAGCGAAACCGAGAAATTCATCACTAAATTTTCACGCTACTACACCCCAAGCGTTTTATTTATTGCCTTAATGATCGCCATATTACCGCCCTTGTTTTCTATGGGGAGCTTTGATGAGTGGATTTATAGGGGGCTTGTGGCTTTAATGGTGAGCTGCCCTTGTGCGTTAGTGATTTCTGTGCCTTTAGGGTATTTTGGGGGCGTGGGAGCGGCGAGCCGAAAGGGCATTTTAATGAAAGGCGTGCATGTTTTAGAGGTGCTTACCCAAGCTAAAAGCATCGCCTTTGATAAAACCGGCACTTTGACTAAAGGCGTTTTTAAAGTAACAGATATTGTGCCGCAAAACGGGCATTCTAAAGAAGAAGTTTTGCATTACGCTTCTTGTTCGCAGCTCTTATCCACGCACCCGATCGCTTTATCCATTCAAAAAGCATGCGAAGAAATGCTAAAGGACGATAAGCACCAGCATGACATTAAAAATTACGAAGAAGTGAGCGGAATGGGGGTTAAAGCGCAATGCCATACGGATCTAATCATCGCAGGGAATGAAAAAATGCTCGATCAATTCCATATCGCGCACAGCCCTTCCAAAGAAAACGGCACGATTGTGCATGTGGCTTTCAACCAAAATTATATAGGCTATATTGTGATTAGCGATGAGATTAAAGATGACGCCATAGAGTGCTTAAGGGATTTAAAAGCGCAAGGGATAGAAAATTTTTGCATTTTGAGCGGGGACAGAAAAAGCGCGACTGAGAGCATCGCTCAAACTCTAGGCTGTGAATATTATGCGAGTTTGTTGCCTGAAGAAAAAACGAGCGTGTTTAAAACCTTTAAAGAGCGCTATAAAGCCCCGGCGATTTTTGTAGGCGATGGCATCAATGACGCTCCAACTCTAGCGAGCGCTGATGTGGGGATTGGCATGGGGAAAGGCTCAGAATTGAGCAAGCAAAGCGCGGATATTGTGATCACTAATGACTCCTTAAGCTCTTTAGTCAAAGTTTTAGCGATCGCTAAAAAAACCAAAAACATCATTTGGCAAAATATCTTGTTCGCTTTAGGGATTAAGGCGGTTTTTATCGTGCTAGGGCTTATGGGGGTAGCGAGCTTGTGGGAAGCGGTCTTTGGCGATGTGGGGGTTACGCTTTTAGCTTTAGCCAATTCCATGCGCGCGATGAGGGCTTAAAGCCTTGAATTTATCATTAGCCATTTAGAAGGGAGGTAAAATGCATAAAATAGAGCGACTGCTCCAAACCCTAGCGCCTAAGGGGGTGGAGTTTAAAACGCTTGAAGAGGTTTTTGAAATTAGAAATGGTTACACCCCATCAAAAAACAATCCTGAATTTTGGAAAAATGGGACTATCCCTTGGTTTAGAATGGAAGACCTTAGAGAAAATGGGAGGATTTTAAAAGACTCAATCCAACACATTACCCCAAAGGCTTTGAAAGGTAAGAAATTATTCCCTAAAAATTCTATTATTATTTCTACGACAGCAACCATAGGAGAGCATGCCCTTTTAATCGTTGATTCGTTAGCGAATCAACAATTCACTTTTTTAAGCAAAAAAGCGAATTGTGATCTTGCTTTAGACATGAAATTCTTTTTTTACCAATGCTTTCTTTTAGGGGAATGGTGCAAAAATAATATTAATGTTTCAGGTTTTGCTTCTGTGGATATGACCGCTTTTAAAAAATATAAGTTCCCCATCCCGCCCCTAGAGATCCAGCAAGAGATCGTTAAGATTTTGGACGCTTTCACAGAATTAAACACAGAATTAAAAGCGCGAAAAAAACAATACCAGTATTACCAAAACATGCTTTTAGACTTTAACGATATTAACCAAAACCACAAAGACGCCAAAGAAAGATTGGCGCAAAAACCCTACCCCAAACGCTTGAAAACCTTACTCCACACTCTAGCGCCTAAGGGGGTAGGGTTTATGAAGTTGGGGGAGGTTCTAGAGTATGATCAACCCAATCAATATTGCGTAACGAGTAAAGAATTTGATAAAAGTTACCCTACCCCCGTTTTAACCGCAGGAAAAACCTTTATTTTAGGTTATACAAACGAAAAAGACAATATTTATCAAGCGAGTAAAAGCTCTCCGGTTATCATCTTTGACGATTTCACAACAGCGACCCAATGGGTTGATTTCCCTTTTAAAGTAAAATCAAGCGCTATGAAAATCTTATTCTCAAAAAATCCTACAATTAACATCAGATTTATCTTTTTTTATATGCAAACTATTCCCTATAATATCAGTGGGGAACATACAAGGCAGTGGATTTCTCGTTATTCACAATTAGAAGTCCCCATCCCACCCCTAGAGATCCAACAAGAGATCGTTAAGATTTTGGATCAATTTTCAATTTTAACCACCGATTTATTAGCCGGTATCCCCGCTGAAATAGAAGCCCGAAAAAAACAATACGAATATTACCGAGAAAAATTATTGACTTTCAAACCCCTAACCCCAAATAAATAACAAAGAGCTTGCGTAAGCAAGTGATAACTTTATTAAAAAAGCGGTCTTGGGGGGTTGGGGGAGAGTTATTTCAAAATACCCCCCTATCCCCTTATAAAATGAATTTGAAATATTTTTAAAATGAGTTTTAAAATGACAAAGCAAAGCAACCAAAAGCCCATTTTTAAAAATAAAAGTTTTAGTATCACAGAGCCAAAAATAGCGTAATAAAAAAGTTTAAAAATTCTAACGCTTTTAGAAAAACAAGCCCTAAAATAGGCGATAAAGCGTTTTTTAGTGGCTATCTTATGGTTGGGCGTTTTTAGCCAACCCCTTTAAATAAGGGTTGTTATTTAAAGAGGGTTTAGAGCTTCCACACGATTTCGGTGAAAATATGACTCCTGTCTTGATCGGTGGCGGGTTGGCTGTCTAATTTTGGCCCGTTCCACCCCATTTTATAGCCTTGATGCATCAACACATTATAATATTCAAATTTAATGTCGGCTGAGAAATTTTTAGTGAATTTATAGCCCAAGTTGAGCGATAGGACTTGTTCGTTCGCCCTAGGCCCATAAGTCAAACGCCCTAACAAACCCCAAAGGAATTTCCTATGCACCCCACCGCCAAAGGCAAACACGGTAAAAGCGTTCGCATCCATCATGTAAGACAAAGAGTTAAGGGTGTTTGCATAAACGGTGTTCGTCCAAAAGTCAAAGCCTAAGCGGTTACCATGGTAGCCTATCATCCAGTTAGCGTTCCCAAAGGATTTATAAATCCCAAAACCAAAATTGTATTCATTCCATTCAAACTTTTGTTTGATCATCAAGCTGTGCGCGTTTTTACCGGCTGGCATGCCAAATTGATAGGTGCCCCAAAATCTTTTAGCATAAAAGGGATTAAGCACGGTAACATCGGTTTGAGAGCGAAACCCTAATCCAGTAAAAGTGGGGTTACTGTCATAAGTGATCGTAAAGTTAGGGTCGTATTCGTTAAAGGGTGAAAAATAGACAAAAGGCTGAATGCTAAAACCCTTGTAATTCCAAATGATATAAAAGGCATGCACCCCAGGGTTTATGGTTTGCCCGTTTTTAAGAGTGTAGGTTTTAGGCGAATAGAAATTATAAAGCCACTCGTTATAGGCAAAACCACGGCCAAAAGAGCTAAACCACCAGAATTTGAAATTCCCTAAGTTTAAGGTCATATCCAAGCCTTGGTTGTAACCGCTCATATAGTCCGCTGGGGATTCGTACCTTCCGCCCCTAATTTCAAAAATATCCTTGTAGTTGTAGCGCAAGTAAGCGTTATAAATCACATAGTTTCTGGTGTGATCGGCGTAACTTTTTGCACAAGTGGAAGCCTCTAAAGCTTCCTGGTTAGACAATTGTGTCATTTCGGCTTGAGTCATCTTATCGTATTGGCTTTGGGTCAAATTCCCTGTGGCTAACCCACAACTAGCCCATGGTTTTTGCCCCACAAGACCGCCCCAATAACCTACATAGTTCCATGTCATAGCCCCATAGGGTTTTCCTGTAACTTCGTTAATGAAATCCTTAGTGCTATCAAAAATAACAGCACCCCCCCAACCCCCAAGACTCCCGTCTAAATGGTGCCCGTTAGCCGTAGCGCTTTTGGGCAAGAGTTCCGTAAAATCCACTTGCATGTAAGCCATAACCGTCATAAAGGTTTCGGTAGGGTAAAGCCCTTTATTAGTGTTGATAGGTTTGTTATTGAAACCGACTTTAGAGAAACTTTCAGCACCCGCTTTAATTTTAGCGATTTTACCCAAATCAAGAGCTTCACTTTGATAAGAGAATAAAAAAAGAAGCGTTGCGATATTTTTAGCAGATGCAACTTTATAGTTCATATGTCTAACCTTTAGTATAAACCAAAAATTCTAAATAGAGTAAGCCAACACCGTTCAAAGAAAATTTTTTCTTACAGATCTTAAACATCTAATCAGTCTGTTCATCTTTCGTCCTTTTTGCTACGAAGTCCGACTTACAAAGTTAATTCTTAACTAAGTCGTGCGTTAATACTAGCATAATATTATGGTTTTTTTTAATTTTGAGAATAAAATTTTTCTTTGTCAGTCAAATACAGACACTCAAAGCCTTATTTCATCTCAATATTATTTATTTTTTTAATTTATTCATTCCTTAACACGCTTAAAGCGTCAATAGTAGAAGCTTTTTTAGACGGGTAATAAGAAGAAAGCCCTACGATAATCACAGAGCCTATTAGAGTGAGCGTAAAATCCATTAAAGACAAATCCAAAGGCAAGGTGTTAATGCCATAAACATCTGCTGGGAGCGAGATGATAGGGAACACGCTTAAAAGATACATGCTTAAAAACGCTAAAACCACCCCAAGAATCACACCGCCTAAACCAATGATATTACCCAAATAAAAAAAGGTTTTTTGGATTTCTTTTTGGCTGCTCCCCATGCTAAAGAGTAGGGCGATTTCTTTACGCCTGTTCATCACCACCATTAAAAGCGAGCTGATGATATTCAAAGACGCCATTAAAATAATGAGCATGAGCACAATGAATAACGCTCTTTTTTCTAATTCCATCGCCGAGAAAAAATTCCCGTTTTGCTGCCACCACCCTTCAATGCCTATGCCATGGTGGTTGATGGTTTTTAAAGCGTTGCGTAAATTTTCAATATCCTTCATGGGCGTTTTAGAATAGACATGCACCCCATCATAAAGCCCTAAGGGCAACCTCCTGATCGCGCTTATAGCTTGAAGACTAGCATACATGTAGCTCATGTCATAAGATTTTAGCCCTGAATCAAAATCGCCTTTGATAATAAAGCGTTTCATGATAGGGGAGAGCGTGAGACCGGTTGGCTCTAACTCGGTGAAAAACAAATCGGCTTTTTGATTGAGATCTAAATTCAAGCTGTATCTCAAGCTTTTCCCCACGATCAAATTAAAAGGGTTTTTAAAGAGATCGTTTGTATTGGTGTTTTTTAAAGCGTCGTTTAAAACTTCATTGATGCGCCTTTCTTTAGAAAAATCAACCCCAAACACCACGCCACCATTCATAGAATGCGCGCTTTTAATCAGGCTTTGGGTTTGCAAATAGGGGCTAAAAAGCAAATTAGGGAACTTTTTTTCTAAAGCTTGAACCACTTCTTCGCTGATCCCATAAGGGCTTGTGGTATAGAGCGTTAAGGGGTAGTTCATCACAAAAAGCTTTTTTTCAAATTCCTTACTCATACCGTTCATGATCGCCATAGCCACAATTAAAACCATCACGCCAACCGCCACGCCAAAAAAAGCCAACAAAGCGGTGATGCTAATAAATGGCTGGCTTTTATCAAAACGCAAATAACGCTTGATAAGGAAAAAGATTAAGGATCTATTTGGCAAATAAGCCCTTTTTAGGCCCGCTTTTAGCGCAACAATCTTTATATTTCTTGCCGCTTTGACAAGGGCAAGGCTCGTTTCTTTTAGGGGTTTTAGAAAAAGCTTTCATGGCCACATTCAAATCTTCATCTAAAGTTTCTTCATGGCGGTAAGTTACGCTCTCATGCTCTCTTTCTTCGCTAAAGTTATCCAAATAACGCTCGGCATCGCTAGAATCTTGCTCGTTTTCAAACTGGATCTTAGAAAAGGTTTTGATCGCTTCCATTTTGATGTCTTCAATGAGTTCTAAGAAAAGGTTGTAACTCTCTTTTTTGTATTCTACAAGGGGGTCTTTTTGGTTATAGCCTCTCAAATTAATACCGGTTTTGAGATTATCCATCGTATAAAGGTGCTCTCGCCATGCGTTGTCTAAAATCTGCAAATACACGATGCGTTCGATCCGGCTTCTTTGTTCGCTATCCAAAACTTTCATTTTGTTTTCATAATCGCTTTTTAATTTTTCAGCCACAAACTTTTCAATAGGAGCGGCTTTTTCTAAATCTTCTAATGCAACATGAGCGTTAAAATCTTCTTTTAAGATGTTTTTAAGCCCTAAAAGTTCCTCTTCAGACAGGTTTTGATGGTCAAAGGCTTTGAGTTTAGAAAAGATTTGATTGAGCGCGTATTCTCTGTTTTCAGCGATTTTAGCACCAATATCGTAATTAACATCTAATAATTCATCTCTAAATTTATACACGCTTTTTCGTTGCTCATTAGCCACATCATCGTATTCTAACAAATGCTTACGGCTTTCAAAATGCAAGTTCTCCACTTTTTTTTGCGCGTTTTCCACCGCTCTTGTTACAAGCTTGGATTCAATGTGTTCGCCGTCTTTAAGCCCTAATTTTTCCATCACCCCCTTAATCCTATCGCTCCCAAAAATGCGTAACAGATTGTCTTCTAAACTCAAATAAAATTGGCTTGTTCCCGGATCGCCTTGGCGCCCGCTTCGCCCCCTTAATTGGTTGTCAATCCTGCGGCTCTCATGCCTTTCAGTGCCAATGATATACAGCCCCCCAAGTTCTTTAATCTCATCGGTGAGTTTAATATCAACGCCCCTGCCTGCCATGTTAGTCGCAATCGTAACCGCTCCTTTAAGCCCGGCGTCTTTGATGATTTCAGCTTCTTTGGTGTGTTGCTTGGCGTTTAAAACGGTGTGAGGGATGCGTTCTTTTTTGAGTAAAGCGTGCAAGGTTTCACTCTTTTCAATGCTGGCCGTGCCGACTAAAACGGGCTGACCTTTATCGTGTAATTCTTTAATTTTAAGGATCACAGCGTCAAATTTTTCTTTTTCACTCTTATAGATGAGATCGTTCAAGTCTTTTCGCTTGATCGCTAAATTAGTAGGGATAGACACCACTTCCAAATTGTAGATTTCTAAAAATTCTGTGGCTTCGGTTTGAGCCGTGCCTGTCATGCCTGAAAGTTTAGAAAACATCCTGAAATAATTTTGGAAAGTAATATCGGCTAAGGTTTGGCTCTCTTCTTTAATGCTCACGCCCTCTTTAGCCTCTAAAGCCTGATGCAGGCCCTCACTAAAGCGCCTCCCCTCAGACAAACGGCCGGTAAATTCATCTACAATCACCACTTCATTATTGGCTACAATATAATCTTTATCAATAAAAAAGAGGTAATTCGCTTTCAAAGCCTGGTCTAAATGGTGCGATAAGGCGGCGTTTTCAATCTTGTATAAATTATCCACGCCAAAGAGGTTTTCGGCTTTTTTAATCCCCTCTTCAGTGATTAAAATCGCGCGGTTTTTTTCATCTATGGTGAAATCTACTTCCACTTGCATGCTTTTAGCGACTTCATCAGCCTTGTTGTAATTTTCCATGCACCTATCCACAGGCCCTGAAATGATTAAAGGGGTTCTCGCTTCATCAATTAAAATGGAATCCACCTCATCAACAATAGCGAACGCATGCGATTTTTGCACTTTATGCTCTAAAGAATATTTCATGTTATCCCTTAGATAATCAAAGCCAAATTCATTATTAGTGCCATAAACAATGTCTTTAGAATAAATTTCTAAACGCTCATCATCATCTCGCACGCTCGCAGTGATCGTGCCTACGCTATAACCTAAGAATTGATACAACGGCTCCATTTCTTTAGAATCCCTATGGGCTAGGTAATCATTAACGGTTACCACATACACGCTTTCACCTTTCATAGCGTTCAAAGCCACCGCTAAAGTAGCGACTAAAGTTTTACCCTCTCCGGTTTTCATTTCAGCGATTTTGCCATCGTTTAAGACCATGCCCCCAATGAGTTGCACGTCAAAATGGCGCATCTTTAAGATCCTTTTGCTCGCTTCTCTAGTGATAGCAAAACTTTCTGGTAAGACTTCTAAAAGGGTTTTTTCTTGCGAATCTTTTTCTACGGATCGCACTCGTTTTTTTAACTCTTCAAAAGCGTTTTGCAGCTCAACATCGCTCATTTTTTCATAAGTAGGCTCTAAGGCGTTGATAGTTAGGACTTGTTTTTTGTATTGTTTGATCCAGCGATCGTTTCTGGTGCCAATGATTTTTCCAATGATTGCTTTTATCATGGTAGTAGTAACCTTTTAAGAGTGCTTCAATCCCATTTATTTTATTAAAGCGTTAGTTTTTAATCCCATTTTAGCATGGATAAAATAAAAGTCTTGTAAAATAAAGGGTTTTATTAAAGATGAGAGATTATTTTAAGGTTTGAATAATGAAAGCTTTTTTAAAGATTTTAATGGTTTTGATTTTTATAGGCGTTGCTTACGCTAAAAATCCTCCAACCCTTTCTAAAGAAGAAGACGTTTTGCAGCATTTGCAAAGTTTTAGCGCGCATTTCAAGCAAGTGTTAAAAAACGAAAAGCCCTTAGTTTATTACGGGATTTTAAAGGCTAAAGCCCCTAATTGGGCTTTATGGGTTTATGAAAAGCCTTTAAAAAAAGAAATTTACATGAACGATAAGGAAGTGGTGGTTTATGAGCCTAATTTATTCCAAGCGACTATCACGCCCTTAAAAGACAAGACGGATTTTTTCACCATTCTCAAGCGCTTGAAAAAGCAAGATGACGGATCTTTTCAAACGACTATCAACAAGACCACTTATCGTTTGGTTTTCAAAGACGGCAAGCCTTTTTCGCTGGAATTTAAAGATGAAATGAACAATCTCGTAACGATCACTTTTTCTCAAGCAGAAATCAACCCCACCATTGCTGATGAAATCTTTGTTTTTAAACCTAAAGATGAAAATATTGATATAGTGCGCCAGTGATTTTTAATGATTCATTGCGTTTTGTTAGCAAAAGTTAGCTAAAATAGACAAGCTTTTGAAAATCATGGGGCTGACTTGGATTTCGACAGATTTCTTGTCGCGCAGATAGCATGCCAAGTGCTGCTTGTAAAACAGCAACAAAAATAACTGTAAACAACGCAGATTACGCTCCAGCTTACGCTAAAGCTGCGTGAGTTAATCTCCTTTTGGAGCTGGACTGATTAGAATTTCTAGCGTTTTAATCACTCCATAACCTTAAGCTAGACGCTTTTAAAAGGTGGTTCGCCTTTTAAACTAAGAAACAAGAACTCTTGAAACTACCTCAAGGTTTTAGAAAGTTGGACCAGAGCTAGTTTTAAGGCTAAAAAACTAACCAATTTTCTAAGCATTGTAGAAGTTTGTGTTTAGGACAAGATTTTTGGACTGGGGTTCGATTCCCCACAGCTCCACCATATTAAAAAGTATCATTTTTATAGCGTATTTAAGGAAGGTAAATGCAGAAGTTTTTCTCTCGTTTTAGAAGGTGGGCGTTGCCCTTTTATTTTGTGAGCGCTTTAGCAGCGATTGATATTGATGAAGTGACAGAAGCTCAAGCTAACAGCGTGAAATTAAGCGATCAGTTAGTGAGCCTGAGCGATAAGCTTTTAGAAAAAGCGGTGGATAGGGGGCGAAACACCGATCACTTAAAAGATCTTAGCGATTTGCATGAAAAAATCAAACATTTGCGCTTGATTTTAGAGCCTAAGCCTAAGGACAAAGAAAATAATCCTAACTTAAAAGATCATCAAGGCTCTGAAACGATTGAAATCGGCGAAGCGGTTAAGAAGGCTTTAGGCGAGCCGGTATTCCCCCAAGACGCGCTAGATGCCGCTTTGCAAATTGACAAACAGCTGGATTCTTTCAAGCAAGATAATTTGGTTGATGTTAAGCCCTTAAAAGATGTTTTAGCCCAACTAGAAGCCGAATTGAGAAAAGCCATTAATTTCCAAAAACAATGGCTCAATTCTACCAAACCTAATTGATAGGGTTTAAAAAAAGAACTTCAAACTCACTATGAGGTTGCTCCTGTCTTGTGTGTTCGCCTTAAAGGCTTTATTAAAAGGGCTAGTGAGATCATTAACCTTATAGCCAGTGTGCATGCTCACCGCATAGTATTGTAAATTCACATCAACGCTAGCAAAAGAACCCCATTTATAGCCCAAGTGCAAGTTAATGGATCTTTCGCTCGCTCTAGTGGCGTAAGTGTATCTGCCTAAGATCCCCCATAAAAACCCTCTATACACCCCCCCACCAAAGACATATCCGCTAACAGAGTCTGCGGTAACAGCGTTACTAAAAACCAAACCATAAATGCTGTTACTTCTTATGTCAAAAGGGATCGGGTTACCATACCAGCCAATCCTTGCATTAGCGTTGCCAAAATTTTGATAATAACCAAAGCCAAAGTTAAACTCGTTGTAGTCAAAGCGTTGGTGGATCAAAAGCGATGCACCCCACTCGCCAATCTTAGAGTTACGCCAATACACATCGTATAAATCTTTAGCATAAACAGGGAAAATCGCATTGATAAGGGTTTGAGATCGTAACCCTAAACCTCTAAATTTCGGGTTGCTATCAATATGGATTTTAATCCCAGGCGCTTCGTAAGTTTTAGGTGAAAAATAAAAAAAGGGCGTGGCTTGAACATGTTTGCTAGAAAAATAGAGTTGCACCGCATGAATGCCATAATCAACATCTTTTCTGCCATCTTCAGTAACAATAGGGGCATACCAATCTCGTATCCATTGCCCCGCAGCTAAAGCCCTCCCAAAAGAGCTGAACCATTTTAACGCTACTTTAGAATGGATTTGATAATCCACTTCAAAGCCTTGCGTATAACCGCTCATAAAATCCATGTTAGAAAGGTAACGCCCTAGCTTTAGGTGGAATTTATCGCCATAAGAATAAAACAAATAGGAATTATACAGCACATAATTACGGGTGTGAGCGTCAGATTCTATGCGGGAGTCTTTCCAAGGAGCGTCGCCTAAATACCCCCACCAACGCCCTATGAAGAAAAAAAGTTCTGAGCCATAGACTTGATGCGTAGCTTGATCGATGAGCGTTTTGGTAGAATCGTAAGCGAGCGCTCCTAAAATCCCGCCAACGCCTATTTTTAAGCTGTGTTTTTCAATGTTTTTAGGGAGCAGATTGGAATCCACTTGAAGCTTGATCGTGGCGGTTACAAAAGTGGCTGTAGGGAAAATCCCTTCTTTGGAATTGAGTTTGGAATGGTTAAACCCCACTTTAGAAAAAGATTCTGCTACCCCGCTAAACTTATAATCAAAAGCCAATAAAGGGATTTGATTGTAAAGAATGGAAACAAACAATAAGGGTAATTTTTGAAATTTTAACAAGAATAACCTTTGTTTAATTTTCGCTCGCATCATATTCCAATTTTATTAAAAAACCCATTAAAAATAAAAGTATTCAAATAATTATCTCAATATTATTCTTTTTTTGTTTCGCTTTCATTTTTCACCGGCTCAAAAGAATACCCTAAAGCCTGATAGATTTGATTGTGGTAACGGACTTGATTGTCTTCCAAACTCTCTTGAAAAGACTTTTTAAAATGCGGATCTAGCGTGTTTAAAAACACCTCTAGCCCTATTGCGCTGGAATAATTCACCCAATCATGCCTTAAATCGCTCTCTAATAAGGAAGCGTATTCTATCAGCGTTTCATCGCTGTTTTGTAAGGCATTGACAATGAATAAATTTTTCCTGTCTTTAGGCTGGGTGAGCAAGAGTAAAGAGGGGTTGAAATTGATTTGTGTGGAAAGGATTTTAAGGGGCTTATACTCTAAAAGCCCTATTTGAGAAAGAATAAGGCCGCTTTTAGTGGTAGGGGTGTTTAAAATCAAGGTAGAATTTTTAAAAAACGCATCATGTTTTCTAAAATTTTTAGAAAAACTCGTGGCTTGCTTGTAAGAAACATTTTCTTGGTGTTTGACTTCAATGTTTAAAGACTCCGTGATTTGCCTCAAGCGTTCGCCTATTAAGCCATCATCATCGTATTCAATCACGGGTGAATTATGACCGATAAAAGAAATGAGCATGCCTAATTGCTCTTTATAATCAATCCCCCCAAAATACAAGCGTTCGCTTAAAGAAGGCTCGGTATGATTTGCTAATTGCGTTTTATTCACCGTAGGCACATAAGTAGGGGTGCTAATCGTCGTGTTTTGGAGCAAATTTTCCACGCCCTCTTTAGTCAATAAAGCGATGATAAAAGGGAATTTTTCTTTTTCAATTTCTTTATAAGTTTGCTCTAATTTTTCAGGGCTTTCTTCATCGCTGTCAAAGACTTGGATATTGAAATCGTTGTTTCTGGTGTTCAAATACGCTAAAAGGGTGTTCATCACCGAAATCGCATAACGGCCCACCACTTTTTTAGGCAGTAAAATCGCTAATTCAATCTTAGGCTCATAGTTTTCTTTAGCTGGGGTTTGAGAAGCGATGGATACGGGGTTGAGTTTGTTTAAGATGTCCTTGTAATAAGTTTTAAGGCTCTCATCTTGGTTATTGTCATCGTATTGGGATACAAAAGAAAAGATTTGATTTTGCAGCATCAAGTCTTTCAAGCATTCCAAAGAGCAAGGCTCTGTCTTAATGATTTGCTGGTGTGCTGGAGGCAAAGGGGAAAACAGATAGCTTTTAGCGCTCAAACTTATCGCGCAAAAAGTGGAAACAATCAGCGCAAGGCGTTTGAAAAATCTTTTTCTTAAGGCGTATGGCATTTTTTAATATCTTTTAAACTGAATTTCCTAAAATTTTATTATAGAATATTTAACCCTAAAAGGAGACTGATTTTACCCCTACAATCCAACAAGAGGACTTTTTTCAAGGCGTGTGGGATTAAACGCATTGGGACACTCAAACCCTGTAAAATCCCTATCATAGGGACACAGATCCAAAACCAAATCTCCCCCAACTTTAATTTCTTTAATCATTAAAGGATTGAATTGTCATCAAAGGATTGAATGGCACACGCTTTTCATGCTTTGATGATCCTCTAGCGCCAATTATAAATATAAGGCCTTAAGCTAATGCAATAATCTCTAGTGCTTAATATATCCTTACGCATGTCCCCTAATTGCCCGGATAAGACTTCTTGCACTTTTCTTAGATTGTTGATCTCAGTGTTTTGCGCGCTGATGATTTTTTTCAAGTCCCTTATTTCTTTAATCAAATCCGCATTACTGATCGCTTTATTGGCTTGTTCTGGATCTGCGCTTAAAAAAGCCAACGCCACACACCAACTCACAACGATTTTTTTCATCACCACTCTCCTTTTTATCCTCTCCCAACACTCAGTCATAGCCAAATAAAAGGGATCACCCCTTTTAATGAAAACAAAACTAGAGCCTGAAATTCTCCATTAAATTAAAATTCATGTAGCGATAGATCTTGTCTTTTTGGCTCTCTAGTTTTTCGCTCACTAAATTCATGTATTCTTCTTTAGTGGGGATTCTCCCTAGTAAAGCACACGCCGCCCCAAGCTCCGCGCTGCCTAAATACACTTTAGCCCCTCTGCCCATACGATTATCAAAATTGCGCGTGGAAGTAGAAAAAACGACCGCATTATCCCTAACCCTCGCTTGATTGCCCATGCACAAGCTACAGCCTGGGACTTCAGTCCTTGCCCCGGCAGCCCCAAAAATCGCATAATAGCCCTCATTAATCAGCTCTTGTTCGTCCATTTTACTGGGTGGCACTACCCAAAGGCGCGCTTGACTGGGAGGAGCGTTTTTAACGATTTCACCAAAGGCTCTAAAATGCCCGATATTCGTCATGCAAGAACCAATAAACACTTCATCAATAGCGTGCGGTCTTTTGCCGGTCGTATCCGCTAAAACTTCGCTCAAAGTAGCGACATCATCGGGGTCATTAGGGCAAGCCAAAATAGGCTCCGTGATTTCTGCCACATCAATTTCAATGACAGCGGCGTATTGAGCGTTACTATCTGGCTCTAACAATACCGGATTATCCACCCAAGCTTGCATCGCATCTCTGCGTTTTTTCAAAGTCTCTTTGTCTTCATAACCGCTTGCAATCATCTCATCAATGAGCTTGATATTGGATTTTAGGTATTCAATCATCGGCTCTTTATTCAAACGCACCACGCAAGCAGCTGCGCTCCTTTCTGCGCTCGCATCGCTTAGTTCAAAAGCCTGCTCCATTTTAATATCAGGCAAGCCTTCAATCTCTAAAATACGCCCATTAAAGACATTGATTTTACCCTTTTTCTCCACCGTGAGTAACCCTTTTTTAATGGCATAATAAGGGATCGCATTCACTAAATCCCTTAAGGTGATCCCAGGATTCATTTCCCCTTTAAAACGCACTAACACCGATTCTGGCATGTTTAATGGCATCGTTCCTGTAACCGCCGCAAAAGCGACTAACCCGCTCCCTGCTGGGAAACTAATGCCTAAAGGGAAACGAGTGTGGCTATCCCCCCCTGTGCCTAAAGTGTCAGGCAATCCCATGCGATTCAGCCATGTATGGATCACGCCATCGCCCGGATGCAACGCCACACCGCCTCTTTGAGTGATAAAGCTAGGCAAACTCGCATGCAAACTCACATCGCTAGGTTTTGGGTAAGCGGCGGTATGGCAAAAACTCTGCAACACAAAAGGCGCATCAAATTTCAAACTCGCTAATTCTTTAACCTCATCTCTAGTCATCGCCCCTGTGGTGTCTTGACTGCCTACAGTGGTAACCTTTGGCTCACAATAAGCACCAGGTAAGATCCCTTTTACCCCGCAAGCATGGCCTACAATTTTTTGGGCTAAAGTGTAGCCTTTAGCGTCGCTTTTAGGAGCGGCTGGTTTTTTGAACGCTTCCGATTCGCCTAGCCCTAAAAATTTACGCGCCTTATTAGTCAAACCCCTACCAATGATTAAAGGGATACGCCCAGAAGCCCTAACTTCATCTAACAAAGTTTCAGGCTCTAATTTAAAAGTGCTAACCACCTTATCGTTCAGCGTGATTTCGCCTTTATAAGGATAGATTTTAATCCTATCGCCCTCTTTTAGATCCTTAACATCAGCCACAATGGGTAACGCCCCGCTATCTTCACAAGTCGCAAAGAAAATCGGAGCGATCACCCCCCCAATCACGATGCCTCCACTCCTTTTATTAGGCACAAAAGGAATGTCCTTACCAAAATGCCACATGATAGAGTTTGTCGCGCTTTTTCTAGAGCTTCCTGTGCCAACCACATCGCCCACATACGCCACAGGAACGCCTTTAGTTTTAATGGCTTTTATGCGTTGTTCGTAATTTTCAATCCTGTTTTTTAGCATGGCTTTGGCGTGTAAAGGAATATCGCTTCGTGTGAAAGCATCGCTTGCTGGGCTTAAATCATCGGTATTGGTTTCGCCATCAATCTTAAACACACACGCTTCAATGCATTCATTCAAAGGCTCTTTATTCAAAAACCATTCGGCATTCGCCCAAGACTCTAGCACCTCTTTAGCCAAAGCGTTAGTTTTGCTCATTGCAGCGATTTTATCAAACGATCCATAGACTAAAAGAGTGGTTTTTAACGCTTTCGCGCTCTCTTTAGCGATGTTTTTATCTTGACTTTCTAAGCCCACAATCAAAGGCTCTACATTATACCCCCCAAGCATCGTGCCTAAAAGGGTGGTCGCTTCTAAAGCGCTAATGTGCGCACATTCTAGTTTTTTTTGAGACAATTTAGCTAAAAATTCCGCTTTCACTTTCGCCCCCTCATCAACCCCAGGGCTTACTCTGTGAATGAGTAATTCTTTAGCGAAAGCGGCGTTTGTGGGATCTTTCATTAAAATCTCAACGACGGCTTGAACTTGTTTAGCGCTTAAGGGGAGTGGCGGGATACCCTCACTTTCTCTCTCTGAAACGCTTTTTTTGTAATCTTCTAAAAAATCTTTCATCATTTCTCCTTTTTAAATAGCATTATTGGCTAATGCCCTAATTATTTGCCCCATGATAACAAAACTCTTTTTACTTTTAGTTAAGTTGTAAGAAACTTTAGCTACCATGCGATGCAAAAAAGGATTTTAAGTGCGTTTTGGTAAAATTGATTATTTGAACATGCTCCCTTTTGATGTGTTTATCAAATCCTACCCCACCCCTTGTTATTTCAAACAATTTTTACGGCTTAAAAAAACCTACCCTTCCAAACTCAATAAGAGTTTTTTATTCAGGCGTATTGATGCGGGGTTTATTTCTTCTATCGCAGGCTATTCATTCGCTCTTTGTTCTTATTCTCTAGGCATTGTCGCTTATAAGGAAGTTTTAAGCGTGTTGGTTGTAAATAGAGAAAACGCTTTTGATAAAGAAAGCGCTTCTTCAAACGCCCTCTCTCAAGCGCTAGGGTTAAAGGGCGAAGTTTTAATCGGCAATAAAGCGTTGCAATTTTATTATTCCAACCCTAAAAAAGATTTTATAGATTTAGCCGCTCTGTGGTATGAAAAAAAACGCTTGCCGTTTGTTTTTGGGCGTTTGTGTTACCATAAAAACAAGGATTTTTACAAGCGCTTGTCTTTAGCTTTCAAACATCAAAAAACAAAAATCCCTTACTACATCCTTAAAGAAGCCGCTTTAAAAACCAACCTAAAACGCCAAGACATTCTAAATTACTTGCAAAAAATTTACTACACTTTAGGCAAAAAGGAACAATCAGGCCTTAAAGCGTTCTATCGTGAATTGTTATTCAAACGCATCCAAAAACCCAAGCGGTTTTAGTTATTCGCCAAGGATAGAGGCTTAAAATTCAGAAAGGGTGTTTTTAAGCAAGATTAGGTTACAATCACAAGTTTTATTAAAATTTTATTAATTAATTAAGAAGGGATCATGCAAGCAAAGATAAAAAACAAGCGGGTTTTGGTGAAATTTTCTGGGGAAGCGTTGGCTGGGGACAACCAGTTTGGGATTGACATTCATGTGTTAGATCACATCGCTAAAGAGATCAAAAGCTTAGTGGAAAACGATATTGAAGTGGGTATTGTGATTGGTGGAGGCAATATCATTAGGGGGGTTAGCGCGGCTCAAGGGGGGATTATTAGGCGCACCAGTGGGGATTATATGGGCATGTTAGCCACCGTGATTAATGCGGTAGCCATGCAAGAAGCTTTAGAGCATATCGGTTTAGACACAAGAGTGCAGAGCGCGATTGAAATCAAAGAAATTTGTGAAAGTTATATTTACAGGAAAGCGATCAGGCATTTAGAAAAGGGTAGGGTGGTGATTTTTGGCGCTGGTACGGGAAACCCGTTTTTCACCACCGATACGGCTGCCACTTTAAGAGCGATTGAAATTGGATCGGATCTGATCATTAAAGCGACTAAAGTGGATGGCATCTATGATAAAGACCCTAACAAATTCAAAGACGCTAAAAAATTGGACACTTTAAGTTATAACGATGCCTTGATAGGGGATATTGAAGTGATGGATGATACCGCTATTTCTTTAGCTAAAGACAATAAACTCCCCATTGTGGTGTGTAACATGTTCAAAAAAGGGAATTTGTTGCAAGTGATTAAGCACCAACAAGGCGTATTTTCTATGGTAAAATAAGCCCTTTAAAATTGGATAGAACTCAAAATAAAAGGATCATTTTGAAAAAAGAGAGAACAGAGAGTTTAGTCGCTCAAGCTTTAAAAAATATTGGGAACGACCGCTACATGCTAGATAATTTAGTTTTCGCTCGGGTGAAGCAATTAAACGCCGGAGCCAAAACTTTAGTGAATATGGATCCTAAGCGTCATAAATTAGTGGATATTGCCATTAGAGAAATCGCTGAAGGGAAAATTGATATAGACAGGATAGATGAACGAAATTGATAAATCCGTTGATATCGGATTCTTACGGATTTTGGATGTTATCAAAAAAGTTACGACCCCAAAGGGTGGCATTGAAATCTTAAGGACTTTAATTGATTTCACGCCCAAAATTGAAAACGCCCTGAATTTAGCGGCCAAAAGCCATAAGGGGCAATACCGAAAAAGCGGCGAGCCTTATATCGTCCATCCTATTTGCGTGGCAAGCTTGGTAGCGTTTTGTGGGGGCGATGAGGCGATGGTGTGCGCTGCACTTTTGCATGATGTGGTAGAAGACACGCCTTGTAAGATTGAAACGATTGAGCAAGAATTTGGGCAAGATGTGGCCAATTTAGTGGATGCGCTCACCAAAATCACTGAAATCAGGAAAGAAGAATTAGGAGTGAGCTCTCAAGATCCCAGAATGGTGGTTTCAGCCCTCACTTTCAGAAAGATCCTTATTAGCGCGATACAAGATCCAAGAGCCTTAGTGGTAAAGATTAGCGACAGGTTGCACAACATGCTCACCTTAGACGCTTTGCCCCATGACAAGCAGGTGCGTATTTCTAAAGAAACTCTAGCGGTGTATGCCCCTATAGCGAGCCGATTGGGCATGTCTTCAATCAAAAATGAATTAGAAGACAAGAGCTTTTATTATATTTATCCAGAAGAGTATAAAAATATCAAGGAATATTTGCACAAAAACAAGCAGTCTTTGCTCTTAAAACTCAACGCTTTTGCGAGCAAGTTAGAAAAAAAACTTTTTGATAGCGGGTTTAGCCATTCGGATTTTAAACTCGTTACAAGGGTGAAACGCCCCTATTCTATCTATCTTAAGATGCAACGAAAGGGCGCGGTTAATATTGATGAAATTTTGGACTTGTTAGCCATTAGGATTTTATTGAAAAACCCGATTGATTGCTATAAAGTTTTAGGGATTATCCATTTGAATTTCAAACCCATTGTTTCTCGTTTTAAAGATTACATCGCTTTACCGAAAGAAAATGGCTACAAGACGATACACACGACCATTTTTGATGAATCTTCTGTTTATGAAGTGCAGATCCGCACCTTTGATATGCATATGGGGGCGGAGTATGGTAATTCAGCCCACTGGAAGTATAAAGCCGGGGGCGTGGATCATGAAGATCACCATGAGGGCATGAGGTGGTTGCAAAATTTTAAATACCATGACAGCGATTTGAAAAACGACCCTAAAGAATTTTACGAACTCGCTAAGAACGATTTGTATCGTGAAGATATTGTCGTTTTTTCGCCTCATGGGGACACTTATACCTTACCGGTAGGAGCGATTGCTTTAGATTTTGCTTACATGGTGCATAGCGATTTGGGCGATAAAGCCACGGACGCTTATATCAATAGTAAAAAAGCCTTACTCAATCAGGAATTAAGAAGCGGGGATGTGGTTAAAATCGTTAAAGGCGATAAAATAATACCTCGTTTCATTTGGATGGATCAGCTTAAAACTTCTAAGGCTAAAAACCATTTGCGCATCCAAAGAAGAAACCGCTTGAAAGAAATTGACACTAAAAGCATGATTAATATTTTAGCGACTTTTTTTGGGCGCTCTGTTTTTGAAGATGTGGGTTTAAAAGATTATAAAAACTTTGAAGAAAAATTAACAGATTGTGGGGTGGAGATTGCCTTAACAGAAGCGATGAAAAGCTTTGAGAATTTAGCCAAACTCACTGAAGAGATTGAAAATAAGGTGTTTTCTTTAAAAGAAGACGCGATTTTAGAATACCAAGAGATGAGTTTATGGACTCGAGGTTTGAGGTATTTGGGTTTTAAAACCAATGTTTTGAATTTTTTAACCCCAAACCGGCAATGGCAGTGCAAGGAATTGGAGCATTTTAGCGTTTGTTCAAGTAACGCTTTAGAAATCAAACAGGTGTTATTGAATGATTGTTGTTATCCTAAATACGGCGATGAAATCATTGCGATCGTAACGGATTTGAAAGATCCAAAGGCGGTTGCACACCATAAATTTTGCAAAAAAGCGATAGCGGAAGTGGATGCTAAGGCGCCTATGGTTTATATAGAATGGCACAAGCGGGATCGAACGATTTATAAAATGATGTTTTATTTAGGAGAGAAAAAGTCGGTTTTAGCGAGTTTATTGACTTTTTTAAACAGGAATGAATGCAATATTGTGGGCGTGTCTTACTTAGGCTATAAGGACAAATATTCTAGCCATTGCGAAGTGAGTTTTGAAATAGCCACGGATAAGGCGGATTGGATGAGGGCTTTAATCAATCGCAAATATCAGGATAGGATTGTAGAATTATCCAGTCTGGATGACGCTTATGAGTCATAATAAGCCCTAATTAAGGAATGAACATGGAACAAAAAGTCAGTACCGCCTTAAAAGAGATCAAAAGAGGCGCTAATGAAATCATTGGATTAGAATACATTGAAAAGTTAGTGAGAAAATATTATGAAACCAATGAACGCTTTATCGTTAAAGCTGGGTTTGATCCTACCGCTCCCGATTTGCATTTAGGGCATACGGTATTGATCCAAAAATTGGCTTTGTTGCAGCAATATGGGGCTAGGGTTAAGTTTTTGATTGGGGATTTTACCGCTATGATAGGCGATCCTACAGGGAAAAATGAAACGAGAAAACCCTTAAACCGGGAGCAAGTCTTAGAAAACGCTAAAACTTATGAAGAGCAGATCTATAAAATTTTAGATGAAAAACACACCGAAGTGTGCTTTAATTCCACTTGGTTGGATACTTTAGGCGCAAAGGGCATGATAGAATTGTGCGCGAAGTTTTCAGTCGCTAGAATGCTAGAAAGGGACGATTTTGCTAAACGCTATAAAGAAAACCGCCCCATTAGCATCGTGGAATTTTTATACCCTTTGTTGCAGGGCTATGATTCAGTGGCGATGGATGCGGATATTGAGCTTGGGGGCAATGATCAAAAGTTTAATTTGCTGGTGGGGCGCTTTTTGCAACGGGCTTACGGCTTGAATAAAGAGCAGTCTGTCATCACCATGCCTTTATTAGAGGGGCTTGATGGGGTGCAAAAAATGAGTAAAAGCTTGGGGAATTATGTGGGGATCACTGAAGAGCCTAACGCAATGTTTGGGAAGATCATGAGCGTGAGCGATGATCTCATGTGGCGCTATTACACCCTTTTGAGCGCTAAGACTTTAGAAGAAATTGAAGACTTAAAACATGGTATTTTAAATCAGACCTTGCACCCTAAAGCCGTTAAAGAAGATCTCGCTAGTGAAATCGTGGCTCGTTATTATAACAACGATCAAGCATTCAAGGCTAAAGAGCAATTTTCTAAAGTGTTTAGCGCAAACCTTTTGCCCGAAATTTTATCAGAGAGCGATTTTGATGAGGGGGTTGGGATTTTAGATGTTTTAAAACAGATTGGCTTTTGCCCATCCACTTCACAAGCCAGGCGCGATATTCAAGGAGGGGGTGTAAAGATTAATCAAGAAGTGATAAAAAATGAGAGTTATCGTTTTGTTAAAGGAAATTATGTTATACAGCTTGGTAAGAAAAGATTTATGAAATTAAATATTAACTAATATTAAGGAAAGAGCTATGGTATCAACACTCAAACCGCTAAAAATCGGTAAGCACACCATAAAATTCCCTATCTTTCAAGGGGGAATGGGTGTGGGGATTAGCTGGGATGAACTAGCTGGAAATGTTGCCAAAGAAGGGGCTTTAGGAGTGATTTCAGCCGTAGGGACTGGTTATTATAAAAACATGCGTTTTGTAGAAAGGATTGTGGCTAAAAAACCCTTTGAAGCTTTGAATTTTTACTCCAAAAAAGCGTTGAATGAAATTTTTGCAAACGCTAGAAAGATTTGCGGGAACAACCCTTTGGGGGCGAATATTTTATACGCTATCAATGACTATGGCCGTGTTTTAAGGGACTCTTGTGAGGCGGGGGCGAATATTATCATTACAGGGGCTGGTTTGCCCACTAACATGCCTGAATTCGCTAAGGATTTTAGCGATGTGGCGCTCATCCCTATTATTTCTTCAGCGAAGGCTTTAAAAATCCTTTGTAAAAGATGGAGCGATCGCTATAAAAGAATCCCGGACGCATTCATTGTGGAAGGGCCGTTGAGTGGGGGGCATCAGGGCTTTAAATACGAAGATTGTTTCAAAGAAGAATTCCGATTAGAAAACTTAGTGCCTAAAGTCGTGGAAGCTTCTAAAGAATGGGGGAATATCCCTATCATCGCAGCTGGGGGGATTTGGGACAGGAAAGATATAGACACCATGTTAAGCCTTGGAGCGAGTGGGGTGCAGATGGCGACTCGTTTTTTAGGCACGAAAGAATGCGACGCTAAAGCGTATGCCGATCTTTTGCCCACGCTCAAAAAAGAAGATATTTTACTCATTAAATCGCCTGTAGGTTATCCGGCTAGGGCTATTAATACGGGAGTGATCAAACGCATTGAAGAGGGTAATGCGCCCAAAATCGCATGCGTGAGCAATTGTGTAGCGCCTTGCAACAGAGGTGAAGAGGCTAAAAAGGTGGGCTATTGTATCGCTGATGGCTTGGGGCGCAGTTATTTAGGAAACAGAGAAGAGGGGCTTTATTTTACCGGGGCTAATGGCTATAGAGTGGATAAGATTATCAGCGTGCATGAATTGATTAAAGAGCTTACAGAGGGTTAATTTGTAGTGCTTGTGAGGTTAGGGGTTGTTGCATGTCTTTTGTGGTTGCATTTTGCTTGTGCTACAACCCTTAAAATCACCAACATTGTGCCTTTTGGCTCTAGCAGTGTTAAGATTCTGTTCAATCAAGAAGTTAAAAAATTCAAAGAAGTTCCGCTCAAAAATTTCAAGAGTTATTTGGAATTAGAAGCCGTTTTAACCATTCCTAAAAAGCATTACCAATTCTCCAAGCAATCTTTCATCACGATCGCGCAATTCAGCCCTAAGTTAGCACGAGTGGTTATCGGCTATGCTCCTAAGATGACTTATGAGATTAAAATCCTTAAAGACAAGCTCTATATTTCTATCGTGGAGAAAAAACCCTTAGTTAGGCACAAAATGGCGCTAAAACCACCCAAACACCATGCACTCAAACACACAACGCTAAAACCCGCCCCTAAGTCCATTAAAAAAGAGGCTAAAAAGTCTAAAGAGACCAAAGAAAAAACGCCAACTAAGCATGCACACTCAAAGCATGTGCACTCTCCATTGAACGAAAGGAGCACTAAAAAAGAAATTCCTAAAAAAGAAGCAAAAAATGAGAGCAAGAACCAAGTCTTTATAGCAGAAAAAAATGATACTTTCATCAAAACCAAGCGTAAAAAACACAAAAAGATCGTTTTGGACGCTGGGCATGGGGGGAAAGATTGCGGGGCGATGAGCGCGAATTTGGTGTGTGAAAAAGACATTGTTTTAGAAGTGGTGAAGTTTTTACACAAAGAGCTTAAAAAAAGAGGCTATAGCGTTTTATTGACAAGGGATAAGGATATTTATATTGATTTAGTGGCTCGCACGGAATTAGCCAATAAAAAAAGCGCAGATTTATTCATCTCAGTGCATGCCAATTCCATCCCCAAGCATTCCACCTCTAACGCTCATGGTATAGAGACTTATTTTTTATCCACCGCAAGGAGTGAAAGGGCTAGGAAAGTGGCTGAGCAAGAAAATAAAGACGATGTGAATTTAATGGATTATTTTTCTAAAAGTTTGCTTTTAAATTCATTGAACACGCAGCGACTGATTGTTTCTAACAAACTGGCGATTGATGTGCAATACGGCATGCTCCAAAGTGTCCGCAAAAATTACCCTGATGTGGTGGATGGGGGTGTTAGGGAGGGGCCTTTTTGGGTGTTAGCCGGGGCTTTAATGCCTTCAATTTTAATAGAAATTGGTTATAATTCCCATGCGATAGAATCTAAACGCATCCAAAGCAAACCGTATCAAAAGATCTTGGCTAAGGGCATTGCTGATGGCATTGATAGTTTCTTCAGCAAGAATGATTAGGCAATGATTAGGTTGTAGATGAATTTTTATCAAAAAATATACACGCATAAAGTCGTTTTTTCTTCATTGTTTTTTTTGTTGTTTTTGTTCAATGTGGAAACTTTATTGTTTTCGCATTTCAGCGATGATTTTTCGCAATTGTTTTTTTTGTTTGAAAACCATGTTTATGATTTCATTGTCAAATTAGATTACTTGGGGTTAATAGGCGTTTCTTTAATTTATCTGCTTGTGCTTATTCTAAAGCCTTTCACCCTCACGCGCCAAAAATGCGCTTGCGTAGGGATCTTATGCCTTTCTTTCTACGCTTGGAATTTTCCTGTTAAACATTCTTTAATCGTGCTTTATCTTTTCTATTTTGCGCTGTTAGCGACTTTATTGTGGCGTTTTTTAGGGGCTAGCATGAAGCAATCTTTCTTGCCTTCTATGAATATTTGCATCGTGTGGGTTTTTGCTTCTTCTTTGCAGAGCTTTAGATTTTTAAGCGTGTCTGATTGCGTGGATTTTTCCCTTTTTATACTCGCTCTTATTTTATTGATACTGGTTTTAATCTATTGCAAACGCCTTTTTGGGTTGTATGAATATGCTAACACGCTTATTTTGATCGTGGGGCTTAGCGTGGTGGTGCTATGCTCTAGCATGTTCATTCAAACTAAAGAATATTATGGCATGCGGTTGGGTTTTTACTTTTTAGGCTTGTTGGGGTGGCTTTTAGAATACATCCATAACACTTTAAGGCGTTTGGAGCATAAGATTTAAAGGCTTAGTTCTCATTCAATAGGGATAGCTAAAGTTTTTTGAGTGTCCTTGATTGAGTGTCTTTTTAGGGCTTAAAAGCGGGTTTACAAAAATCTTAAAGAGGTTTGATGATCTTTTGTTTTTGGCGTTCTTGTTCTAATTTAGCCACTTGAGCGAAGACAATCGCTACCGCTTCAAACAATTCTTCTGGTATGGTAGCGTTTAATTTCACATCCCTATAAAGCTCTCTAGCGAGCGTTTTATTTTCTATAATTTCTATGTCATGCTCTCTAGCGATACCCTTAATCCTAATGGCTAAATAGTCCGTGCCTTTAGCCACTACCACAGGCACAGGGTGTTCTTCATCAAATTGAAGAGCGACGGCATAATGGGTGGGGTTAGTAACCACAACATTAGCTTTAGGGATTTCTTGCATCATTTTATTCGTGGCGTTTTTTACCATCATCTGGCGGATTTTGGCTTTGATTTCTGGGTTCCCTTCTTGCTGTTTGTATTCGTCCTTAACTTCTTGTTTAGTCATTTTTAAAGAGTTAGTGTATTGGCGGCGTTTGATTGCTAAATCTATAAAAGCCAAGACAAAAAATAAAAATAAAAGCGAAGAAATGAGTAATAACGCCTTGCTTTTAAACCACAACAACTGGCCTTGCAAATTCAAAAGAGCCGCATGGTTTAATTCCCCTAAAAATAAGGAAAAGATGAAAAACCCCAGAAAAAAAGCTAAAAAAACTTTCAAAGTGATCAAACTCCCATCAAGGAGCTTTTTTAAAGAAAAAAGGTTTTTGACGCCATTGATAGGGTTGATTTTAGAAAATTTAGGCTCAATGACTTTAGGGGCAAAGAGCCAGCCAAATTGCAAGACATTGGATAAAAACGCCACCACCATTAGAATGATTAAAAGGGGTAAAAGCAATAAAAAAGTGTCTTTAGCCAGTTGGTTAAACAGCTCTTGAACGCTTTCTTTACTAAAATCTAGGGAAAAATCTTTCAATACATGGCGATACATTTCGCTAAAGCCATCCACCCACCATATAAAAAAAATAAAAATACTCATTAGCCCAGCTAATAACCCCAAAACCCCCACCACTTCCATGCTCTTAGGCACATTGCCTTCTTCTCTGGCTTTTTGGATTTTTTTCGCGCTAGGGAGTTCGGTTTTTTCTTCTTCAGCCATTTGATCCCTCTTTTAAAATTTGAACGGCTAATTCATAGTCTTTTAGGGTGTTGAGATTTAAAAATTCTTCTTCTTTGTCAAAATGGATAGCGGTTGAAGAGGCGTTTTTGATAAGATTGCTCAAGCGATAATTTTGTGTTTTAAGGGCGTAATTAAGGGCGTTAAGGATACTTTGATGCCACAAAGAAATCAAATAATGTTCTTTTGTGGGGCTTTTAGCATAGACTACGCTAAAGTTTTGAATCCCACAAAGAGTTTTAATGCTCTCAAAGGACACTAAAGGCGCATCTATGGCGATAAAAAAAATATAAGGGGTTTGCAATGTTAAAAAAGCGTTATAAATGCCAAAAAGGGGTGAAAAAAGATCGCTCTCTTTTTCTAAAAGATAGGGAGCGTTTAGTTCATATGATTTTTTAGCGCTGATAATGACTTGTTTGAAAAGTTTTAAAAGGCGCGAGTATTGGTATTCTAAAAGGCTAGAATACGACTCAAAAGGCACAAGAGCCTTATTGATTTGAATGTTATTGATGGTAAAACGAGAGCTTTTGCCCCCAGCTAATAAAACGCAAGGAATGTTATCAATGATAGGGTTTTTCAAAAAATCTATCCATGTTTAATGTTGTTAAGTCATTATTTTATTATGTTACACTAAAAGCTTAAATAAAGGGCATAAGGGAAAAGGGAGTGTTAGTAGATAGTTTTAATAGGGTTATTGACTATATTAGGGTGTCTGTAACCAAGCAATGTAATTTCAGGTGTCAGTATTGCATGCCTGCTACGCCATTAGATTTTTTTGATGATGAAGAATTATTGCCTTTGGATAATGTTTTAGAATTTCTTAAAATCGCCATTGATGAGGGCGTTAAAAAAATTAGAATCACGGGTGGGGAGCCGCTATTACGCAAGGGTTTAGACGAGTTTATCGCTAAATTGCACGCTTACAATAAGGAAGTGGCGTTAGTTTTAAGCACTAATGGTTTTTTACTCAAAAAAATGGCTAAGGATTTAAAAAATGCCGGGTTATCACGGGTGAATGTTTCATTAGATTCTTTAAAAAGCGATAGGGTCTTAAAAATCTCTCAAAAAGACGCCCTTAAAAATGCGCTAGAAGGGATTGAAGAGTCCTTAAAAGCGGGTTTAAAACTCAAATTAAACACGGTTGTGATGAAAGGCGTTAATGATGATGAAATCTTAGAGCTTTTAGAATACGCGAAAAACAGAAGCATACAAATCCGCTACATTGAATTTATGGAAAATACGCATGCTAAAAGTTTGGTTAAAGGCTTGAAAGAGGAAGAAATTTTAGATCTGATCGCTCAAAAATACAAAATAATGGAGACAGAAAAACCTAAACAAGGGTCTTCTAAAATCTACACGCTAGAAAATGGCTATCAATTTGGCATTATCGCTCCGCATAGCGATGATTTTTGCCAATCTTGCAATCGTATCCGTTTGGCTTCTGATGGCAAGATTTGCCCATGTTTATACTATCAAGACGCCATAGACGCTAAAGAAGCGATCATAAATAAAGATACAAAAATGATGAAAAGGCTTTTAAAGCAATCTGTCATCAATAAACCAGAAAAAAACATGTGGAATGATAAAAACAGCGAAACTCCCACAAGGGCGTTTTACTATACAGGGGGGTAGGGAAAATATTTATTATTTTAAACCTTTTTATTAAAAATAAGGCGGTTTGCTTAGGATTTTTGGTTATAGTGGCTAGGATCAAACAATAAGGAGGTCTTTATGGAAAAAGTCCTAGCGTTTTTTATCCCTAGCTTTTTTATTTCTAGCTTTTCTGAGGGGGTTACTTATAAGCCTACCCTAAACCTTTTAGAATCCCCTAAATTTCTCGCTTTTTTTAAAACTCTCGTTTTTGGAGTTAGGTCATGAAAAAAGATCGAGAAAAAAAACAACAATACAGCAACATTACAGACGCAACCATCATGGGTTCAACTGCTGAAGAGAGTGCACTTCATGCTAGTGCCAATAGAGAGCATTTTTCTGCCTGGGATAGATTAGAAGAGATCTCAAAACGGAAGGTAAACCCTAACTATACTAATCAAAATATCAACCAACAGGCGGGGTATTCTGCGGAAATCAAAGAGCAAGCCCATGTTAATGCACATAATATCCTTGCAGGAAAAAGAGAAAGGATAGTGCAGTATGACAATCTTTCTAGCGAGCAAAAGGCTCAGGTTCAAAAGCTTTTCCCAAACTATGCCACGCCCAAAAAGAACCACGAACTCGTGGATTATATCAGTGTGGATGAAAAGGGGAATGTCATTCCTGGCACGGCTATGCAAAGTAAATTTGTGGGCAGAAATGGTGAAGAGTGTTTTAAAAAACTCTTATCTAAAGACTATGAAAAATACTTTGAAAACGGTGCGAAGATGAAAATCGCTAGGAATCATTATGGGGATTTTCAAAGAGCGGTCAATACTAGGATCAAGAGCCTAGAGTCTCAAATCGCTAAACAAAAGGGGCTTGGCGATTTTCAAAAAGCCACTATTTTAGAGAAAGAACTCCAAAAATGCAAAACAATCAAAGCCCATACAAGGCCTGCGAGCGCCACTAAAAGAGAGGCGATTGAAGCCAGATTGAACCCAAATCTCTCCACTGCCAAAGATGTTACCAGAGTTTCGCATCAAGCAGGAATGAACGCCGCACAAACCGGTGCGTTGATAGGTGGTGTGGTCTCACTCGTAACGAATGTTTATGAATGTATCGCAAATGGCAAGGATCCTATGAAGGCGATCAAGCACACCGCCATTGCTACCCTAAAGGGTGGAGTGCTTAGTTATTGCAGCACGGCAAGCTCATCTTTTTTGGGAGGTTTGATGCAAAGTAGCGCCAATAAAATCATCCAAAGCCTTGGCAAGGGTTCAGTGCCTGCAATGATTGTGGGTGCTTGTGTGGCAAACGCCACGATATTAGGTCGCTATTTTTCTGGAAAGATTGATAAAACAGAGCTTCTTAAACAGCTTGGGAAAGCCAACACCACTCTTATAAGTAGTGGGGCTATGGCAGTTGCTGGGCAAGCGCTCATCCCCATTCCTGTGGTTGGGATGTTGGTTGGAGGCTTTGTGGGTGCGATTCTGAGTGAAACTTGTTTTAACGCTTTTCTCAAGGCTCGTGAAGAGGCTAAATTGGCGTGCCAAAGGCGTATTGAAATTGAAAAAGAATGCCGTGAATTCATCAAGCTGTTAGAGATTTATCAAAATCAATTTAAGGAGGTGTTTGAGCAATATTTTCATGAAACTACCAAGTTTTTCAATCAGAGTTCTGACGAGCTGGAGAGGGCGCTTTATGCAGGCGATGCGGATTTGGCCATAGCAGTCAATAACAAATCCCGAGAATGGTTGGGTCAAAAGGCGTTGTCCAATAATAAGCAAGAACTTTGGGAACTCATTACTAGCAATAAAAACATAAGAATGTAAAGGAGAAAACATGGAAAAAAATGATAGATATGCGATTGTAACCAATGTGATAGAGCCGTTAGAAAAGGGTGGTTCTTTCAATCAAAGAGATCGTGAGAAATTCGCGCAAGCCGCTAGAACGCATGGGATTGAAGATAGCGTTATTGAATAGATTATTGACATTGGTCAAGCGCTTCATTTAGTTTATCGTCATAAAGATCGGCTTGATGCAAGCGATTTGCCAAGAGAACAGAAGAAAGCCATGCGCGCTGATCTTCAAAAAAGCATTGATGAAAATCTAGAAGCTTTGAAAAATATCAAAAATAACATTTAAGGAGAAAAACATGCCATTACCATTTATTTTAGGAGGGCTAGCCCTAGCGGCAGCAGGATACGGAGTCAAAAAAGGGATTGATGCGCTCGATGCCGATTGTGAAGCTGATGAATTTATCAAAAAGGCAGAGAGTTTAAAAGAGGAATCAACTAAAAAGGTTGAGTCTGCGGAGTCTGACTGCAGGCGTGCTTTTATGAGATTTGGCGATAAAAAACTCCATGTTTTAAGCCATACGGTTTCAAACTTTTTGGATCATTTCCACCAATTGAATCGCAGTAGGATTATTATTGAAGGTATCAACATGCAAGACATTCAAGGTCAAGTTTCAGACGCGCGAAAAATCACCAATCAATATCGTGAGGTGGATTTTTTTGATGTTTCCGGTGCGGTTGCTGGGAGTGCTATAGGAGGAGTGCTTGCGGCTTATGGCGCATACGCTGGGGTGGGCATGCTTGCTAGCACGGCTGGTGGTGTAGCGATCGCTGAACTTAGTGGTGTTGCAGCGACAAACGCTACCCTTGCTTGGCTTGGTGGTGGAGCACTCTCTGTGGGTGGCTTTGGTATGGTTGGGGGTATGGCAGTACTTGGAGGGCTTGTTGCTGGGCCTGCACTCGCTATTTTAGGAGCTTTGAGTGCTGATGAAATGGAAAAAAAGCGAGACGATGCCAAGGCTTATCTCTCTCAAGTTGAAGCAGCTGTCAAAAAAGCCGATGCGATAATTGATAATCTTCAAGCCGTTAGGAAAATGGCAGATCTTTTTACTAAGCAGATCACAAAACTTGATGCACTGTTTTTCTCGCTTGCTCAAGATGCCATCGCCACGATGAAAAAGCATCACTACGATACCTCTCATTACAATCAAAAAGAAAAAGATCAACTCAGCGTTACCGTTTCAACCCTTATGACTTTAAGCGCTTTTTTGAAAGTTTCTATCATGGACGAACACCAAAAGCTTAACGAAAAAGCACAAAAAGCCCTCAATCTCATGCAAAATCAGATAAATGCCCTCCAATCAAAAAGGTCTTGAAAACCTGTGAAAAGGGATCGCTTGGGGGCTTGAAAGATGAAGGGCTTTAAAGGTGAGAATATAAAAAGATGAAAGGATCACAAGAAAAGCCTGATCGTTTCCCTTGCACCTCTTGTGGGCTTTGCTGTAAAAATATCACCGGGATTATTGAGCTTGTTGGGTTTGACGCTAGCAATGGGGTGTGCAAATTTTTGGATTTAGAAACGAATCTGTGCAAGATTTATGAATCGCGCCCGTTAATTTGCAGGGTTGATGAAGTGCACAAAAAGCTTTATTCTTATATCCCGCTGAAGGAATTTTATGCCAAAAATGCAGAGATTTGTAACGCCTTACAAGAAGCAAACCACATGGATATAAGTTTTAGGGTTATTCTTGCGAAATAACATAGTTTTTAGAAGTTTAGCTAATAATTGATCGCTATGGCTCGCAAAAATGTCTGATTACAGTCAAAAAGAATGAGTTGGGTTATATTTTAAAATTAGTTAAAAATGAGAGAATAAAGCTAAATTAACCATTTTACCCCCCCAATTTTGAGCCAAAAATTAAGCGAATTACCCCTTATGAAAATGCTAAAAAGCGTTTTTTATAATCTAATAAAAGAGCTTGAAAAAAATAAGCGGTAGATTTTAAAAAAGCGGTCTTTTGGAGTTAGTGGGGTTAGGGGTTTTTAGTTTATTGTTCCACAAACACCGCATCAACCAAGTCTGCTATAAAGCGTTCTTCATCAAAAGCGATCAAATCGTCTTCTTTTTCGCCCATTCCTAAATAAAGAATGGGTAATTTCAACTCATACAGCACGCTTAAAATCGCTCCGCCTTTAGAAGTGCCATCAAGCTTAGTCATAATCACGCCATCTAACGCCAAAGTCTCATGGAAAATTTTCGCTTGAGTGAGACCAGAACTCCCTTGCGTGCCGTCTAAAATAAGGAATTTATAAAAGGGGGCGTCTTTTAAAACTTTAGAGCAGGTGCGCGCGATTTTAGAAAGCTCGTTTTTAAGGTTGGTCTGGTTGTGTAGCCTCCCGGCGGTGTCTATAAAAACTTCATCTATATTTTTAGCGATTGCGCTTTCTATGGTGTTGTAAGCTAAAGAGCTTGGATCGCTCCCTTCTTTAGCGCTAATGACTTGAATGTTAAGCTTTTCGCCCCACAATTGGAGCTGTTTGACTGCGGCCGCTCTAAAGGTATCGCCTGCCCCAAGAAGCGCTTTTTTATGCTGTTTTAAAGAAAGCTTGGCTAATTTAGCGATCGTTGTGGTTTTACCCGCCCCATTAACCCCCACGATCAAATGCACTAAGGGTTTTGTGGTGATGGTCTTTAGGCGGGTTTTATCATAATAGCTTTCCCCACGCACAAAACGCAACAAAGCGACTTCTAGTTGCTTGGGCGTAACTAAATCGCCTAAATGCTGTAACAAGCTCTCTATCAAGTCGTATTGGATGTCAAAGCCAATCAAAATTTCTTCTAATTCCTCTTTAGGAATATTTTCACGCTTTTTTTCTTTAGCCTCTTCGCCCTTAATTTTATTGACAATTTTTTTGAAAAAATTAAACATGATTTTTTAATCCTTTAAATTGGAAATATCAAATTGGAGCATTTCTATTGGCACGATCCCTTGATATATTTTAATCAATTGGTGTTTGTGGTATAAGAGCATGTTAAAGGAATGGTTTAAAGTGTTATGGTTTAAATGATCAAAAAGAGCGGTATCTTTAGGGTTTAAAATCATCAAATCAGCTTGAGAACGCGCGCTAAAGTCTTTGATTGCATCGCTTGAATAGGGTTGATTGAGTAAAATAAGCACCCTCAAACGATCTTTAAAAGTTTTTTTTAAGATGTTAAAGCTGGGGGCGTAATCTTTTAAAGAATTATCTAAAGCGCTTAAAACTAATAGGGTAGGGGTGTTAGAATCCGGGCTGATATTGAGGGAATCTAAATCGCCTGTGATGGTGTATTCTTGGTTATTCAAATCCATAGCGGTGTAGGTTTTAGGGCTATCTTGTTGGGTGGTATTGTTTTGAGAATCTTGAGATTTTTGAGAATTTTTACAAGCGCTAAAACCCAACAAAACGATCAAAACCAGCGCGATAAAACGCAAAAAATAAGCCTTAATTCTCATTATAAACACATCCTTAAGAATAATAAAATGGTAACTAATAACCTAAAATTATACTATAATGTAAGTCTAAAATTTAAGGATTATAACCATTAAAACGATTTTTAGAGATTTTTGTAAAGAACGCTTGAAAAGGGCTAAACCCACCAAAGATAAAGCAGTCAGGGATAAATTGGCTTGCAAGCTTTTATTTTGGAAACTCAAAGATTATCAAAATATTTTATTGTATAGCCCGTTAGGGCATGAGCTTGACATTAGGCCTTTGATTTTGAAGTTAAGACAAAAAAATAAGCGTGTGTGGTTGCCTAAAAGCATCAAAAAAGGTGCTCATTTTTCTAAAGAGGGTTTTACTATCGTGCCCTTTAGGTTGCCCTTAAGGCGTTTGGGGTGGTTTGATGAGCCGAGTTTGTCGCGCTGTTATAAGCAAGAATTAGATTGTATTGTCGTGCCGATTTTAGGAATGGATACAAGCTTTAGGCGCGTGGGTTTTGGACTAGGCATGTATGATAGGAGTTTGCCCCAATTATTCAAAAGGCGACTAAAACGCCCCTTAATCGTGTTTGTGAGTAGGGAGTTAGCGATAGCTAATGGTGTTCTTACAGACGCCTATGACATTGAAGCGGATCTTTACATGAATGCTCGTATCGTTATGAAGAATAATAGAAGGAAACATTATGAGCAGAGGGTTAATTTACATTTCATTAGAAGTTTTGGTAGCGTGTTTGATTACCGCTCTAATCATGTATTATGTGATGAAAAAAATCTATTATGCTAGAGGGCAAGCCGTTTTAAAAGGCGCTTCAGCCAAAGCCAAATTAATGGAATTTCAAGCGAAATCTTTCGTGGAAGCTGAAGAGATGCGCATGAAAAGCCAAGAATGCAAATTGCAACAGCAATATGAAAACAAAAACTTACAACTCAAAACCCATTTTGAAAAAAAAGAAGCGCATTTGAAGCATTTAGAAGCGCAACACAAAGAATTTGTAAGAGATGAAAAACGCTATTTAGAAAAGGAAAAAAAAGAGCTTAAAAAAGAACGCCAAATTTTAGAACACGAAAAAGAAAATTTCAAAAAACAGCGCGCTGTTTGTAAAGAAGCTCAAGCCAAAGCGCTAGACGCGATGCTCAATTACATGGCTTACACTAAAGATGAAATTAAAAGCATGATTTTAGAGCAATTAGAAGAAGAATTAGAAGCCCAAAAAAGCGCGTTAATCAGGCGTTATGAAAAAGAAGCCAAAGAAGAGGGCAAGAAAAAATCGTATGCGATTTTAGCGGAAGCGACAGCCCGTTTTGCGGGCGATTATGCGACAGAGAATTTAACAAGCCGTATCGCTTTGCCTTGCTCAGATTATATCGGTCGTGTGATAGGCAAAGACGGGAAAAACATTGAAGCGTTTAAAAAGGTCAGCGGGGTGGATATAGAATTTAGCGAAGACAGCAGCGAATTGTGTTTGTCTAGTTTCAATCTTTATCGGCGTGAAGTGGCGAGCGAGACGCTTAAGATTTTAATAGAAGACGGCCGTATCCAGCCTAACAGGATTGAAGAGGTTTATCACAGAGTCGCGCGCAACATGGAAAAAGAATTGCTTTCTGAAGGGGAGAGCGTGGTGTTAGAATTGGAGCTTGGGGTTATGGAAGATGAGCTTAAAATTTTAATAGGCAAAATGCGTTACCGCTCCAGTTTTGGGCAAAACGCTTTACAGCATTCTAAAGAAGTCGCTCTTTTAGCCGGCTTGATTGCAGAACAGCTTGGGGGGGATAAAAAACTCGCCAGAAGAGCCGGTATTTTGCATGATATTGGTAAAGCGCTCACTCAAGAGCTTGGGAGAGACCATGTGAATTTAGGGGTTGAGGTGTGCAAGCGCCATAAAGAAGATCCGGTTGTGATCAATGCGATTTATGCCCACCATGGGCATGAAGAGATTTTGAGCGTGGAGTGCGCGAGCGTGTGCGCGGCTGATGCGCTTTCTGCTGGGCGTCCTGGGGCTAGAAGAAAGAGCGATGAAGAATACGCTAAACGCATGCAAGCTTTAGAAGAGATCGCGCTAGAATTTGATGGGGTGGAAAAAGCGTATGCGATGGAGAGCGGGCGAGAATTAAGAGTGATTGTCAAATCCAACCAAGTCAGGGACAATCAAGTGCCTATTATTGCCAGAAAGATCGCTAAAAAGATAGAAGAGAGTGCTCAGTATGTGGGCGAAGTGGGCGTGCAAGTGGTGCGAGAAAGCCGTTTCAAAACGACCGCTACGCTCAAGCAATAATCAAGCCTTTTTCCCGCACCTTTTCCATATGCCTTTAGAAAAAACTTTATAATAGATGAATGAGCGCAAAAAAGTTTCTGATGCGATCACTACAAAAATAAATTCCACCTTAAAATGATGAATTAAAAGCAAGTAAATGGGCATGATCCTTAACCCCCATAAACTTAAGGTGTTAATGTATAGTGAGACTTTAGAAATGCCAGCCCCCCTAAAAACTCCATCTAGCACAAAATACCCGATTAAGGGGGCTTGAGAGAGGCCCACAGCGATCAAATAAGATCGCGCCACTTCCAAAACTTCTTCATCTTGAGAAAAAAGGCTCGCAAATTCTTTAGCGAATAAGACTAAAACAATCCCTAAAACCCCCATTAAACCCATCGAGATTTTTAAAATCAAATGCGCGTATTCTGTGGCGATCTTTGGCTTGTTCGCTCCTAAATTTTGCCCTGTTAAAACCATCGCTGCGATCATAAACCCAAATCCGGGCATGAACGAAAAGGTTTCAACCCTAATGCCTATTTGCATGCCCGCTAACACCTTATCCCCATAGCTCGCTACAAATTTGGATAAGAGGATTAAAGAAAACAAGCTCAATAAACGCTCAAACCCGGCCGGCCAACCCACTCTAAACATGGTTTTTAAAAAAGAAAAATGAAAGGTTATTTTGAATTTTAAAGGGATTTTTTTGATTTGTATCCAAACGCTAAGCGCGAGTAATTCCAAATAAGAGACAACCACATTCGCTAAAGCAGAGCCTACAATCCCCATTTCTTTAAAACCAAAATCCCCAAAAATCAAGGCTTGATTCAAAAAAATGCATGCGATGACCATGATGATTTTGACAATAAAGGGGGTTAGGGTGTCTGAAAAGCTAGCGAGCGCTGAAACTAAAACATTTTTTAAAAAAATACTCGGTAGCGCAATAACTAAGACTTCTAAATAATCTTGCGTCAATTGGCGCGAAGGATTTTGTAATTGCATCCAATTTAAAAAAGGCTCAATCAAAAAATAAGAAACAAACAGCACGCCCAAACAAATCACAAACGCCCCTATAAAAATACTGGAAAAAGCGTGATTGATTTGAGTAAAATCCCTAGCCCCCACAAGCCTAGAAAGAATGGCGTTAGTGCCAGTGTATAAAATCGTGTTGATGCCATAAAAAAGCATCAAAAATTGCAAGCCCACCCCTAAAACCACGATGTGATGGTGCGAAATCTTGCCCACAAAAAAAACCGAGAGCGCGACCACCAGCACATCTAAAAAAGCATTAACCCCAGAGGGTAAGGCTAAAGAAAAGATTTTCTTAACTTGATAGATTAGCCTAATAGTAACGCTCCAACCACTCCAAAAACAATCAAAGGGAGGTTATAGACTAAAAAAGTCGGCACGCATGTGTCATAAATATGATTGTGTTGGTTGTCTGCGTTAAGCCCGCAAGTGGGCCCCATGGTACTATCGCTAGCCGGTGAGCCTGCATCGCCTAAAGCTGCGGCTATGCCGATGAGTAAAATCGTAGATTCTATGCTGAATCCTAATTTCGCGCATAAAGGGACATAAAACACAGCGATGATAGGAATAGTGCCAAAAGAAGTCCCTATCCCCATAGTGATAAAAAGCCCTACAACAAGCATTAAAAAAGCCCCTAAAAACTTCCCTTGGACTACGCTTGTGATCGCATTCACTAAGCCCTCTATCGCATGCACTTTTTGCAACACTTCTCCAAACCCGCTAGCCACTAACATCACAAAAGCGATAAACGCCATCATTTTCACGCTATCATCCATAAGCGAGTCTGTTTCTTTAAACTTAATGCCACGGCCTAGTAAGATAATCGCTAACGCTAAAAAGGCGGCTAAAGGCATAGAATCGGTGGCTAATTGGATCACAAATGCCACGATAATCCCTATAAAAGTCAAGTAGTCATGGTAGTTTAATTGAAGCGAGGCGTAATCTTCTATATTAAAAGATTTTTCTTTGTAGCGCCTGGGTTTTTTGTATAGCGTTAATACCGCTAAAAATAGCCCAACAACCATCGCTAACCCCGCTATCCACATCACTCCTGTGATTTGCGCTATGGTGGTGCTAACGCCATTGGCTTTTAATTGCTCTAAAATGGTGGTTTGAAAAATCAAGCCAAACCCTACAGGAAGCACCAAATAGGGGGCTTGCAAGCCAAAGGTTAAAGCGCAAGCGACCGCTCTTCTATCCAATTCTAGCCGGTTCATCAAATGCAAAAGAGGGGGGATTAAAATAGGGATAAAAGCGATATGCACCGGCACTAAATTTTGCGAAAAACATGCGATGAAAGCGATCAAAAAGCAAAAAGTGGATCGCTTGTAATCCATTAAGCCTATTAATTTACTCAAAGCGACTTTAATGAGGTTGCTTTTAGCGATCGCTACCGCCAAAGCCCCTAAAAGGATGTAGCTTAAAGCGATGTTTAAATTGCCTTTCATGCCGTCTATCATCGCATTAAAACTCTCTGTCAATCCAAGCCCTCCCATAAGCCCTGCTATGAGAGTCGCGCTAATCATAGAAAGCATGACATTGAGCCTTAAAAGGCTAAGAACGCACATGCAAATGATAGCCACAAAGGCAGGATTGCTCCATATAGAGCCATTTTCTAGCACTTTTGCTCCTTGTTAAAATGAAAATACCGCGCAAAAATGATAGAACTTTTGCGCTTGTTTAGCGCAAAAAATTACACCTACCATGTTTAATCCTTTCTAACCTTATTTTCTAATCTTAAATGGACTAGATATAGCGTTTCAACAAATCGTTATAAAAATCAATGCGTCTGTCTCTTAAAAACGGCCACATTCGGCGCACTTCTTCGGTGCGTTCTAAATCAATTTCCGCATATAAAATCTCTTCTTTATCGCTCGCTTTAGCCAAAAATTCGCCTAAAGCCCCCACCACAAAACTAGAGCCAAAAAAAGTAATGCCCCCCTTAATCGCCCCACTAGGATCTAACTCTACGCCCACTCTGTTAGTCGCAATCAAAGGCAAGCCATTAGCGATCGCATGCCCTCTTTGGATCGTCTCCCATGCGTTTTGCTGACGCTTTTTTTCTTCGTTAGAATCTTCTTCTAAAAACCCTATCGCGCTAGGATAGATTAAAATTTCTGCCCCTTTTAAAGCCATGATCCTTGCTGCTTCAGGATACCACTGATCCCAGCACACCATAAGCCCTAATTTGCCCACGCTTGTAACAATAGGCTCAAAGCCCAAATCCCCCGGCGTGAAATAAAATTTTTCATAAAACCCTGGGTCATCAGGAATGTGCATTTTGCGATACACTCCAGCGATTGAACCATCTTTTTCAAACACAACCGCGCTATTGTGATACAATCCTTTAGCACGCTTTTCAAACAAAGAAGCGATAAGCACCACTTGAAATTTTTGAGCTAAAGCACTAAAAAAAGCCTTATCTTCTTCAAAATATTCGCCCAAATCAAAAAATTTAGGGTTTTCGCTCTGGCAAAAATAACTATAAGGGTTCAATTCTTGCAACACCACCAAATTGGTCTTAGGGTGTTTTTTTAGCGCTTGTTCAAGCAGGTTGGCTGTATGCTCTATGGTTTTTTTTCTAGAGCCGCAATAAGCATGCTGGAGGACGCTCGCACAAATCATTTTTCACTCTTCTTCATAATCAGAGTTATAGTCTTCATAATCGTCATCATCATAGACATTCTTATAATCCCCATACTCTTCATCTTCTTCTTCAAAGCCCTCTAATTCTTCTTCTTCAAAATCTTCCAATTCATCTTCGTAATCTTTCATTTCATTGCCTTTCATTTTTGATAATGTCTTGCACGACTTCACTCGCTATTTGCAAGCCAAAACTCGCCGTAACCGCATTAAAACTCCCAAGCTCTATGCAATGCGGGACTTCAGGGCTAAAAACCACTTTAAAATCCCCTTTAAAACGGCGTTTTTTTAAAAAATCCCTAAATTTACGCCCGAATTTATCGCCATAGCTTTCCCAAACGCTCCTTACTTGGATGTGTTTAGGGTTCAAGCGTTTCGCGCTCCCCATAGAGCTGATAAATTTCCCGTAAGCGAAATTCTGGCATTTTATTGCTAAGCTTGTTTTAATAGGCAAATCGTCCATGCAATCTAAAATGTAATCATAATCTCTAAAATTAAATGAATTTAAAAACGCTTCATCTATGCGACAATTCAAAGCTTGAATGCCCTTATAGAGATCTTGCAACACCAACACTTTAGATTCTCCTATCCTTTCTGATCCAATCTGGCGGTTTTGATTGGTAACATCAAACACATCTTTATCAATGATAGTGATTTGCCCTATCCCCACACGATACAAAGCGTCTAGCACAAAGCCCCCAACACCCCCAACGCCACAGATTAAAACCCTTTGTTGGCGGATTTTTTCAAAATCGTTTTTAAACAACCACCTTATGCGCGTGAATCTATCTATGGGTTCAGACAATCTTTAGCCTTCAATAAAAATAGTGCTTTTATTGTATCGTAGTTTAAAAAAACTTAAGACAAAAATTTTTGAATCTTCTTAGCCTTATGCATTTGTAATTGCAGTTCTTTTTTTTCTTTTTCTAATAGTTCAATGCTTTGGGCTATCATTTCCTTAAGGCTTAAAAGCGCATCTAAATCCAAACTTTTTATTTGCTCTAAAGAAAGGCGCTCTATCAATGAAAAGGCTTGCTTAGAATCTTTTTTAACAAGAGCGATTTTAAAGGAATCTAATAACACATTAGGCGAGTTCATCTGAATGGATTTCCCTCCATGCTTCTAACAACCCCCTAGCCACATTCAACACCAAATCAATCTTGCTCGCATCATTTTCCACATTGGCCTGCGTTAAAACTTTGATTTGATGGGTGTATAAGCCTGTAAGATACACCGCCACTTCCCCCCCTTTTTCATAATCTAAAATATTCAACAATTCCGTGAAAATATCCGTAACCCTATTAATATAATAAATTTTCTTTTCAATGTCTTCATTTTCAATACAGCGTTTGGCTTGCGAAGAAAATCTTAAAATCCCTTCATAAAGCATTTCAATGAGTTTTGCCGGGGATTCCACACTCACTCGGTTATGCTGGTAGGCTTGATAAGCGTTAGCGTATTGCATAATGTTCCTTTATCCTTTAAAATTGATAACTCTCTGTTTTTTTAATTCTTTTTAGCCGCCGCTTGATCGATCATCATTTGCACGGAATTGAATTTTTGATTGGCTTTAGAGATTTGGCTATCATAAGCGGCAAAGCGCTCCGCCATGATGTTGTAGCGGGTTTTTAAAAGCTCTTGAGCGTTTTCTTTGTCTTTGGTCAGGCTTTTAGCGTCTCTGTCTAGGGAATCTTCATAAATCTTTAATTTAGCGTTCCCTCCGTCTATGAGATTGGCGATGACTTGATTGAATTTAGAAAAAATGCCCTCTTGGTGGATTTCTCTGCCCCCCATATCCTTGCTATCGCTCCCATAGAAAAAATCTTGAGTCGCTTTAGGGTTAGAATTTAATGCGCTACTCAATTTAGCCTCATCCAAACTCATCACGCCCTTATCGTCTAAACTAAGCCCGTATTTCATCAAGCTTTCTACCCCATTATCCGTATGCACGCTGTAAGAAAACACATTATTAAGAGAAGATCGAATTGCACGAATATCGCCCACGCCGTTGAAAATCCCAGCGATTTTAGTGTCAGCGTCATAACGCGTGTCTTCATCTAATTTAGGGATAAGCTCATTATAGGCTTTGACAAATTCCTTAAGGCTGTCTATAATGGCTTGATTGTCCCTGCTCACGCTGATAATGGCAGGTTTATTAGGCTCTGTGGTTTGCTCTAAAGTGATATTAACCCCGCTAATCACATCATTGACCTCATTAGTGGGGCGTGTGATGCTCACCCCATTATAAGTGAATTCTGAATCGCTCGCTTTTTGCAAATTTTTAGACATAAAAAGCGTGTTTTGTGAAGCTTCATAAGATTGCATTATGCCAGCGTTCAAACCCAAATCTTTCAAACTATTCTTGCCTAAAGCGTCCTCGCCCTTAATGGTGAGCATTCCGGTTTTAGAATTGATCACAAGCTTGCCTTCGGCGTTCTTAAACGCACTCAAGCCTTCTTTAGCGTTAATCGCTTGAATGATAGCGTCTGTGTTTTCTTCGCTGGTGTTGCCCTCTTTGGTTAAGGCTTTCAAATCCAGTTTTTGACCATTCAAGCTAATTACCCCTTCTAATTTACCCTCTTTTATCGTGCGAGAGCTTTTTAATAAATCGCTTTCTTGGGTGGTGGTTTGCAAAAACCCAAGCTCTTTAGCCTTACTCCCTTTAATTTCAATGTTTCCCCCACGCCTGTCATTAATGATTAAAGATTCCCCCCCATGAAGAGTGTCTATGGAAATATCCCCATTAGCGATCAAATCTTTAAAATTAGGGTCATTTTCTAAAGCCTGCTCCATAGCCTTTTGGATCGCCGCGTTTTTTTGCTTGATAGAAGCGCTTTCAGGGAGCTCTAGCATGATAGGGACTTCATGCATGCTCCCATCAGCCCCCTTTAAATTCAAACTCACTTCACTTTTTCCGCTTCCATCAACCCCCAAAGAAAGGGCGTTTTTGTTAGTGAGCGTGGATTGGAGGTGTGAGCCAAAATAGACTCGGTTGTCTTCGCCGGTGTTTTTGGTATTCACCATTAATTGGTAGGGGTCATTCCCTCCTGTTTTCATCACAATGCCCATCACTTCGCCATTGGTAGCGTCCGTGATGCTTTGAGCCACATCGCCTAAAGTCATTCCTGCTTTAATATCAACGGCGTAGTCCTTGTTTTGCGTGTAAAATTTGAGCGTGGTATCCACTTGACTAAAAATATCATCTCTTGAAGAAAATTTCGCCCCTAGTTCGTTAATATCGCCTTGCGCTAAATTTTGCACATCCACTTTAATATCCTGAATAGGCACGCCAGCCCCCACGCTCGCGCTCAACGCATCGCCTGTAACATTGCTTTTTCGGCTGATATAAGTGGAATAATCTGAAAGCGTTTTAACCGGGCCTTTTAGAGATGAAAGGAGCGTTTTAATTTCTACAAGGGCTTTTTGTTTTTCAACATTTTGCTCCATTTTCTTGTCTAGTGGGGCGATTAACGCTTTTTCATCAGCGTCCTTAAGCTTGTCAATCACATCGTAATTCAAAACCTTACTGCCAAGCCCTAATGAGCTTAATGAACCTATTGCCATGTTTTACCTCTAATGTTTAGCCTCTCTTATCAAAGATGATGCCTATCACATCGCGCATTCTTTGCATAAGCTCCACGGCTTCTTTAGAGGGTATTTCTCTTATCACCTTATCCCCATTAGCGTCTTTGACTGAAACCACCAACCCTTTGATCGTATCGTTATAACTAAAATTAATATCCGTGCCAATGCGTTTCATTTCTTCATTCAGACGCTCGCTCAATAATTCTAGTTTGGGTTTGTATTGATCAGGGTCTATCGTTGTCTTAGATTCATCAATAGTGTTTATAGTATTTGTGCGACTGATCTCTTTTGTGGGGGTTGTTTGAACGCTTGTGTGAGATGTGGGAATCCCAACCCCTTGAACTTCATTGACCATAAAAACCTCCAAATTTTTCCATGCCTACAAGTATAATGATTTATTTGTTTGCATAAGCTCTTTAGCCAATATCGGCAATAAAAATGATTTGTTTAATTGCGTGCGATAAGTTCTAAGGGGTTAATATGTTTTTCTCTCATGGTAACTTCAAAGCCCAAGCGTTGATCAATGCGCCCTAAAACATAGCCTTTTTGGATCCGCATGCCGCTTTTAATGGTGGGGGCGATTTTATCCAATTGAGAATAAATCGTGCGGATCCCGTTTTTATGCTCAATAATAACGACTTTTTTAAGCATGTTGATTTCTTTAGCGAACACGATTTTCCCGTCCAAAACATTACGCACCAAAGCGTTTGGGGTTTTTGACACTAGCGTGATAGACTCGCTAAAAATTTTTAAATTATAAACCGGATCAATATAGGGGCCAAATTTTTGTACCACTTCATAATCGTTCAAAGGAGCGATCGTTTTTGGCCCGTTATAGCTCGTGGTGTTGATATTTTGATAAGAGCTAGCCACTTGTTTGACTTCTAAAGCTTGAGAAGATTTTTTCAAACTGACCCTCTCTTCATTTTCTCTGTTTTGTTTGATGATATTCAAGCGTTTTAAAAGAGCGTTTAAATTCTGGCGTTCTTTTTCTAAAAGGGTTAGCCGTTGGTTATAGATCGCATAGTCTTTTTGCATGCTCAAAATGAGCTTATTCTGTTCGGTTTGCAAGGATTTTAAGGTTGCTTCACGAGTTTTTTGCTCATCTATGACAGAGGAGATTTTTTGAATGCTGCTTTTGACTTTTAAAGCTTGCGTATTGAGATCTTTTTCTTCTTGGCTTAGTTGCGACATTTTAGACAGAGTGCTTTGGTGCAAGTTTTCAAACGCTACTTGTAAAATCACATCATTAGAAGAGGCTAAATTCTGCCCCTTTAGGGCTTGTGAAAAAAGAAAATCCTCTAAAAGCGTATCAAACACCCTCTTTTGTAAAGATGATCGCTGTTTTTGCAAATGATCTAAAGACTTACGGTAGTTGGTTAGGACTTTTTCTTGAGCCAAACTTTCGTTACGATTTTTTTCAAGACTCTTTTTTAAAGCGATCATTTGGCGCTCCATCTCAACCTTTTGAAGCTCTTTAGAGCGGATCGCTTCGCCTAAAGAACTCAAACGGCTGTTTAGTTGGTTTTTTTCTTCATGGGTTTTTTTCAAGAGGGTTTCTTTATGTTGGATATCTTTAGCAATATCGCTCACTTTTTGCGTGTTAGCTGATAGTAAGGTGGCTAACAAAAACACCCCTAATTTATACATGTCTAGTCCTCCAAGCTACAAGTAAAACAGAAACAAATGAGACCACAAGGCTAAAAAGCAGTCCCCATAAAAAATGGTTTAAAACAAACGCGCCTCCTATAATACCCAAAGTATCCATCGTTTTTTCAAAACCTTTTTGCGAAGTGATATAAAGCATGAGCATGGGGGCTAAAAAACTAGCGATTAGAGAATCCATTAAAGCTATTTTATACAAAAACCCGTTTTTAAAAGACACCGAAGCCCCTAATAAATCCATGATCTCTAATCTCTCATGGTATTGATAGATCCAGATGCGGACTTGCTTAAACATCAATAAAACCGATAAAACAAAGACCACTAACGCAAAGATATAGACCGCTGCTTTAATAAAACTCAAGAGATCATACACTTGCATGTAAGTTTTGGCAAAGACTTCAACTTTTTGAACGCCAGGGATTTTGAGCAATTTTTCTTTAATGTTTTCTAAACGCTCTTGAGTGGGGAATGTGGAAAGTTGTAAAGAATAAAAAAAGGGTAAATTCTTTCTTAATTCCTTAAGCCCGTCTGTGCCTAAAGTTTTTTGAAGAGGCTCTAAAGAATAATTAGGATCAATTTCTTTTAAAGCCGTGATTTCACTAAAATTTTGACGCAACAATTCCAAGCCTAATTTTTGCGTGCTGGCCAACACGACTGAATAATCTTCAATCAATTTTTTTTCTTTTTGTTCTATCGCTTGATTGATAAACAACACACATTCCAAGCTAAACAATAACGCCACTAGGGGAATGATAAAGGCTAAATGCTTTTTAAGAGTATTCATAAACTTCCCCCTCTTCTATGTAAAATTTTCGGTGATAAGCGCTAAAATTTTTAGGGAATTTGTGCGTAACCACCACGATCGTAGCGTTTAATTGCGTGTTCATGCCCCTTAACAAGCTCCAGATTTTATCGCTAGAATAATCGTCTAAATTCCCGGTAGGTTCATCGGCTAAAATGAGTTCAGGGCAGTTCGCCATAGCCCTAGCCATAGCCACTCGCTGTTGTTCGCCCCCACTGAGCTCTTTGGGGTAGCGGTTAGCCTTATGGCGTAAATCAATATGCCCCAAAAGTTTTTCTAGCTGCAAATGGCATTCTTCTTTTTTGATTCCGCAAATGACCATGGGTAGTTTGATATTTTGCTCAATCGTGTAATCTTGGATCAATTTATAATCTTGGAAAACCACGCCAATATTTTTACGCAAATCTAAAATCGTTGATTTTGAAGCGTTATTCATGTTGATATTGCAAACTTCTAACTTGCCACTAAAAAGTTTTAAATCCCCATAAAACGAACGCAAAAGTGTGCTTTTACCGCTCCCGCTAGGCCCTGAAATGAACACAAAATCCTTCCGTTTGATGTGCAAATTAGCATGCTTAATGACCGGTTCGTTTTGCTGGTATTGTAAGCATAGATTGTTCGCTGCGATGATCACACTCATCCAATTCCCTTTTGGCTTAGGATATTTTGAAGCAAAAGATGCGCTTTGTGGTTGTTTAAAGTTTTTAAGGGGCTTTTATTGAGGTAAAAAATCTGATTTTCTGCCAATAAAACAAACAAACGCACAGGCCAATCAAAATCCCCCATACTCAATTCCACTAAAAAATCCCCCTTATTCTCATAAATATTACAAACATGCACAAAATACCCCTCTTGGATGATTTTTGGGGTTTTTAAAATCGCTCCAACGCTCTTTTTACTCATTGTTATTGTATCAAAAGAAAAATCAAATGCATGGTTATCAAAAGGGGTTTCATCCAATTCTAAAGAATAAATTCTTAAATCATAAATATCTTTTTTGAGTTTGTTCCAACGCACTTCATACTTGCTGACAACCGGGATTTGAGCGTTTTTTTTGATTTCTATCTCGCATTGAAAATTTTTTAGGGCTAATTTTAGGCTGTCTTCAAAATAAAGACCATCATCGGTGCGTAATTCCAAAAACCCTTTAGGCTTTAAAACCCTTAAAGCTTCGTTTAAAAATTTTTCGCTTAGCACCCGGCGGTGTTTTTTCTCATTCCATGGCACAGGGAAATGCACAAAAATTTTTTCGCACTTATAATTTGGCATGCTCTCTAAAATCAAACGGCCATCGCCTTGCAAGATGTGCAGATTTTTTAAATCCAACAATTCAATTTGCTTTAACGCTTGCGCGATAGATGGGGTGTGAATCTCTATCCCTAAGCATGTTTTAGTGGGGTTGTTTTTGGCTAGTTCTATCAAATGCCTCCCACTCCCAAAACCAATTTCTACTAAAATAGGGGCTTGATTTTTTTGAATAAAGTCTTCAAAAACCTCTAAATCAAGGGCTTTTTTTTGGCTCGCATGTTTAGAATTTTCTTGCAAATTATGCGAAATGACTTCAAAAGATTGCGAATAAATCCTTAAAGCTTGTTTTAAAACCTCCCTTTTTAAGGGCGTTGCTTTTTCGCTTTTGATTAAAAAATCACCCGCTCGCCGGATTTTTTGCAATAAAAAAATGCGATCCTTAAAACTCGCATACACACAGCTTTTAGTGGGGTTTTTTAAGCTTAAAAATTCCTTATGAAAACAAAAATCCCCTTCAATTAAGGGGTATTCTAAAGGCTTGGAGTCTAGCTTGGCTAAAAAATGGGGCATTAAAACCCTTTTAGCGCTCTAAAAACAAACGCACTTCTTTGCTTGGGTGCGACTCTAAACCATCTTTATCCACGCTCACCACTTGATAGCGGTAAGCCACGCCCACTTTCATGTCTTTATCCACGAATTGGTTTTTGGTGATATTCCCAAAGCGCAAAGGGGTTTTAGAATTGGCTTCAAAGCGATACACCGCATAAGTGGCTATTTTAGCGCTTGGGTTATTTTCCCATTGAATGAAAGCTGAAGAGTCTTGAATAGTCCCTTTAGTGATGATAGGGGCTTCGGGCCTGTCAGCGGTCTCACCCATGGCAGGCTCTTTGGGTAACGCCCCTTCAAGATGCGTTTTATCAAGGGCGACGACTTTATAATAGCGCGTGAGGTTGTCTTTTTCTATTTTATCCACATAGGAAGTGTTGGTGGTTTGAGCGATGAATTTGTATTTATCGTTGCGGTTATTGGAAGCGTAAATGCGATAAGCTATCACATCTTCTTGGGTGGATTTATCCCAACTCAATTCAATGTGTCGTGTGAGGTTTTGGCTCACTCTAACGTTAGTGATTTCTTTGGGTAAATCTTTGGTTTTCCCCTCCACTATCACGCTAGGCCTGGATTTATCCCCCATGAAATTTTCAGCAATGACTTGGTAGCGGTATTTTTGCCCATCTTCTAAATCTTTATCAAAAAACTCCACGAATAAGCGGTTTTTTACAGCCCCTACATTTAAAAATTTGCCGTCTTTATTCTGCCTTTGAATAATGTATTTAGAAACGCTGGGATTTGGGTGTGGGCTCCAAAAGACTTTCACGCTTTTAGGGTATTCAAGGCTTGCAAACACGCTTTCTACAGGATTGATAAAAGAGGTTTTTACTAGAATGGGGTCTGAAAGATTAGAAATTTTATCGCCCTTGTAAGTGGCTAATTGGTAAGTGTAAGAACTCTCTGTTTCTAGCCCCTCATCATAATAATGGGTCGCATAAGGGTTTTTAATCGTAGCGATTCTTTTAAGCTTGGAGTCTTTTTTCAAACGATACAAAATAAACCCATCAATATCATAAGTATCAGCGATTTTAGGCCATTCAAAACCCACTGAACTCACATCGTTAATGGTTTTAACAGAATGGACTACCGGAAGCTTAGTATCTATATTTTCTTGATTATTAAGGGCTGAAAAAGTATGATTCCTGGTAGAAGAACACCCTATAAAAACCGCTAATACCACACTACTTTGCAATAAAAGCGTGAAGTATTTTTTCTTCATCCAAGACCTCATCTAAATTCTCCTTGTCAAAAACTTTTTTAAGATATTCTAACATATCCTTTAATAGGGGAACTTTAAAGCGCAGTTTTTGCTCGCTTCTGGGGTGTTTGAACTCTATCAAATAGGCATGCAACATGATTCTTATGTCTTCTTTAGAAAGCGCCCCATTAAGCCCGTAAAGATTATCGCCTATGATGTGTCTGTTCAAATATTCTAAATGCGCTCTGATCTGGTGCGTGCGCCCAGTGAATAGTTTAGCCCCTATCAAATCCATGCCATTTTGAGAAGTCAGCAAGCTAGTAAATTCGCTTTTAGAATAACGGCTTTTTTCTTTTTTAGCCGCTTTGAGCGCTATCATTTTTAAGCGGTTATTAGGGTTTCTTGCCAAATAGCATTCCACGCTCATTTTTTCTTCTTTTAAGGGCGTTGAAAGCAAGGCGATATAATAGCGCCCCATTGTTTTAGTTTTGAGTTGCTCGCTCAAATGAACATGGGTAAAATTGTTTTTAGCGATGACAATCCCTCCGCTCGTGTCCTTATCCAAACGATGCACAATCCCATAGCGCTCTTTTGAGCCCAAATTAGAAAGCTCGTAATTTTGAGATTTTAACCAATCCACTAAAGTAGGCTCTTTCACGCTTGGGGCTTTATGGACGACTAAATTAGGGGGCTTATTCAACACTAACAAGTCTTCATCTTCAAAAATGACTTCTATTTCTAAATCAAGCCCTCTTTTTAAGGATTTGGGCGTGATTTTGGGCGTTAAAAGCGTGATTGCATCGCCCTCTTTTAAGGCTAGCCCCCCTTTTTTGACCTCCTTTTTTTGACAAAACACTAACCCCTCTTTAATCAAATTCAATACCTGGTTTTTAGAAATTTGCAATTCTTTGGCTAAAAATTCATCAATGCGTTTGTAATGGGTAGGGGCGATGAAAACTTTTTGCATTCAAACTCTTTTTTGCATTTTTAAAAACCATTATTCTACTCAAAACCTTAAAAAAATCCTATTTCATTATTTGAATACGCTATAATCGGTGCACCAACATTGTGTGGCTCAAATCATTTTTAAAGGGGTTCTAATGGAACATAACGGGCATGATAAACTGAACGGCATTTTGCGTGGCTTTTTAGGCGACTCATTCACGCTTGATGGGAAAGAGGGAGGATTGAACATGAGCAAGATGCTTGAACACATCAAAAAAGAAAAACCAAAGATGAATATTTTGCTTATGGGAGCTACTGGGGTGGGTAAAAGCTCGCTCATTAACGCTCTATTTGGTAAAGAAATCGCTAAAGCAGGCGTAGGAAAGCCTATCACTCAGCACCTTGAAAAATACATTGATGAACAGAAGGGCTTGGTTTTTTGGGACACCAAAGGCATTGAAGGTAAAGATTACCACGATACCATGCAAAGCATTAAAAAAGAAATGGAAGATTCTTTTAAAACGCTTGATGAAAAAGAAGCCATTGATGTGGCGTATTTGTGCGTTAAAGAGACTTCTGGTAGGATTCAAGAGAGAGAGAGAGTTATTAAGCTTCACTAAAGATTGGAATATCCCAACGATTGTCGTTTTCACAAACACTCAAGCCGAAGCCGGCGATGCGTTTGTTAAAGAAACTAAAGGGATCATAGACGAAGAATGGGGGTTTAAAGGTTTTGTCAGAGATTATGTGAGGGTCAATTCCGTTGCATTTTCATTTAGAGGTATTGAAGTCCCCATTGAAGGTTTAGAAGAGTTGGTAGCTGAAACAGAAAAATGTCTTTCAGACGCTAAAGAAAATAAGAAAAAGCATTTCTTGAGTATTCAAAAAGCTAATATTCAAAAAAGAAAACAGGCCATGATAGAGGAATGTAAAACCATTATCCATGTTGCATCAGGAGCGGCTGGAGCGGCTGGGCTTATCCCCATACCCTTTAGCGATGTGCTCGCTATTGCGCCCATTCAAGCGGGGATGATCTATAAAATGAATGACGCTTTTGGAATGGATTTGGATAAATCTGTGGGCGCGAGTTTGGTCGCAGGATTGTTAAGCGTAACCGCTGTCGCGCAAGTGGGGAGAACGCTCGTTAATGGTTTCCTTAAATTCATTCCTGTTGTGGGGAGTGTTGCAGGGGGCGCAACCGCTGCTGTTATCACAGAAGGCATTGGGTTTGCGTATTTGAAAGTGCTAGAAAAGTGCTTTAATGATGAGACGGGCGAAATCAATTTGCCTGGTGAAGTTGGCATGATAACTTCTCTCTTTAAGGAGAATTATCTCAACTTGGATACAATCAAAAAATTAACACAATAAGATTAGGGGTTATGAAAAACGCATGGCATTAGACAAAAGGATTTGGATGCATTTTGATCTTTTGCCTTTTGTGTTTATTATTCCCTTGTTGGTGGTTTCTTTTTTGTTGATTTTTGAGAGCAGCGCGGTTTTGAGCTTGAAACAAGGGGTTTATTATGCGATAGGGTTTCTTCTCTTTTGGATCGTGTTTTTTATCCCTTTTAGGAAGCTCGATCGGTGGCTCTTTGTGTTTTATTGGGTGTGCGTTATTTTATTGGCGTTAGTGGATTTTATGGGGTCTAGCAAGCTTGGGGCTCAACGATGGCTAGTCATTCCCTTTACCTCTATCACCTTACAGCCCAGCGAACCTGTGAAAATCGCTATCCTTTTACTATTAGCGCATTTGATTAAAATCAACCCACCTCCTTTTAAGGGCTATGATTGGGGCATGTTTTTAAAGCTTAGTTTTTACATTTGCTTACCGGCGGCTTTGATTTTAAAACAGCCTGATTTAGGCACGGCTCTTATTGTGCTGATCATGGGTTTTGGGATTTTACTTATCGTGGGTTTAAAGACTAGGGTGTGGCTCCCTCTTTTAATCGCTTTAATAGTGGCTTCGCCTATCGCTTATCATTTTTTGCATGATTACCAAAAAAAGCGCATCGCAGACTTTCTTTCTGAAAAGCCTAATTACCATGTCATGCAATCCATTATCGCTATAGGATCGGGCGGGTTTTTAGGCAAATCTAAAGAAGCTTGCACGCAAACCAAATTCAAATTCTTGCCTATCGCAACGAGCGATTTCATCTTCGCTTACTTCGTGGAGCGTTTTGGTTTTTTAGGGGCTATATTGCTTTTTGCGATTTATATAGGCTTGAGTTTGCATTTATTTTTTTATCTGTTTGAAAGCAACAGCGATTGGTTTTTAAAGATTGTAGCCCTTGGGATTTCTATTTTAATCTTTGTTTATTCCAGCGTGAATATCGCCATGACTTTAGGGTTAGCCCCTGTGGTAGGCATTCCCTTGCCTTTGTTCAGCTATGGGGGGAGCAGTTTTATCACTTTTATGATCCTGTTTGCAATCCTAGAAAACCTGCTTGCTTTTCGCTATATTTTTGGATACAATAGCAAACCGTCCTTTGGGAATTTTGGATTCTTAGCTCAGCTGGTCAGAGCGCTCGGCTCATAACCGATTGGTCGTAGGTTCAAGTCCTACAGAATCCACCACTCCCGCTTTTTTATTCCTTTTTTAAGTGAAAAGCGATTGGACGCTTTCGTTATGATAAATCCTTCTGATCACTTCCGCAAATAAGGGTGCTACGCTTAAGGTGGTGATTTTATCGCATTTTTGAACTAAAGGGATAGAGTTAGTTACCACCACTTCATCTAACGCGCTTTCTTTAATGCGCTTGATCGCATTCCCGCTCAAAACCGCATGCGTGCCTAACGCCATGACAGAAGTTGCCCCTTGCTCTTTTAAGGCCAAAGCGGCTTTACAGATCGTGCCTGCGGTATCAATCATGTCATCCACTAAAATCACATCGCGCTCCTTGGCTGATCCGATAATATTCATCACTTCGCTTTCATTAGCTTTTTCACGGCGCTTATCCACGATGATTAAATCTAACCCCATTTGATTGGCAAAATACCTAGCTCTTGTAACCCCACCCACATCAGGGCTAGCGATCACAGGGTTTTTTAACGCTTTAGAGCGGATATAGTCTCTAAAAACGATAGATCCGTATAAATTATCCACCGGCACATCAAAAAAGCCTTGGATTTGCCCGGCATGCAAATCCATCGTAATGATCCTTTCAATCCCCACTTCTTGCATCAAATTAGCGACCATTTTAGCCGTGATAGGCACTCGTGGAGCCGCTTTTCTGTCCTGTCTGGCATAGCCAAAATACGGCAACACCGCTGTGATAGAATTGGCCGAACTGCGCCTTAAAGCATCTACCATGACTAACAATTCCATTAAATTGTCATTGACCGGCACGCAAGTGGGCTGGATGATAAAAATATCCTTACCGCGCACCGATTCGCTGATTTGGATATTGATTTCGCCATCGCTGAATTTGCCTATCACCGCTTTGGATAAGGGAAAGCCTAAATGCTTTGACACTTCTTTGCCAAATGCAGGGTGAGCGCTCCCTGAAAAAATCTTAAACCCACGCATCTTTGCCTTAAACCCACGCGCCTTCATCGCTGACACTCCTTAAAATGAATTAAAATCAATTGTAACACACCCAAACTAAAAGCGTTTGTTTTCAATGAAGCTCCTTTTCTAATAAGTTTTTTAAGGTAAGATAGGTTTCATTAAGATCCATCCCGCACACCCTGGTTTGAGCGATAACGCTTATAAAATTGCTATCGCCTAAAAACCTAGGCACTAAATGCATGTGCAAATGCTCAGGAATCCCTGCTCCGGCGTTTCTGTGCAAATTCAAACCTAAATTGATCCCTTGAGCGCCATAAGCATACAACGCTTTTAACACTTTAGGCACTAAAGCATTCATGTTCAGCCAAATGTTAAGATCTAAAAGTTCAACGCTCGCTTGATGTGCATGGGGAATGATCAACAAATGCCCCGGGTTATAAGGGTAGGCGTTCATCACCACAAAGAGATCGTTATTTCTATAAAGCACTCTGTTCTCTGGATCTTTTGTAGGGTTTTGAGAAATTTCACAAAAGACACAACTTTTATTTTTCTCTTTCAAATAACTTTCGCGCCAAGGAGCGTATAAATGTTGCATGTTCATTTCCTAAATGTAATTAGGGGCATCATTAGCGAATAAAATCAAATCGCCTTGAATCGTGGTGGCTTGTAAGATATTTTCCAATTGCGCCTTATCCTTGAGTAAGATTTTTTGGGGGGTTTTCAATCGTGAAGCAATCGTTTTGGAATTCAACTCCCCTGTGATGATAGCGACATCAAAAACCTCGTCTATTTTTTGCGCTAAAGCCTCATTACTTTCTGTATTGCTTTCCACTAATCCTGGTGTTACGATGACTTTACGCCCTTTGTGCAAACTCGCTAAACGAATGCCCTCTAACATGCCCTTTAAATTCCCATTAAAGCTATCGTCTATGATGATTTTTTGATTCACTTCCAAAAGTTGCAAACGATGGGCGATAGGGTTGAGTTCCAAAACAAGCCGTTTGATCCTTTCGGTCTCTAAGCCTAAATGCTTAGCGATTAAAATGGCTGAAGCGATATTATAAGCACTAAATTCCCCTAAAACCTTTGTTTCAAATCTTTCCCAAACGCTATCTAAAAGCATTTCAAAAGAAGTGCCTTTTAAAGTGGATTGGATGTTTTTAACCAGGCTAGAAACATTTATTAAAGGGCTATCTTTAGGGGCATAGGGCTTGATTTTTTCCACAGAGTAACAAAAGGCTTTTTCTAAGCGTTTGGAATCCAATAATTCCGCTTTAGTCTCGCAAATATTTTCTAAAGTTTTAAAATATTCTAAATGCTGTTCGCCCACTTCTGCGACCACGGCAAGGTGTGGTTCAATAAGGCGGGTGATTTCTTTAATATCGCCCTTATTCCTTGCCCCGGCTTCAGCGATATAGATTTCGCTCTTATTGTCTAAATTCTGGTTAATATCATTCGCAAGCCCTAAAAGGGTATTGACGCTTTTGGGGCTTGCGTGCACGTTGAATGTGGTTTGTAAGATTTGAAGCAAGAAATTTTTGGTGCTGGTTTTCCCAAAGCTTCCGGTAATGGCGATGACTTTTAAATTTTTTAAAGAGGCGATTTTATCTTTAGCGGTTTGCAAATACTGCTTGGATAAGGCTTTTTCAAAGATTAAAGAAGCGCTTAAAACGAATATAAACAAACACAAACAGCCAAGCACGAGTGAAATCCCATCCAAAGGGACTAATTCTGTATTTAAGATTTCATGCAAGATTAAAAAGAGTAATAAGAAGATGAAAAAGCGCTTCACCCTTGGCGTGAAAACTAAAGGCTTGTCGTTGCGTTTGGCCCAGATAATGAGCATGGGCATTTGAATCACGCCACAAAAGAAATCAAAAACAAACGGCATTTTGAAAGCATACGATAGGATAAACACCCCTAAAGGCAATAAAAAATAAATCCCATGCCAACGCATTTTATGGTGCTTGGTTAAAATCCTGAACACGCTGTAATGATACCATTGCAATAAAGTCATTATATAATAGCCAAGCCCTGTTATAAAGAGCCAACGAAACGCTAAATTCAGCCAACTAAGACTTTGCATGATAATGATTCTCCACTAGTTTTTCAATCTCTTTTGCTTGGTTTAAAAAAAAGAAATGATCCCCTTCTAAAACAAATAAGGCGCTCTTTTTCAATAAGGTTTGCATTTTTTGAGCGGAGCTTAAGGGGGTTGCTTTATCATCTTTACCCCAAAATAATAAAACTTCTTTCTCGCATCGTTTGAAATGCTCGCTAAAGTCTTCGCTAACTACTTTTTTAAAGGTTTCATACATCGCTTGATTAAGCCCCATAGCGTCCTTACTCCTCAAAAACCCTAAATTCAAACCTAGTTTTTTAAAGATTTTAGCTAAAAGGATTTTACAACGCACTTTTAAGGGTTTTGGCTCTAAGATCCCAGCGCTGCTCAATAAAACCATCCGTTCGTTTTCACACAAGATCGCTACTTTCCCTCCAAAGCTATGCCCAAAAACGACATGCGCTTTTTTACCCACGCTTTTTAAGAACAGGTTGATGATATTAGCATAATCTTTAGTTTCTAAAACTTTTTCATCGTTAGGGCTTTGATTGAAGCCGGGCAAATCCACATACAAATGGTTGTAATTTAAAAAACAGCCTTGAAACGCTTGTTGCATGATTTCTTTAGAACTCCCCCAGCCATGCAAAAACAAGGCGTTTAAAGGGCTATGGTGGTCTATAAAAGTGTAGGAAATGTCAAAAACGCTATCCAAATAAGCGATACTGCGTTTAGCCATTACTTATTCTTTTGGATTTGCAACAAATAAGAGTTTTTGATTTGGATTTTAGGGGTTTTGGGTAATGATTGCGCTAAATTTTCTAGCGTTGTTTTAAAATCATCAAACAAATAATTGGCCAAACTGCCAGGAATGGGGTTGATCTCATTGAGATACACTTCATTTTCTATGACAAAAAAATCGCAACGGATGATCGCGCCATCAAACAAATCGTTATAGAGTTTTTTAAAATTTTCTTTTAATTGTTCTTCTAGGGCGTTAGAAAGGTTCGCTTTAGGGGCTTTGGTGCGTGAAAAATCCAAATATTTTTGTTTGAAATCTAAAAATTCCTGTTTGTTAGGCTCTTCAATATAGGAAAAACAAAAATCCTTTTTGATCTTACAGCCGGCTAAATTGTATTCTTTCACGCCCTGAATGAAAGGCTCTATTAAGACCTCTTTAGAATATTCAAACGCGCTGTCCAAAGCGTAAATCAATTCTTTTTCTTCTTTCACAACACTCACCCCTAAGGAGCTCCCGGCGTTACTGGGCTTGATGATGAAAGGGAAATTAAACCCAATCAAATCCAGGGCGTTAGCGCGGTTTTTTTCATTCAAAAGAATATAATTTAAAGCCTTTATTCCTAAATCTTTAGCGTAAAGCTTGGTTAAATACTTGTTGTAACTCAGCACGCTCGCTTCAATTCTAGGGCCTATGAAAGCGATACGATAAAATTCTAACAAGCTCGCTAATTTCCCGTCTTCGCCATCGCCCCCATGCACAAGATTGATCACTAAAGGCAATTCTATAATCTTAGCGCCTAAAAACGAGTTTTTGAGCAAGCCATTATGCGTGAGGATTAGGGGGGGTAATTTTTTTTCTTTGATTTGAGCGAAGTATTTTGAATGCATGTTGGATTCTTCAATCAAATAAAAATGATGGTTTTCATCTAAAAAAATAAAATATTTAATCCTATCTTTTAACACTCCTTTAAGCGCGATCGCGCTCACAATGCTGATTTCATGCTCAAAACTCGCCCCACCAAATAAAACGCAAAACTCCACGATCAAACTCCCTGAAAACGATTGCAATAAAGTCTATCTATATTTACCTAAAAAAAGGCTTTTGAATTTTCTTAAAATTAAAGTTTAATGTTAAAAAATTCTAAAACACTGATGACTAATAACGCACTCAATCCGGCTAAAATGCCCGCTAAAGCGTCATCAGCCACCACCCCTAAGCCCCCTTTAACTTCTTTGTCTATTTTGCCAATGAGTGAGGGCTTAGTGATATCATAGATCCTAAAAAAGATAAAACTCAAAACCACGCCCGCTAACGATAACCCGCTAATCGCCATCGCAAGCCACATGCCCACTAATTCGTCTATCACAATGTAAGAGCTGTCATGAATCTTAGTCTCTTCTTCTTCCTTGTCTATTTGAGCGATAGCGATAAGCCCAACAAAAATCGCCCCTAAAAACAAAGTGTTAGCCGAAAAAATTAAAATAGGTAAGCCCAGTAACAACGCTACTAAACTCCCTATCGTTCCAGGAGCTTTTTTAGAATACCCGCTAAAAAAAAGGGTTAAAAAACACGCGCGAAGACTAAATTTATCCAATCATTGCCTTAAATTCTTTTTAAATCATGGCATTTTAGCATTTTATTTGCATTAAAAAGCGATTTTCTTAAACAATAAGGCTTAATTTTAAGCGCGTTTTAGTATGATAACTTTTAAATTCTCTCAAAAATTAAAGGTTAATTTTAATGTTGCTTTTCACTCCAGGCCCTGTAGCCATTAATGAAGAGATGCGTTCAAGCTTTTCTCAGCCAATGCCCCACCACCGCACTAAAGATTTTGAAAAGATTTTCCAAAGCGTGCGAGAAAATTTAAAAAAAATGACCGGTTTAGAAGAAGTTTTGCTTTTAAATAGCAGCGGGACGGGGGCTATGGAAGCGAGTGTGATTTCCTTGTGTCAAAAAGAGTTGCTTTTTGTTAATGCGGGCAAGTTTGGCGAAAGGTTTGGCAAGATCGCTAAAGCCCATTTTATCAAAGCCCATGAATTAGTCTATGAATGGGACACACCGGCTCAAGTGGATGAAATACTAAATACACTTAAAGCCAACCCTAACATTGATGCGTTTTGCATTCAAGCATGCGAGTCTAGTGGGGGGTTACGACACCCTGTAGAAAAAATCGCTCAAGCGATCAAAGAAACTAACCCGAATGTTTTTGTGATAGTAGATGCTATCACCGCTTTAGGGGTTGAGCCTTTAGAAATAACGCATGTGGATGCGCTCATTGGAGGGAGTCAAAAAGCGTTCATGTTGCCTCCTGCGATGAGCCTAGTCGCATTGAGCCAAAAGGCGATTGATCGCATAGAAGAACGCGATGTGGGGTTTTATTTCAATTTAAAGAGCGAATTGAAAAACCAAAGAAACAACACCACAAGCTACACCGCTCCTATTTTACACACTTTAGGGTTGCAGCGCTATTTTGAATTGGTGCAAAATTTAGGGGGCTTTGAAGCGCTCTATCAAGAGACTAAACGAGTCGCTTTAGCCACTCAAAAAGCCGTTTTAGCGCTCGGTTTAAAGATTTTCCCTAAAAGCCCGAGCTTGAGCATGACAACGATTGTTAATGAGCATGCCAAAGAATTGCGAAATCTTTTGAAAGAAAAATACCAGGTGCAATTTGCGCCCGGTCAAGAGCCTTATAAAGACGCGCTCATTCGCATCAACCACATGGGGATCATTCCTGTCTATAAAACCGCCTACGCCTTAAACGCCCTAGAATTAGCCCTAAACGATTTGAATTTAAGGGAATTTGACGGTGCGGCGAATGCAACCTTTTTGAAGCAATATTACGAAATTTAAGGATCACAATGCATTATTCTTATGAAGCCTTTTTAAAAGACAGCTTGGAGTTAGCTAAACAAGTGGAGCGAATTTGCGGAGTTCCAGAAGCCCTTGTGTGCGTGATGCGAGGGGGCATGACTTTGACGCATTTTTTGAGTTTGCACTGGGATTTAAGGGAAGTTTATGGAATCAATGCGATTTCTTATGACACCACCAAGCGACAAAACGCCCTAAAAATTGAAAATACCCCCACGATCAAAGAGCGTCTAAAAACCATTTTGGTGGTAGATGAAATCGTAGATAGCGGTAATTCTTTAGAAGCGGTGCTTAAAGTGCTACAAGACAAACACCCTGATAAAAAGTTTTATAGTGCGAGTTTGTTCCAAAAAACAAGTGCGAAATACAAAGCTGACGCATTCTTAAAAGACGCTCCTGAATGGATTGATTTCTTTTGGGAAGTGGATCTGAAAAACTTAAAAAGCCACTGACATGCAAGTTAAAGAAAACAAACAACTCTGCTTGATCTCATTAGGTTGCTCTAAAAACCTGGTGGATTCAGAAGTGATGTTAGGCAAGCTTTATAATTACACGCTCACTAATGACGCTAAAAACGCCGATGTGATTTTGATCAACACTTGCGGGTTTATTGAAAGCGCCAAACAAGAGAGTATCCAAACCATTCTCAACGCCGCTAAAGACAAAAAAGAGGGGGCGATTTTGATTGCGAGCGGGTGCTTGAGCGAGCGCTATAAAGATGAAATCAAAGAGCTGATCCCTGAAGTGGATATTTTTACCGGTGTGGGGGATTATGACAAAATTGATATTTTAATCGCTAAAAAACAAAACCAATTCAGCGAGCAAGTGTTTTTAAGCGAGCATTATAACGCGCGCATCATCACAGGTTCTAGCGTGCATGCTTATGTTAAAATTTCTGAGGGTTGTAACCAAAAATGCTCTTTTTGCGCTATCCCTAGCTTTAAGGGGAAATTGCAAAGCAGAGAATTAGACTCCATTTTAAAAGAAGTGGAGGATCTAGCCCTTAAAGGCTATAAGGATATGACTTTTATCGCTCAAGACTCCAGCTCATTTTTATACGATAAGGGGCAAAAAGACGGCTTGATCCAGCTCATTAGAGCGATTGACAAACAACAAGCCTTAAAAAGCGCTCGCATTCTATACCTCTACCCCTCTAGCACCACTTTAGAGCTGATTGGCGCGATTGAAGACTCGCTTATTTTTCAAAATTATTTTGACATGCCCATCCAACATATCAGCGATTCCATGCTTAAAAAGATGCGGCGCAACTCCAGCCAAGCGCACCATTTAAAGCTTTTAGATGCCATGAAGCAGGTTAAAGAAAGCTTTATAAGAAGCACGATCATTGTAGGGCATCCAGAAGAGAATGAGGGTGAATTTGAAGAATTGAGCGCGTTTTTAGACGAGTTCCAGTTTGATAGATTGAATATTTTTGCTTTCAGCGCGGAAGAAAACACGCATGCCTATTCTTTAGAGAAAGTGCCTAAAAAAATCATCAACGCCCGCATCAAAGCCTTGAATAAAATCGCTTTAAAACACCAAAACCATTCTTTTAAGGCTTTATTGAATAAGCCCATCAAGGCGTTAGTGGAACATAAAGAGGGCGAGTATTTTTACAAAGCAAGGGATCTCAGGTGGGCGCCTGAAGTGGATGGGGAAATTTTAATCAATGACAGCGAACTAACCACCCCTTTACAACCCGGGCATTACACGATTGTGCCCAGCGCGTTTAAAGACAATATCTTACTCGCTAAGGTTTTAAGCCCTTTTTAAAAGCTAGCCATAAGGCTAAAAGCACGGTTAGAGCGTGGTTAGAGGGTGGGGGTTTGCGTTTTTTTTTTTTTTTGTTAAAATGCACGAGAAAAATCCGCTTGAGGCATGCAAAATGAAAAGCATTTATCTTGGCGTAGAAAAGAGTATTGAAGATCTTCAAAGTATTTTTAAAAACACTGATGATAAAGATGAAAAACTAAAGAAATTCAACCAAGAAGCGTTGGAGGTGTTTCAAGAATTAGAACTTAAAAGTTTAAAAGAGCTTGAAAGTTTAAAAAATAATGAAGAATGGGAAAATTTTACCATTGCTTTTTATGGGGAAACCGGTGCGGGGAAATCAACCCTCATTGAATGTTTGAGGCTGTTTTTTAAAGAACAAAGCAAAGTAGTTCAACAAGAACGATTCAAGCGGCTTTATTCCAATTACCAAAATAACTATCAAAATGATGAACGCAAAAGACAAGCTATTTTAAACGAACTCCATTCATTGCAAGATGGAGCGATCATAGGCGATGGGAGGAGCGATTTCACTTCAAAAACGCGATCTTATTCTTTCCAATACAACCATCAAACCTTTACTTTGCTGGATGTTCCAGGGATAGAAGGCGACGAACAAAAAGCGATTGATCAGATTTCTAACGCAACGCAAAAAGCCCATGCTATTTTTTATGTTACCAAAACGCCTAATCCTCCGCAAAAAGGAGAAGAAGGGAAAAGGGGAACGATTGAAAAAATCCAAAAACAGCTTGATTCGCAAACAGAGGTATGGGCGATTTTCAACAAACCGATTAATAGCCCAAGAGCCTTAAAAGATGGGCTTATTAATGAAAACGAAAAAGGAAGCTTAAAAATTTTAAATAAAGAGATGAAAAATATTTTAGGCAAACACTACATGGGACATCAAATAGTCAGCGCCCAAATGGCTTTTTATGGCCTTGCGCAAGCTTTGATTCCAGGGACTGATTTTTATGAAAAGAAACAAAAATTTTTAAAAGATTTTAAAGCAGGAAAATTATTGTATCAATCCCATTTCAAACCATTAGCAGAATTTATAGCCGAAGAGCTTCTTAAAAACTCGCGTGCCAAAATCATTCAATCAAACTGCAATAAAGCCTTAAAAGTGGTAGAACAATTGCAAAAAGCGATAAAAACCACGATTGAGAAACGGATCGATCCAATGATTAAAGAAACACAAGAACACCAACAAGAAGCCCGCTATAATCTGGATCGTTCTACAGAAAAATTTATATTAAATTTAACCAACTCAGCGTTCTACGAAATCGATCAATTCAAATCTGACTTGAGAGAAAAAATGTATGTGCATATTAACAAAAATATTGAAGATGAGGAATGTAAAGAAATTTTTAAAAATGAACTCATTCAAGGAATTGAAACATTGCATGAAGACATAAAATGGCGGTTTAGAGAATGTGAGAAACGATTTGATGGAGAGATAAAAGAAGCTATTAAACAACTTGAATACAGAATTAAAGATTCTCTAGCAATGTTAGAGCGCATCAGTATTGATAGAGGCTTTAATCTTAATTTTGATACTGATAGCGGTATTGATGGAACAAAATTAGCCGCTTCAATAGGAGGTTTGGGTTTGCTTGGGATATTTAACGCTTGGAGTCCTATGGGTTGGCTTGCTCTGACTGCAGGGATTATTACAGGATTAGTTGGAATAGCTAGATCAATCTGGAGCTTTTTTAGTTCAAGATATCAAAGATCCCAACAAAAAAAAGAAGTGGATAAGAATTTATATCAAATTTGTGAAAAAATTGTGCAGGATGTGAAAAGCCGACTTGAAAGTCGCAAAAAAGACATATGGGAAAAGATTGGAAAACTCAAAGCCAATATTAGACCTGTTGATAATTACGAACGCATGAAAGGACAATTGAAAGAAGCCCATGAAAAATTAGGATACATCTCTCATAGCATCAATCTAACAATATCAAAACAAGGAGCATGCTAATGAAGAATGAAACGCTAGAACAATTTAAAAGAAACCAAAAGAGGAATCAAGAAATTCTTAAAAAATTACTTGATTTTGTCCATACTGGGGAAGAATACGGCATCAAGGTTGAAGAGTCTCTCAAAGACAAGATCCGTAATGCGATTAAAGATGTTTCTGGTCAAAAACTGAAAGTGGCTTTAGTGGGAGGTTTTTCTGAAGGGAAAACATCCATAGCGGCAGCTTGGATCGAGCGGCTAGATGAGAGCATGAAGATAGACCACAGAGAATCCAGCGATGAAGTTAAAATCTATAACATAGATGATGAAATGGAGCTGGTTGACACCCCGGGACTATTCGGGTTTAAAGAAAAAATAACTGATAGCGGCAAAATAGAACGCTATAAAGATATTACAAAAAAATATATCAGCGAAGCCCATCTCATTTTATACGCGCTCAACCCGTCAAACCCCATCAAAGAAAGCCATAAGGACGACTTGAACTGGTTGTTTAGGACGCTCAATCTTTTATCCAGGACGATCTTTGTCATCAGCCGTTTTGATGAAGAAGCGGATATTGAAGATGAAGAAGATTACAACAAAAGATTTAAGATTAAAAAAGAAAACATCCAAAGCCGACTGAATGATTTGATTTCTTTAAGCGAAGAAGAAAAAGAAAGTTTGATTATTGTCGCTGTTGCAGCAAACCCTTTTGATTTGGGGGTGGAACACTGGCTAAAGCATAAAGAAGAATTCCAAAAACTCTCACACATCAAAACTTTGCAAGACGCGACTCAAAAAAAGATTAAAGAAAATGGCGGTAAATTAACCATCATAGAAGAAGCCAAAAAAAGCGTCATTCAAGATGTTATCTATAGGCAAATGTCGCCCGCAAAACAAGCGTTGCAAGATATTAATAGAGAAATGGAATATTTGAATAGAATGATTGAAAAAAGGCGAAAGGATATTCAAGATTTAAATAAAGAAATTTCTCAAGCCCGTATTCATTTAAAAGAATTTATAATAAGGTATTTTAGCGATCTCATCCTTCAAGTTTCTGGCACCAGCCTAGAAACCTTTAATGATTTTGCTATTAGAGAAATAGGTGATAAAGGTATCAATATAGACACAAGAGTCCAAAATGCATTTGAAAAACAAACGCAAGGGATTTTCAATGAAATGGCTAAAATTGAAACTGGTTTTAATGCCGATATGAGTTTTTTTGAAAAACATGCCGGAACATTGGGGAAAATTGGAATCAATTTTTTAAATCAAAGCGGGTTCATCAATGCAACTAACATTAAACTGGCTAGAGACGCGCTAGTGGCTACGGGAAAATTTGTGGGCATAGATTTGGCTTTGAAATTCAAACCTTGGGGTGCTGTAAACTTGGCAGGCAACATAAACAAAGCTTTACCGCTTATCGGTCTTGCTTTTGAAGTGTGGGATTCTTGGAAAGAAAGCCAAAAAATAGAAAAACTTGAAAAAGCTAAAGGAGAAATGAAATCTAATTTTGACGGACAAAAACAAGAAATCTTAGATCTCATCAACGATGAAACCAGATTCAAACAAACATGTTTTCCGAGCGTGTTTGAACTAGAAAAATGCATTCAAGCATGCGAAGAAAGCGTTAAAAAAACGCAAGAGTGCGCTCAAGGACTGGAAAAATGGATTCAAACTGGCGAAGATTTTATCAAGGGCGAAGATTTCATAGATGTTGAGCCTGAAGAGGAATGAACTAAAATTGTGTTAAAATTTCAAAAACGCATCAAAAAAGCTTTTTGGCTAAGCTTGAAACGGTCTAATCCAACAAGCGGCATTTTAAATGTTTTAATAAGGAAAAGCGATGTTTTCTAAAATTTGCCCAACTCTTAAGCTTTTAAACGCGCTTAAGGGTTTTTTATTCAAACGCATTTCAAGCCCTGGGCAAACCACTCGCATTGCCAATATGGTTTTGGATATAAAAAACGCTCTTGAGGGCGAAAACGATCCATCAAACAAGGCGGGCAAGACTTTGGATTTGATCGTGGGTTTTAAGAAAGAATACCCACAGGATTTTGACGAATTGTTTGAAATTTTAAAAGAACTCATCCAAGAATACGAGCAAAATCCTGATGAGATCAAGCAAAATCTTAAAGAAATCTTAAAGTAAGGCAAGGCATGAACCACCTTTTAATCCTCTACAATCCTTACTACCAACAAGATGTTATCCAACAGCATTTAAGCGTTTTACAGGAAAAATCCCAAGTGGGTTTTGGTAAAATCCGATCAAAGCTCAACGATCAAGAAAAGCACGACTCCTTAGAAGAAATTTACAAAGCCACCAACGAAAAAAATTTTTTGCAGCTTTTTTTGACCGATTACGCTAATTTATTTGCCGCTAAGGTGGTAAAGGTTTCTAAAGAGATTGATGAGAGTTTGATCCCTAGTTATTATAAAGAAAAAAATTTGGAAGTGGAAGACTTTTTTATTATCAGCGATTTAAGGGAATTAGTCAGGGAAGACTTCAGCCTTTTAAGGGATCAATTTTTAGCCAATTTCATTGCGCCAAACAACCACACTTACGCCATTTATGGGAATAATTATGTTTATCCTTTGCCGGTTAAGTTAAAAGAAGAGCGTTCTTACTTTTTAGGCGATGAAAAACATTATCTGAGCGTGTATAAAAGCAAAGAATATTTAACCATGCAAGAAAATTTCATGCGTTTTGTTTTTGGCAAAAGGCTTTTTTACCTCTTACACCCTGATAGCATCAATAACATCATTCATGCAGAATTAGAGCTTTTACAAAGCGAAAACGATCTTTTGAATGATTTTACCAGCATCATCGTCAAATACTCCAAAACCTTAGAATACGAAATTTATACTTTTGCTAAACAAGTTCTTTTAAAGGTTTGCAAAAAAGATCCCAGCCTTTATGATTTAGTTTATAAAGTCCAAGGAAAATCTTTTACGCTTGAAGATTTTTTCGCTAAAAAGCCCAATCTTGGGACCATGAAACTCCTACTCAAACACGAAAAAGTCCAAGACCATTTAGAAGAAAACTTAAAAAGATTCATCAATTATCCTTTTTCAAAAAGCCTAAGCCTCATTCAAAACATCCGCAATAAAGCCGTTCACGCAAAAGCTCCAGGTTTGAATGAAGTGGAAAAACTCAGGAATGAAATTTTAGGCATAGAAGGCGCGAGCTTACTCAAAGGCGTTTTAATCCACAAGGAAACTTCATAAAAGCGCAACCCATTCAGCATGCGTTTAGCACCGATTTGATAGCGCGAGATTTTAAAACCTATTTAGAGCCTTTAAGAGAGGGGAAAAATTTATTGGGTTTTTCAGGTGGGTTGGATTCTATTTGCTTGTTTCATCTTTTAGTTGGAGAAAACATCGCTTTTGACATCGCTTTAGTGGATTATAACACGCAAAAACAACGCCTTGAAATCATCCAACACGCTCAAAAACTCGCAAAAACACACCATAAAAAATGCCATATCCATTACGCTCCAAAGATTGCGCGCAATTTTGAAATGCAAGCGAGAAAAGTTCGTTATGATTTTTTTGAAACCCTAATCAAAGAGCATTCTTACAAACATTTGATTTTAGCGCACCACTTGAATGACAGACTGGAATGGTTTTTGATGCAATTAAGTAAAGGTGCTGGATTAAACACGCTTTTAAGCTTTCAAGCCTATGAAAAAAGAGAATCTTATGCGATCGTTCGCCCCTTACTCTACACCCCTAAAGAAACCCTTAAAACGCTTGCTAAAGATCGGGAATTTTTTGAAGATAGTTCTAATTCTTCTTTAAAATTCAAACGCAATTTTTTCAGGAAAAATTACGCTAACTCCTTGATGCAACATTATTCTAAGGGCATTATCCAAAGCTTTAAATTTTTGGATCAAGAAAAAGAGCGGCTTTATCCTTTGATGCCCGTTTCACAAATGCATGGGATCACTTTTTTTAAGCGTTCGCAAAACGCGCTGTTTATGGTGGATAAAATCTTAAAGCAAAAGGGGTATGTGTTGAGCTTTTCTCAAAAAGAAGAAATCAAACGCCATTTTTTTAGCTTAGAAATCGCTCAAAAATTCATCATTGAAAGCGATAAAGAGCATGTGTTTATCGCTCTTAAACCCCCAAAAACTTTAAGCATGCCAAAGGATTTTAAAGACAGAGCTAGGAGGTTGGATATCCCTAAACGCTTACGGCCTGTTTTATACGCAGAGTTTTTAAAACAACCAACGCATGGTTTTTTAACCCGTTTCAAACAGAGTTTAATCAATCTATAAAAAAGCTTGATTTTAATCAAACGCTAATTTTAAAGCGCTTTTTAACCTTGATTGTGTCAAAATACAGCAAAAACTTTGATATGAGAGCGGATGGACTTTAAAAATAAAAAATGGCTTTTTCTAGCCCCTCTAGCAGGCTATACGGATTTGCCTTTTAGGAGCGTGGTGAAAAAATTTGGCGTGGATGTTACCACAAGCGAAATGGTGAGCTCGCATTCGTTGGTGTATGCGTTTGATAAAACTTCTAAAATGTTAGAAAAATCCCTTTTAGAAGATCATTTCATGGCGCAAATTTCAGGCTCTAAAGAGGGCGTAGTCAAGGAAGCGGTGGAGAAAATCAACGCTTTAGATCATGTGAGTGGGATTGATTTTAATTGCGGTTGTCCTGCCCCTAAAGTGTCTAATCATGGTAACGGGAGCGGGTTATTGAAGGATTTAAACCACTTAGTGAAGCTTTTAAAAGTGATTAGAGAAAACACCAATAAAAAGATCACAAGCGTGAAAGTGCGTTTAGGCTTTGAAAAGAAAATCCCTAAAGAAATCGCTCATGCCTTAAATGATGCGCCGGTGGATTATGTGGTGGTGCATGGGAGGACACGAAGCGATAGGTATCAAAAAGACAAAATAGATTATGAAAGTATTGCTTTAATGAAAGGGATTTTAAAAAAGCCGGTGATAGCCAATGGCGAAATTGACAGCGTGAAAAAAGCCTTTGAAGTTTTGCAAATCACGCAAGCGGATGGGCTAATGATAGGGCGAGCAGCCTTAAGAGCCCCATGGATATTTTGGCAAATCAGAAACAACACCACAAAATTGCCCGCAGTCGTGAAAAAAGACCTGGTTTTAGAACATTTTGATAAAATGGTGGAGTTTTATGGGGATAGGGGGGTGATCATGTTTAGGAAAAATTTGCATGCTTACGCTAAGGGCGAAATGCAAGCGAGCGCGTTTCGCAACTGCGTCAATACCCTTACAGAAATAAAGAGCATGCGAGAGAGTATAGAGGAATTTTTTAATCAAGAAATGTTGCAAAGTGAAGTGCCATTATGGGTAGAATTGAATCAAAAAAGCGTTTGAAAGCGCTTGTTTTTTTAGCCAGTTTGGGGGTTTTGTGGGGCAATGCCACTGAAAAAACGCCTTTTTTTAAAACGAAAAATCACATTTATTTGGGTTTTAGGCTAGGCACAGGGGCTAATGTGAGCACAAGCATGTGGCAACAAGCCTATAAAGACAACCCCACTTGCCCTAGTAGCGTGTGTTATGGCGAGAAATTAAAAGCCCATTATAAGGGGGGTAAAAACCTGTCTTATACCGGGCAAATAGGCGATGAAATAGCTATTGATAAATACCATATTTTAGGATTAAGGGTGTGGGGGGATGTAGAATACGCTAAAGCGCAATTGGGTCAAAAAGTGGGGGGTAATACCCTTTTATCCCAAGCCAATTATAACCCAAGCGCGATTAAAACCTACGATAGCGCTTCAAACACTCAAGGCTCTTTAAATTTGCAAAAAACCCCAAACCCTCAAGATTTTCTCTTCAATAACGGGCATTTCATGGCGTTTGGTTTGAACGTGAATGTGTTTGTTAATCTCCCCATAGACACCCTTTTAAAACTCGCTTTAAAAACAGAAAAAATGCTGTTTTTTAAAATAGGCGTGTTTGGTGGGGGTGGGGTGGAATACGCAATATTATGGAGTTCTCAATATAAAAACCAAAACACCCATCAAGATGATAAATTTTTTGCAGCGGGTGGGGGGTTTTTTGTGAATTTTGGGGGTTCTTTGTATATAGGCAAGCGCAACCGCTTCAATGTGGGGTTAAAAATCCCTTACTATAGCTTGAGCGCGCAAAGTTGGAAAAACTTCGGCTTTAGCAATGTGTGGCAGCAACAAACGATCCGACAAAACTTCAGCGTTTTTAGGAATAAAGAAGTTTTTGTCAGCTACGCGTTCTTGTTTTAGTTTGGCTTTATTCCCATTAAACACTGATAATAAAATTCAAAAGATCATTTTATCGTTACAAAAATCAACGCTTCAAAGATAAATAGATTAAAATACTCCAAAATCTTTTTTTTTTTTTTTTTTGAAATCCAATCAATTTATAGTAAAATTAGGTTCATTGTAAATATATTATCACTCCATGATATTCTTACAACAAAAACATTACTTTAAGGAACACTTTATGAAAAAACAATTTTTACTCTCTCTCTCTCTCGCTTCATCGCTCTTGCACGCTGAAGACAACGGCTTTTTTGTAGGCGTGGGCTATCAAATCGGCGAAGCGGTGCAAATGGTCAAAAACACCGGCGAATTGAAAAACTTGAACGAAAAATACGAGCAATTAAACCAGTATTTAAATCAAGTGGCTTCGTTGAAGCAAAGCATTCAAAACGCCAACAACATTGAGCTGGTCAATAGCTCTTTAAACTATTTAAAAAGCTTTACCAACAACAACTACAACAGCACCACCCAATCGCCCATCTTTAACGCCGTGCAAGCCGTTATCACTTCGGTATTGGGTTTTTGGAGTCTTTATGCGGGGAACTATTTCACTTTTTTTGTGGGTAATGGGAATCACGCCGCTAGCGTTCAGGGTAACCCTCCTTTTAGCACAATTGTCAGCAACTGCCCAGGACTTGAAAATTGCGCTATGGATCAAACCACTTACGACAAGATGAAAGCGCTCGCTGAAAGCCTCCAAGCAGCTCAAACAAACTCTGCCACTAAAGCGAACAATCTTTGCGCTTTATCCGGATGCGCCACAACAGACTCAACATCAAACCCGCCAAACTCAACCGTAAGCAACGCTCTTGAAACCGCGCAACAGCTTATGGATTTAATCGCAAACACTAAGACGGCTATGATGTGGAAAAATATCGTCATCAGTGGCGTTTCAAACGCATCCGGTGCTATCACATCCACTAATTACCCAACGCAATATGCGGTGTTTAACAACATTAAGGCGATGATACCTATCTTGCAACAAGCGGTTACGCTTTCTCAAAGTAACCACACCCTATCTGCTAGTTTGCAAGCTCAAGCTACAGGATCTCAAACAAACCCCAAATTCGCTAAAGACATCTACGCTTTCGCTCAAAACCAAAAGCAAATCCTTTCTAACGCTTCAAATATATTCAATCTCTTTAATTCTATTCCTAAAGACCAACTTAAGTATTTGGAGAACGCTTACTTGAAAGTGCCACATTTGGGTAAAACCCCTACTGACCCTTACAGACAGAATGTGAATTTGAATAAAGAAGTTCAAACGATTCAAAACAATGTGAGTTATTATGGTAACCGGGTGGATGCGGCTTTAAGCGTGGCTAGAGATGTTTATAACCTAAAATCCAATCAAGCAAACATTGTAACAGCCTATAGCAACGCCAATAATCTAAGCCAAGAGATTTCTAAACTCCCCTATAACCAAGTCAATACAAAAGACATTATTACACTACCTCACGATCAAAACGCCCCAGCAGCGGGCCAATACAACTACCAAATCAACCCAGAGCAGCAATCCAATCTTAACCAAGCTTTAGCGGCGATGAGCAATAACCCCTTTAAAAAAGTGGGCATGATCAGCTCTCAAAACAATAACGGCGCAATGAACGGGCTTGGCGTGCAAGTGGGCTATAAGCAATTCTTTGGCGAAAGCAAAAGATGGGGATTAAGGTATTACGGCTTCTTTGATTACAACCACGGCTACATCAAATCCAGCTTTTTTAATTCTTCTTCTGACATATGGACTTATGGCGTGGGGAGCGATTTGTTAGTGAATTTTATCAACGATAGCGTTACAAGAAAGAACAACAAGCTTTCTGTGGGTCTCTTTGGAGGTATCCAACTAGCAGGGACTACATGGCTTAATTCTCAATACGTGAATTTAACCGCGTTCAATAACCCTTACAGCGCGAAAGTCAATACTTCCAATTTCCAATTCTTGTTCAATCTCGGCTTGAGGACCAATCTCGCTACAGCTAAGAAAAAAGACAGCGAACATTCCGCGCAACATGGTATTGAATTAGGCATTAAAATCCCCACCATTAACACGAATTATTATTCTTTTCTAGGCACTAAGCTAGAATACCGAAGGCTCTATAGCGTGTACCTCAATTATGTGTTTGCTTATTAAAAACTCTCTTTTTTAAAATAGGGGGAGCTTCATCAAAATCTATTTTGATAGTTATCAATATTTGATGAAAATAAAGTCAAAAACAAAATAAACCAAATCACCCAATTATCTTTAATAATTGGGTGATCTAAGAGAATCGTTCAATACTCTTCAAACATTTCTTGGATTTTTTCTTTATCGTTTGTTTTAGTTAAAGCGAGTTGTAAAAGCACCCTAGCTTTTTGGGGGTTTAAATTGTCGCTTGTGATAAAGCCATAAGCCTTGTCATCAATCTCGCCTGAAGTAACCTCACCACTGCCTACCCTGCTAGAACGAACGATAACCACCCCCATTTGGCCCGCTTCTTGCATTGCTTTTAAAAACCCAGCACTCACATTCCCATTACCCACCCCGGCTATCACAACGCCTTTTGCATGCGATTTCAGGCTCGCTTGGAATAAATCAGGGGTCATGCCAGCATGCGTGTAAATAATATCCACTTTAGGCAGGGGGGTTTTTAGCTCTAAAATAGAAAATTCGCTCTCTGTCGTGTGCTTTCTTAAAGGTTGCATGTAATAACGCACCTTGCCATAATACACGCTCCCTATCGTGCCACTATTTAGGGCTTTAAAGGTGGAAGTGTGGGTGGTGTGCGTTTTAATCGCTTCCCTAGCGCTAAAAATACTATCATCCATCACCACCAACACGCCTTTATTCGCGCTTTTTTCATCGATCGCTACGCTCAGCGCGTTATACAAATTCAAAGCGCCATCCGCGCTCAAAGAAGCAGCGTTACGCATCGCTCCCACTAGCACCACCGGTTTTGTGGAGCGTAAAACTAAATTTAAAAAATACGCGCTCTCTTCTAAAGTGTCCGTGCCATGCGTGATGACAACGCCTTGAATACGGCTATCATCTAGCAATTCTTGGGCGCGCTTGGCGAGTTTGAACCATACTTCTTCATTCATGTCTTGTGAGCCGATGTTAGAAACCTGCTCCCCTTGAATGCGAGCGAGTCTGTTAAGACTAGGGATAGCCTTAAGAAGCTCTTTGATGCCCAACTCACCGCTCTTATAACGGCCCAAACTCGCACTCGCGCCGCTCCCGGCAATCGTCCCTCCTGTCGCTAGTAAAGCAATGGTAGGTAAATTTTGAGCCATAACTTGCCCTTTCAAACAAAATAAGAGAATCAAGAATTTCAAAAACATTCTCATTATAGACTACCTTTTGAAATTTAAAAGATTTTATAGTATAGTGAATCGTTGTTAAAATAAATTTAAAAGGGTTAATGGTGGATGCCTTTTTTCAAATTATCGTGTTACTTTTTTCGCTTTTTTTAGGGGCAAGGCTAGGGGGCTTGGGAGTGGGCTATGCTGGGGGCTTGGGCGTGCTTATTTTATGCTTATTTTTGGGGCTAAATCCGGGCAAAATCCCTTTTGATGTGATTTTAATCATCATGGCAGTCATTAGCGCTATCAGCGCCATGCAAAAAGCGGGGGGCTTGGATTACTTAGTCAAAATCGCTGAAAAAATTTTAAGGAAACACCCCAAGCAAATCAATTACCTCGCGCCGAGCGTGGCGTATTTTTTAACGATACTAGCCGGCACTGGGCATACGGTTTTTTCTTTGATCCCGGTGATTGTGGAAGTGAGCCAGAGCCAAAACATCAAACCCAAAGCGCCTTTAAGCTTAGCAGTAGTCTCTAGTCAAGTCGCTATTACCGCAAGCCCGGTGAGCGCAGCGGTGGTGTTTATGAGCGGTATTTTAGAGCCTTTAGGGGCGGATTATCTCACCCTTTTAATGGTTTGGATCCCTACAACTTTTTTAGCTTGCATGCTCACGGCGTTTGTGATGAGTTTCACTAATTTAAAGTTAGACAGCGACCCGAATTATTTAGAACGCTTGGAAGCGGGCAAAATTTCGCCCCCTATGATGAAAAAAGAAAAAGAAACCTCAAAAAGCGCGAAATTATCGCTATGGATTTTTATCGGTGGGGTTGTAGCGATCGTTTTTTATGCGAGCGCGATTTCTAAAAATATCGCTTTGATTAGCCCGGTGGTTTTAGGCAGAGATCAAGCGATCGTGTCTTTCATGCTGAGCGTGGCGACTCTCATTGCGCTTTTTTGTAAGATCAACGCTAATGAAATCGCTCATTCAAGCGTGTTTAAATCCGGCATGCAAGCGTGCGTGTGCGTGTTAGGCGTGGCATGGCTAGGCGATACTTTTGTGAGCAATCATATAGATGAAATCAAGCGATACGCTTCGTTTTTGATTGCAGACTATCCGTTTTTATTAGCCGTAGCGCTTTTTTTGGCTTCCATGCTTTTGTATTCGCAAGCTGCCACCTCTAAAGCGCTCATCCCAAGCGTGATCACAGCCCTAGGCATTAGCGCTCATCATACCGAGCATTTGTATATTATCGTGGCTTCTTTTGCGAGCGTTTCGGCGTTGTTTGTGTTACCCACTTACCCCACTTTACTAGGAGCGATCGCTATGGATAACACCGGCACCACTAAAATGGGCCGTTATGTGTTTGATCATGCGTTTTTGATCCCTGGGGTTTTAGTCGTGTCTTTGAGCGTGGCGTTAGGGTTTGTTGTCGCGCCGTTGGTTTTGTAGATTTCATCATCAATGATAAAAAGCTTGATGTTGCGGTATTTTTTAACACCTCCCTTAAAAAAGAGAGCCTGCATCACTCAGTAAGCGAACACATAATTGAGATACACGCTATAGAGCCTTCTGTATTGCAATTGAGTGCCTAGAAAAGAATAGTAATTCGTGGTAATGGTGGGGATTTTAATGCCTAATTCAATACCATGTTGCGCGGAATGTTCGCTGTCTTTTTTCTTAGCTGTAGCGAGATTGGTCCTCAAACCGAGATTGAACAAAAATTGGAAATTGGAAGTATTGACTTTCGCGCTATAAGGGTTATTGAACGCTGTTAAATTCACATATTGAGAATTAAGCCATGTAGTCCCTGCTAGTTGGATGCCTCCAAAAAGACCCACAGAAAGCTTGTTGTTCTTTCTTGTGATGCTATCGTTGATAATATTCACTAACAAATCGCTCCCACCGCCATAAGTCCATATATCAGAAGACGAATTAAAAAAGCTGGATTTGATGTAGCCGTGGTTGTAATCAAAAAAGCCGTAATACCTTAACCCCCATCTTTTGCTTTCGCCAAAGAATTGCTTATAGCCCACTTGCACGCCAAGCCCGTTCAAAGCGCCGTTATTGTTTTGAGAGCTGATCATGCCCACTTTTTTAAAGGGGTTATTGCTCATCGCCGCTAAAGCTTGAGAAAGATTGGATTGCTGCTCTGGGTTGATTTGGTAGTTGTATTGGCCCGCTGTAGGATCTTTAGGCGACATAACGATGTTTGTTACATTGACCTTATTATAGGGAAGTTTAGAAATCTCTTCGCTCAAATTCTTAGCGTCGTTATAGGCGGTTACAATCTCTGTTTGATTGGATTTTAGGTTATAAACATCTTTAGCCACGCTTAAAGCCGAATCAATCCGATTGCCATAATTAGCTACATTGTTTTGAACCGCATTAATTTCTTTATTCAAATTCACATTCTGTCTGTAAGGGTCAGTAGGGGTTTTACCCAAATGTGGCACTTTCAAGTAAGCGTTCTCCAAATACTTAAGTTGGTCTTTAGGAATAGAATTAAAGAGATTGAATATATTTGAAGCGTTAGAAAGGATTTGCTTTTGGTTTTGAGCTAAAGCGTAAATGTCTTTAGCAAATTCACGATTTTTTTGAGATCCCATAGCTTGAGCTTGCAAGTTAGTAGATAGGGTGTGGTTGCTCTGAGTTAGTTTGAGCGCTTGTTGCAAGATAGGTAGCATCGCCTTGATGTTGTTAAACACCGCATAGTCGGTTACAGGACCAGTGGATGTGATAGCACCAGCACCACCAGGTCTGTTTGTAACACCTGCGATGATTATATTTTTCCACACCATAGAAACCTTGGCTTGTTCGATTAAATCCATAAGCTCTTGCGCGGTTTTAAGAGCTGTAGTCATGGAAGTTTTGTTTCCACTTGATTGATCGCTAGAGCATTCTGATAAGGCACAGAGATTGCCTTGAGCTTTTTGGAGGTTTTCAGCAAGCGTTTTCATTTTATCATAAGTTTCTTTGCTCATAAAACATTGTTGTAATCCTGTGCAGTTCCCATCTTTATGGATTCTTCCAAGAGGAGCATTAGATCCATCATTCAAATTGTTCACAAAAAAACTGAGAGCGTTCCCCGCATAAAGGCTCCAAAAAGCCAATACTGAAGTGATAACAGCTTGCGTGGTGTTGTAGATGGGCGATGTTTCTTTGTTTGTGTGGTTGTTACTCGCAAAGCTTTTCAAATCGCTTAAAGCATTGTTGACAGCCTGAATGTTGTTCGCCGTTTGAATGCTTCGTTTTAACGAAGCCAGTTGGGCTAAAGATTGGCTTAATTGCTCATATTTGTCGTTCAAGTTTTTCAATTCACCAGTGTTTTTGACCATTTGCACCGCTTCGCCGATTTGATAGCCCGCGCTCACAAAAAAGCCGTTGTCTTCAGCATGCAAGAGCGATGAAGCGAGAGAGAGAGAGAGAGTAAAAATTGTTTTTTCATAAAGTGTTCCTTAAAGTAATTTTTTTATTGTAAATAAACATGAATAGAAATGAAAGTTTATTTACAATATGTTTAACTTTACCATAAATTTATTGGATTTCAAAAAAAAAAAAAGATTTTGGGGTGTTTTTAATCTATTTATCTTTGGATTGTTAATTTTTGTAATAATGAAACCATCTTTTGAATTTTATAAGCAATATTCAATGAGAACAGAATTTTGATAACGCTTAACAGAACGCATTTGTCCCAAACGCCACAAAGCGTTTAGGATTTCTGCTTAAAGAATTTGAAGCTTTGATAGAGAAAGGGGTGTAATTTAAGCTCTATTTTTCATTTTCGCCATGATCATTGTGATCGTGGTCTTTTTTGCCTTGTTCTTTGTCATGCCCTTTGCCATGTTTGTCATGACCACCATGTTTATGGTGTTTGTGCATTTTCCCATGCTTGCATGATCTCAACCCAAAATCATCATCCATGTCTTCCATGTTGCCTTTTTTAAGCGCTTCTTTAATGGCTTTTTGGCGGGCTTCAAAATCCGCCACGGTCATGCTGTCTGTGTTTTTAGTCGCATATTCATGCAATTGTTTATGAAACGCCTTTCTCTTGTCTTCAGGCATTTTTTTCATGCGCATTTTCAACTCTTTTGTGTAATCCACAATATCCTGAGGAGCGACAACACCAGCCATTTTAGCCAAATCTTCATCGCTTGTTTTGCTGAAATCTTTGGCGTTTAAAGCCACAAATAACAACGCGCTAATAGAAAGTATTTTCAACGCTTTTTTCATATTTTTCCTTTTAAATTAAATTTTATCTCACTTAGGAGAACAATGTTCGTCTTTTTTCTTAACAGCCCTACACCAAACTTTTCTCGTATCACCGCTGCAAACGCTCACATTAAGTCCTTTTGCCTTGATTTCTTCAGCACTCAAACCTTTGGTTTTTTCTTCTAATTCTTTACGCACTTCTTCACGCATTTTTTTGAAATCTTCTTCGCTCATTTTAGAAAGATTCTTCCTAGCGATCTGGCTGAAATTCGCGCGGAATTTCTTAGCGTCCTCAGCGTTTAAAGCTTTAAGGCGTTTAGACACTTCCATGCGATAATCAATCGCTTCATTAGAAGGCAGAGTGCCTGCTAATTTTAAAAGTTCTTCGTTTTTGAGTTGCGAAAAATCCCTAGCGCCTAAAACCTGTAATCCAAGCAAAGCTAACAGGCAAAAAGCCAAACTCCTTCTCATTCCCAATTCCTTGTTGTCTAAATTTTTGCCGCATGACGACAGCAAATTTTGGCATTTTACCATATTAATTTTAACTTATTCTCAAACGCCACTAAGAGCGGTAAAAAATGGGGTTTTTAAATTTCGTGCAACCATTGTGTATCATCATTTAATTTTTATTTATAAAGGTCGTTTTAAACCCTAAAATTTTAAAATATCGTTTTTGAATTTTTGATGGTAGCGTTATGGTTTTAGCTTATTTTGAGTGAAAGGATCAAGATGTTTGTGGTTTTTATAGAAGGTTTTGGTTTAGCGATTTCTTTGTGCGCGGCGGTGGGGGCGCAATCCTTGTTTATTATAGAGCGAGGCATGGCTAGGAATTATGTGTTTTTGATTTGCGCTCTGTGTTTTATGTGCGATATTGTGTTAATGAGCATGGGCGTGTTTGGCGTGGGGGCTTATTTTGCGAAAAACCTTTATTTGAGTTTGTTTTTGAATTTATTTGGGGCAGTTTTTACCGGATTTTACGCTTTTTTAGCTTTAAAAACCCTTTTTCAAACCTTTAAAAAGAAGCAAGTCCAAACCCCCAAAAAACTATCCTTAAAAAAGACCTTATTGTTCACTTTAGGCGTTACTTTACTCAACCCTCAAGTGTATTTGGAAATGGTGTTTTTAATTGGCGCGAGCGCTTTATCTTTTAACCTAGCTCAAAAATTCGTCTTTCTAGCCGGCACTTTATCGGCGGCTCTTTCTTGGCTTTTATTGTTATGCACCTTGTCCTTACGCTATGGCTCTAAACTTTTAAACAACCAAAAAATTTTTATGGGCGTGAATCTCTTTGTAACCGCTATCATGGGAACGCTCAGCGTTACTTTATTCAGGGATTTTTTAGCGCTATTGAGTAAAACTTAAAAAGGGGCTAGTTTTAAGTCATTTTGCATTACAATACTCCTAAATGAGTTTTAAGGATTACAATCAATATGCAAGTTTTAGCGTTAAAATACCGCCCCAAACATTTTAGCGAGCTAGTCGGTCAAGAGAGCGTGGCTAAAACGCTTTCTTTAGCCCTAGACAACCAGCGTTTGGCTAACGCTTATTTATTCAGCGGATTAAGAGGTTCAGGCAAAACCAGCTCTTCTAGGATTTTTGCTAGGGCTTTGATGTGTGAAGAAGGGCCAAAAGCCGTGCCTTGCGATACTTGCATCCAATGCCAGAGCGCTTTAAACAACCACCACATAGATATTATAGAAATGGATGGGGCGTCTAATAGGGGGATTGATGATGTCCGTAACCTCATAGAGCAAACGCGCTACAAACCAAGCTTTGGGCGCTATAAAATCTTTATCATTGATGAAGTGCATATGTTCACCACTGAAGCGTTTAACGCGCTTTTAAAGACTTTAGAAGAGCCTCCTAGCCATGTGAAATTCCTTTTAGCGACAACGGATGCCTTGAAATTGCCCGCTACCATACTCAGCCGCACCCAGCATTTCAGGTTTAAAAAAATCCCTGAAAATTCCGTTATTTCTCATTTAAAAACCATTTTAGAAAAAGAACAAGTGAGCTATGAAAACAGCGCGTTAGAAAAACTGGCTCACAGCGGGCAAGGGAGTTTGAGGGATACGATCACTCTTTTAGAACAAGCCATCAATTATTGCGATAACGCTATCACAGAAAGCAAGGTGGCTGAAATGTTAGGGGCGATTGACCGAAGCGTTTTAGAAGATTTTTTCCAAAGCCTAATTAACCAAGATGAAGTGCGATTGCAAGAGCGTTATGCCATTTTAGAAAATTATGAAACAGAGGGCGTTTTAGAAGAAATGATGCTTTTTTTGAAAGCGAAATTATTAAGCCCTGATTCGTATTCTATCCTTTTGATAGAGCGCTTTTTTAAAATCATTATGAATAGTCTCAGTCTTTTGAAAGAAGGGGCAAATGCCAGTTTTGTGCTGTTGTTATTGAAAATGAAATTCAAAGAAGCTTTGAAACTCAAAGCCCTAGACGATGCGATTTTGGAATTAGAACAAAGCAAAGAAAGCGTTTTTAAACCAATAAATCAAAACGCTAACGCCCCTAAACAAGAACCCAAAAGCACAGAAAGAATAGAGGGAACAGAAAAAAGAGAGAGTGCAGAAAGAATAGAGAGTGCAGAAACCCCGCAAACTCCCATGCTTTCAGCTAAAGATCGCATTTTTCACAACCTTTTCAAGCAAGTTCAAACATTGGTTTATGAGCGCAATTATGAGTTAGGGGCGGTGTTTGAAAAAAATATCCGTTTCATTGATTTTGACAGCCAAACTAAAACCTTGACTTGGGAGTCTTTAGCCACCAATAAAGATAAAGAGCTTTTAAGAGAACGATTTAAAATCGTGAAAAGTATCGTTGATGGGGTTTTTGGAAAGGGCGAAAATATCAAAATCGCTTTAAAACATCATTTGGAAAATAAAAGCACTCTAGAAACTCAAGAGGTTAAAGATTTTAAAATCTCTTCTTTAAGGGAAAAAATCTTACCCCAACCAACCACCGAAACGACGGCTGAAATGCAAGAAAACGATACTAAAGAAGCGGTTGGAAAAGCGCTTCAAACGAAAGAAAACGACACTAAAGAGGTTCAAGAAAAAGAGATTAAAGAAAACGAAACTAAAGAGACTAAAGAAGCCAAACCCAAAGAAGCCCCAACAGCGTTGCAAGAATTTATGGCTAACCACTCTGAGCTGATTGAAGAAATTAAGAGCGAGTTTGAAATCAAAAGCGTGGAATTGTTATGAGGGCGAATTTAGATGAGTTGGACAAAGTGGCGGCTGTAATTTTAAAAGATGATTTTAAGGGAGTGGTGCTTTTAAAGGGCGTTGTGGGGAGCGGTAAAACGACCTTAGTTCAAGCGTGCTTGAAACATTTGGGTTTAGACATTCAAGCGACTTCCCCAACCTTTAGCTTGATGCATGCTTATAGCGAGAGCGTGTTCCATTACGATTTTTACATGCGCGATTTAAAGGCTTGCTTGGAGCTTGGCATGTTGGAGTGTTTGTTAGAAAAGGGGATTCATTTTGTGGAATGGGGTGATGAAAAATTAGAAAAAATTTTAAAAAAATACGATTTAGCTATTAAGGTTGTGGAAATCAAAACCGAATCAACTAGCCGTTTTTATACGATAAAGATCGCTTAAAGGGTCGCTTGAATGGATATTTTAAAAGCAGAGCATTTAAACAAACAGATTAAAAAAACCAAAATCGTTTCAGATGTTTCTTTAGAAGTGAAAAGCGGCGAAGTGGTGGGGCTTTTAGGGCCTAATGGGGCGGGTAAAACCACCACCTTTTATATGATATGTGGGCTTTTAGAGCCTAGTGGGGGGAGCGTTTATTTAAACGATGTGAATTTAGCTAAATACCCTTTACACAAGCGTTCTAATTTAGGCATAGGCTACTTGCCCCAAGAATCTAGCATTTTTAAAGAATTGAGCGTGGAAGAGAATCTGGCCCTAGCAGGAGAGAGCACTTTTAAAAACTCTAAAGAGAGCGAAGAAAAAATGGAAAGCTTGCTTGATGCTTTTAATATCCAAGCCATAAGAGAGCGCAAGGGCATGAGTTTGAGTGGGGGGGAAAGAAGGCGCGTAGAAATCGCTAGGGCTTTAATGAAAAACCCTAAATTCGTGCTATTAGATGAGCCTTTTGCGGGCGTGGATCCGATTGCAGTGATTGACATTCAAAAAATCATTGAAAGCCTGATTGAGCTAAACATCGGCGTGTTGATTACTGATCACAATGTGCGAGAGACTTTGAGCGTGTGCCACAGGGCGTATGTGATTAAAAGCGGCACGCTTTTAGCGAGCGGGAACGCTAATGAAATTTATGAAAACGCTTTGGTGCGTAAGTATTATTTAGGGGAAAATTTTAAGGTGTGAATATGGCGATCTTACGTGCAAACCTTAGCCCTAAAAACAAATTAAACGCTACCTTAAAAGGGTGGCTTCCCATTTTACAAAGCGAGCTTGAAGACTTGGAAGAAGTGTTGAAACAAAACGCTTTAGATAACCCCTTAATCAAAATTGAAAACAAACGCATCAAAAATTTTAGCGATCGTTTTAGCGCTAAAAAGAGCAGCGATCATTTAGAAAATTTCGCAACCGCATCTAAAAGTCTTTTTGAAACTTTAGAATCTCAAATCATTCCCCCTCTCTTTCCCACTGAAACCTCTCAAAAAATCGCTATGGATATTATCAGCGGGTTGGATGGTGAAGGGTATTTTGAAGAAAACATTGAAGAAAGGGCTAAGATTTTAGGGGTAGAGAGCGAAGTTTATGAAAAAGTGCGCGAGCGTTTTAGTTACCTTAATCCCGCTGGCATTGGCGCTAAAGATGTGAAAGAGAGCTTTTTATTCCAGTTAGAGAGTAGGGAATTGGACGATAATGAGCTTTATGAAGAAACGCGAAAAATCATTTTGAATTTAGAAAAACACCATGAATTTTCTAAAGATTTTTATTATGAAAAGGCTTTAAAGATTTTAAAATCCTTTAAAAACCCCCCAGCCATTGAGTTTTTAGAAAAAGAAATAGAAGTCATTCCTGAGCTTTTTATTCTAGAAGTGGATAATGAAATCATCGTGCGTTTGAATGATGAGAGCTACCCGACGATCAGTTTAGAAGAAAATCGCTTTAAGGATAGCGATTATTTGAAAGAAAAACTAAAAGAGGCCAAAGATTTAATTGACGCGTTAAATTTAAGAAAGGCCACGATTTATAAAATCGGCCTCATGCTTTTAGAGTATCAATACGATTTTTTTAAGGGTAAGGAATTGCGTCCTTTAAAGCTATTAGATTTAGCCAATGAGTTTAACCACTCTGTAAGCACGATTTCAAGGGCCATTTCTAATAAATATTTGGCATGCGAAAGGGGGGTTTTCCCTATTAAGCATTTCTTTAGCACCGCCTTAGACAATAGCGAGACTTCAAACGCTGTGATTAAAGACTATCTTTTAGAATTGATCAAAAATGAAGACAAAAAAGAGCCTTTGAGCGACGCTAAGATTTTAGAACTCATTGAAGAAAAATTCCATTTGAAAATGGTAAGAAGAACGATCACCAAATACCGCCAATTGCTCAACATCGCTTCTTCAAGCGAGAGAAAAAGGCTCTATTTGATGCGCGCTTGAAAACCATGATTTTAGGGCTTATTCTTATTGAGTATCATTTGCCCTTGTATGCGTGTGAGTTCAAACTCTTGGGATACTTTGGCGAGTTGGTATAAGCTTTCTGTATTGCGCGTGTCTAAAGCCTTAATGTAAGCCTCTTTTTGTTCTTTGGTGATCACAAATGGTATTAAGTTTTGCTCTAAAACGCTATAAAAGATTAGCATTCTGCCCACCTTACCATTACCATCGCTAAAAGGGTGTATCCTTTCAAACAAAATGTGTTGTTCTAAAATAGTTTTTAGTTTTTCTTCTTTATCTTGTAAGGTTTTCATCTTATAATTGAGATTATCGCACCATTCTTTCATAGCCATAGGCGCTTGAAAATGAGGGGTCGTTTCAAAACTAGCTTCTAAAATCGTATTATCAGTCGTTTTGAAAGCCCCCTTATTAGGGAGTAAAAAATTCATTAAAATCCCATGCAACTCTCTTATAAAAAAACTATCAACGCTTTGTCCTTTATTCAGATTTTCTAATAGAAAGAAGAGCATGTTTTGATAGTTTTTCACTTCAAAGAAAGCTCTTTGAGGCATTTCTCTAGGAATGTATTCAGTGGTTAAAATACTTATAGTTTCAGCAAGGCTCAAAGGATTGTTTTCAATAGCAGTGCTATGATGAGCTGTGCGAATGGTTAAATCCATAGCGTAATCGTTAAATTCTAATAATTCTTTATAATTCATTACTTAAAATCCCTAAACAATTTCCCTAAATCCAAATCAAGCAGTTCCGTTTGGGATCGCAATTCTAAAAGGTTTTGAGCCCCTTTAATCAAATCGTTACTGGAAATGCCATGAGAAAGAGAGATTTGAGCTTCTAAAAACGCGCTCAAATGATCGCACACTTTCAAAAGCTCCCCACAAACCCCAAAATATTCATCGCTGTTATAAAGCGTGAATAATTCTTCAGCGTCTTTAGTGAAAATGATTTTGTGGGACTTGTCTTTGTAGCGGTTTTTGAACTCGTTTTCGGTGAAATATTTCAAATCTTCTTGAACGCCCAAAGACACAAAAGAATAGACTTTGTTTTGCATTTCCTTTTTTTCAATTTCTTTAATGCAGTGATCAAGCCCTGCAACGCTTTGTTTGATGGGCGTGATAATGTCTCGGGTCAAAATCTCGGGTAAATCATGGAAAAGCCCGCCCAAAAAATGATTGATCCGCATGCTTTTACAAGCTTTTAAATCAAAGCTCAACAAATACCCCATAAGCGCCACGCACAAGGTATGCCCTAAGACACTGGTTTGCGGCACTCTTGGGGTCTGGCTCCAGCGCTTTTGGAAACGCAACTGCCCAAACATGCTCACCAATTTTTTCAAATCTTCTTTTTCCCCAAAAAGCCCTTCAAACAAATGATCGTTATTGTGGAGTTGCTTGTCAATTTTATCTTTAATTTCTTTCACGCCATACATGTTGGGGTTAAAATGATAAATAATATCAAACTCCCACTTAGACGCATAAAAATGCGCGCTCTCTAAAATTTGAGTTTCTAAAATTTGGGGTCTGTGGCTTAAATACTCTTTGAGTTCCTCTAAAGAAAAATACGCGCTGATTTCATCTTGCAAACTTTGCGCGACATAGGAGGCTAATTCTTGGCTGTGCGTTTGTTGGAGGGCGTAAAAAATAGGGGGTTTAATATCGGTTAAAACCAGGCGCTCCAAAAACTCAAAGCAAAAATACTTGATTAAAAGATCTAAATCTAAATCTTTACCCCTGTCTTTTGAATCTTTAGCGAGTAAATACGCAATCATCGCTTTATGGGCTTGCTTGTCTAATTCCACAAATTCCAAAGGGCATGCTTGGTCATTCCAACGCCTAATAGACGCGCCCGCAAACACACGCCTTAAAAATTTAGTCTTGAGTTTAGGGGCTTTTAGGGGTTTAATAGGATGAGCCGCATACATAACTTTCCTTTCTATATTATTTTGAATATTAAAGCTATGATCTTATTAAGAAATACTGATTGGATCGCACAAGATTGAAAAATCTTAGCGTACCACTATCAATACTAACTTAAATCTTATTATACGAAAAAGAGACAAAAATAAGGCTTTTATTTAAAAAAATATTATTTCTGTCATGGATTTCGCACTTAATGGATTTTATACTTAAAACACCCACCCGTAATTAAAAAACACCTTAAAATGGCTAGCCCCTTCATTAAAAACAAAAGAGTTGGTGTAATCGCCACCATTAGAAACGACGCTAGCTTTTCTTTGGATCAAAGGAACGCTAATCCCTACAGAATACTTAGAATGCTTATAGCGGTAATTCAACCCAGTAGCCACATCTAAATTGCCGCTCCCTTTGACTTTATTCAACACATAATAGCTGTTATACAAGCCCCTTAACCCACCAAAGATACCAAAAGAGGAAGAAAAGTTCCTTTTGGTTTGAATATCTATAGGGCTATTTTTATTGGAGTAAGTGGTGATAAAATCCAACAACAAATCTATCCCCCCACCATAGCTCAATTGCTGGAATTTTTGATTAAGGGCTTTAGAATAGTTGTATTTCACAATGCCATAATAAGCTAGCCCTATGAAATCATTAAAGTAATTTTGATAGCCTATTTTAGCGTTAACCCCTAAAATAGGGCTTCTAAAACTTTGCGAAGCGCTTGAAGAATAGTGGTTGGTAACGCTAGAAGTGACAAAGGTTTTTTGAATGGTGCCAAGCATGGAATTGGCTAAATCTTGCGTGTTCAAACTAGCGTTTAGATTGTAGTTTGTTTGACTCCCCAAGTTAGCGTAGTTGATCGGCAAGGCGTTTTGATTGATGAGCTGCTGCCAAACCGCTGCTGTTACCCCTAAAAAGCCAGCTGGGACATCCGCGCAATTGTGATAGATGGAATTAGGGTAGTTGCTAGGGAAAGCGGGCTGATTGGAACCCCCATAAAGCGAACACACATTATAGGGGAGGCCATCAGAATCTTTTGGTTTGCCACTATTATCCTTTTCCACTTGACCATCTTTCATCACCGGCACTCTTTGATAAGTCATGTTCCCATTGTGTCCATAGCCTTTAGTGTGGCTGAATTCATGCAAGATGGTTCTTAAATCAGCCAAATTGATGGTTTTAAGGTCGTTGCCAAAGAGTTTTTGGGGTTCTAAGGCATAGGCTTCTACTCCTAATGTGCCATATTCACCATCATTACCATATCCATTAGCTAACCCCACAACCCCTGAATTTTTTAAAACAACCGCATCAATTTCTATTTTTTTTCTAAAATTATTAATAATACCTTGTTTGTTGAGTATATATTGTTGATCGACTTTAGTATCAACACGCCCATTTACTCCGGGATTTACACATTTTGAAGGATCATTATCGCAATCTGTTGAGCTGTTAGTGAATTCAAAAGGAGCGTTTAAGATCGCATCGCCCCAAGATTGGGAGTCTAAGACAGCGATCATGTTCAACATTAAATTAGTGAATTCTTCTGCGGTTTGTGGGGTGAAATTTTGCCAACAATCATTTTTTGTATTACCATTATTATTGTAAGGACAAGTGTTGAAATTGTTTGGATTTTCATTACTATATTTCATTATAAGATTTGTCTTAATCTTATTGAGCGTTTCAAACACCCTCTGCGTGTTAGTATCAGAAATAGAAGTGCTAGTGGTTTCAAATTTTGGAAAAAAGAAAGTATAGGGGCCAATTTTATCAAACGCCTCTTTTAGACTATCAAATGCCTCCCCAGGTAAAACAATCTTAGAGTGTTTGGGGATAGTCTCTATCACGCCCAAATCGATCACATTGCCTTGAGCGTCTGTAAAGCTAAGCTTCACATTGCTTAGATTATAGGGCAAGAAGTTTTCTATAGTTAATTGACCATTATACATATACAACACTCTAACAGGGGATAAAGATGAGAATTTTAATTTTGAAATCGCTTCGGCATTGGTGAATAAACTAGCCGCTCTTTTTAAAATCGTGTCTGTGGGTAAATAATTGTAAGTCGCGTAAGTGTTTTTTGTGGTGGTGTGTCTTTTTTCTTGCGTTTGTGCGCCTTCTAATAGCCCGGTTTCAAAGCCGGCTTCTATGAAAAAGCCATTTTTCTCGTTCGCTTCTAAAGCGCTGAATAATAAAAGTGGGATGAATAGTTTTCTCATGGTTATCTCTTTTTAGTTTATAGTGCCTTTATTATACAATTTAAGGGAATGGTTTGTTTGTTTTTTGAAATTTAAAGCTTTTACAAGGGATTAGTGTTTCATATTAAAACAAAATTTTAAAAACAAGCGTTTGTTTTATAGTTTATTTATCATTAATTAGGCTGTGTTAATCAAAGTTTGGTAGTTAAAATTTGACCCCCCCTTAATTTTCTAAACAACGCTTTACTTAGTGCACTTCTTGATATCAATATTCCAATCAGCGCCAGATTCAATTTGGTGTTTTTGCACGAAATTATCCCTATTCAGCGCCACGGAAACATTCAACAAGCTGTTTAAATAGACCAACGGCTGGCCTTCTGGCACATCGCCAAAGCTCGCAACATACGGCATTTTCCCTTCGTATTTTTTCTTGGAACCTTTAGAAATAGTTACACACAATATATCGTTGCGTTTGATTTTTGCTTGATTGAGCAATCTATCGCTGATATTGCTCCAAACATTGCCGTATTGGATATCAAGAATTGGGACATTACCCTTCACCTCCCCTTTTGTGGCTTTCGCTTTTTGGTAAGGAATTTCAACAACTTTTGGGGGAAGCTCAGGCCCGACCTGCTCGAATGTGATCGCCCCAGAAGCCAAGCGCGCCCCAGTGTAAGCATACACATCACGGCCATGGAAAGTGTAGGATTTTTCAGAACCTTTCAACCGGTTAGCTTTTTCATCAATTTCACGCACGCTATCAATCCCCAAAGTTTGCGCCACCAAAGTCAGCGTGCCGTTATCCGGCGAGACGAAATACTGGCCGTTTTTAGTTTTCAATACCACCGATTTACGATTAGTGCCTACGCCCGGATCAACTACGCTCACAAATACCGAACCTTTTGGCCAATAACTAGCGGTTTGATACAAGCGGTAAGCGCCTTCCCAGATGTTATACGGGGGGATTTCGTGCGTTAAATCAAAGATTTTAAGATTGGAATTAACGCTGAAAGCGACGCCTTTCATCGCCGAGACGGCCCCATCTTTTAGGCTAAAGTCGGTTTGTAAAATCAAGGCGTTATCTGCATAAACAGACGATAACCCTATACACGCTGATAAAAACAACGCTGAAATCGTTTTTTTCATGGTTACTCCTTGATTAACTTTTATGGGCTTTTAGCCCATTTATTATACCATTTAAGGGGGTTTTTTCTAAACATTAAGGGTTTAAAAAGGGCTTTACATTTCGTATTGAAATAAAGCATTAATTAGACTCTCTTAAGATAGGGGGTTTTATTTAAAATGCAATATCGCCAATATTTTCACTATTTTCTATATAGTATTTAAAACGCTCTTTTTCTAATTCGTTTTTTAGGATTTGTTGTTCTTCTAAAAGCAGGCGTTTTTGATCTTCTAGGATGTTGATTTTACGGCTAATATAATAGATATTATTACTTAAATAGATTTTAGGCGCTAACAGAGCTAAAAACGCGCCCCCAAAAACCAATACCCCTATTAAAGCCATTAAAGAAAGACCATGCGAATTTTCATTTGCAGTTCCAGCAAACAATTCTTTCTTTTCGTCCTCTTCTATGCGTATAAAGCGTTCTTTTTCATTTGAAGAATGGGTTTTGATATTCATGGCTTACTCATATAACTTACTCATGGCTTGAATTGAAACACCCTCATTTTAGCGCTTCGTGAACGCCTGTTGTTTTTAATTTCTTCTGGGCTTGGAGTGATGGGCTTTTTGGTTAAAATTTCGCCTAAAGCGTGATTGTTAGAGCAAGCGCATTTGAAACTTAAAGGATCGCAAACGCAATTTTTAGCGTAATCCTTAAAAGCGTTTTTTACTAACGCGTCTTCTAAAGAATGGAAAGAAATCACGCACAAAATCGCTCCCTTAAGGTTTCTAGCGCATTGTAAAAACTCTTTTAATTCTTCTAATTCGCTATTGACTTCTATGCGAACGGCTTGAAACACCAAAGTCGCTGGATGGATTTTTTTATTTTTAGAAAGGGAGCTTAAAAAATCGCTCAAATCCTTAGCGTCTTTAAAGGGTTTTTTAGCGCGCCTTTCTGCAATTTTGTGGGCGATTTTTTTGTATTCTTTGATTTCGCCATAGTCTTTAAAGATTTTTTCTAACGCCACTACAGGATAAGAGTTGATGACTTTTTGAGCGTTCAAATCGCCTTCTAAATCCATGCGCATGTCCAGAGCGTGCGAGTGGAAATTAAACCCTCTGTTATCATCATCAAGCTGTAAAGAGCTTACCCCTAAATCCACTAAAACCCCTTTAATCTCCTTGTTATGCGTTTCTAGGGCTTCTTTAAAGCGTTTGGCAAAACCCCCACTTAAGAGATTATAACGCCCTTCAAAGGCTTTCAATCGTTCGTTAGCGATTTCTTGAGCGAACTTATCTTTATCAATGCCAATGAGTTTTAAGTGCGGTTTTTGGGATAGAATCGCTTTAGAATGCCCCCCTAACCCTAAAGTGCAATCTATCAAAACCCCTTCTTCTAAAGGTGCGAACGCTTGCAAAACTTCTTGCAACAAAACGCTTTGGTGCAAACTCTCTATTTCTTGCAAACAACCCCCTTAAAACCCCTAGATGAATTTTCCAAACGCCCACTCAATGGTATTGGTTTTGTTGGTTACGCTCAAAAGTTTCTTTATAATCAATTTTAGCTTTTTAAGATGCGAAAACTCAAACTAGTAATCCTTTTTAATAAAGACTAAAAAGGGCTTAAAGATACCCTTTTATTTAAAAAGTGTAGTTATACCCTAAATAAAGCGAATAATCCCGTTTCAAATGGTAATAAAGGTTAGTAGCGTTAGGACCCGCACTCAAAAATTTATTGATGAGTAGCGGCACTCTCACGCCAAATTCCACACCATTATGCTTGTAGATATTGGCTCTCACCCCAAAATTCAACCACACTTGAAAAGCGACGGTTGAAGTGTTGGTGCTATAAGGGGCGTTAGGGTTACAATAAGTAGGGGTACAAACATCAGGACCTTTAGCTTCAATGATTTGCTCTTTCCAATAGTTTGCCGCTGAGCTTTTCCAAGTGTTACCGCCGATAGCGACCCCACCAAAAATACCGAAAGAAGCGTTGTCTTTATCAATAATATCAGCTAACAAATCGCTCCCCACACCCCAAGAAACCATATCTAACTGGATTTTATTAGGTGCATAAACTTGCTTGCCTAAATCAGCATGCCCATAATCAAAAAGCCCATACACTCTAAAACCAAACCACTTGCTTGTCATATCAAAAGACTTGAACTGGAAGAACTTCTTATAACCCACATTCAACCCAAGACCATTCAAAGCCCCATTAGCGTATTTAGCATGCCAGTTGATATTGGTATGTCCTGGATTATACTTATTAGCGGTAAGACCTGGAGGACAACCTACAACACTCCCTGTGCAATCCCCTGTATTATAAATATTACTATTCAAACGGGCTTGTCCAAGCTGATAATTAGTCCCTATATAAACACCATCACCTTCGGCTAACAACGAAGAGCTTAAAACTGCGGATAGAAGCCCTAAAGCTACAAACTTTTTCATAAATTCCATTCCTTTACATTCCTATCTTTAAAATTGTCTCATAAAATAATAGCATGTTTATCCTTAATCAAGCAAATATTTTTAACTCTTATGAATAAGAAATGATAATAAAACCATTCTTTTTTGAAGTATAATAGCTCCTTTTAATCCACTTTCTTAATTTTAAGGAATTTTAAGGAAACTCTTGCAACATAAAACCATTATGGATAAGATCATTATTCAAGGGGCTAGGGAAAATAATCTCAAAAATATTTTTTTAGAAATCCCTAAAAACCAGTTTGTTGTTTTTACCGGATTAAGCGGTTCGGGTAAATCCACTCTGGCGTTTGACACTTTATACGCTGAAGGCCAAAGGCGCTATTTAGAGAGTTTGTCTAGCTATGCTAGGCAATTTTTAGACAAAGTGGGTAAGCCTAATGTGGATAAAATTGAAGGCCTAACCCCTGCGATTGCTATTGATCAAAAAACCACTTCTAAAAATCCTAGATCCACTGTGGGGACGATCACTGAAATTTATGATTATTTAAGGTTGCTGTTTGCAAGGGTTGGGGAGCAATTTTGCCCCACATGTTTAGAGCCTATTAGTTCTATGAGCGCGAGCGATATTATTTCTCAAATCTGTCATTTAGAAGAAAATTCTAAAATCATTATTCTAGCCCCCATTATTAAAGATAAAAAAGGTTCGTTTAACGATAAATTAGAGAGCTTGCGTTTGAAGGGGTATGTGAGGGCTTTTGTTGATGGGGTGATGGTGCGTTTAGATGAAGAAATCCATTTGCACAAAACCAAAAAACACACCATTGAAGCGGTGGTGGATAGGGTGGTTATCAATAGCGAAAATGCTTCACGGATCGCTAGCGCAATAGAAAAAGCCCTTAAAGAAAGCTATGGGGAATTAGAAGTGGAAATCTTGCAAGACAACGCGCCAAGCATTAGGAAGCATTACAGCGAGCATAAGGCATGTTTTAAGTGCAAGATGAGTTTTGAAGAATTAGAGCCTTTGAGTTTTTCCTTCAATTCGCCTAAAGGGGCGTGCGAGAGCTGTTTGGGTTTGGGGACAAAATTTAGCCTAGATATTAGTAAGATTTTAGATCCTAACACGCCTTTAAATCAAGGGGCGATCAAAGTGATTTTTGGGTATAACCGCAGTTATTACGCTCAAATGTTTGAAGGCTTTTGCGCTTATAATGGCATTGACAGCGCGCTTTGTTTTAACGAATTGGATAAAGAGCAACAGGACGCTCTTTTGTATGGGAATGGCACTGAAATCAGCTTTCATTTTAAAAACAGCCCCTTGAAACGCCCTTGGAAAGGCATTATCCAAATCGCTTATGACATGTTTAAAGAGCAAAAGGATTTGAGCGATTACATGAGCGAAAAAACCTGTTCTTCGTGCGAGGGGCATCGTTTGAAAGCCTCCAGTTTGAGCGTTCAAGTCGCTGGCTTGAAAATGGCGGATTTTTTAACTAAGCCCATTGAAGAAGTTTATCATTTTTTTAATGATCCCACGCATTTTAGCTATCTTAACGAGCAAGAAAAAAAGATCGCTGAACCCATTTTAAAAGAGATTTTAGAAAGGGTGTTTTTTTTATACGATGTGGGGCTAGGGTATTTGACTTTAGGGAGGGATGCGCGAACGATTAGCGGAGGGGAGAGCCAAAGGATACGAATCGCCAGTCAAATCGGGAGTGGTTTGACAGGGGTTTTGTATGTTTTAGATGAGCCTAGCATTGGCTTGCATGAAAAAGACACGCTCAAACTCATCAACACCCTTAGGAATTTACAAAAAAAGGGGAACACGCTCATTGTCGTAGAGCATGATAAAGAGACGATTAAGCATGCGGATTTTGTTGTGGATATTGGGCCAAAGGCTGGAAGGCATGGGGGTGAAGTGGTTTTTAGCGGGAGCGTGAAAGAGTTATTGCAAAATAACCATTCTACCGCCTTGTATCTCAACGGCACTAAAAAGATTGAGCGCCCTAAATTTGAACTCCCTAAAGAAAAGCATTTTTTAGAAATTAAAAATGTCAATATCAATAACATTAAGAATTTGAGCGTTCAAATCCCCTTAAAACAATTGGTGTGCATTACTGGGGTGAGCGGGAGCGGTAAAAGCTCGCTGATTTTACAAACCCTTTTGCCCACCGCTCAAACCCTTTTAAACCATGCTAAAAAAGCTCAAAGCTTGAATGGGGTGGAGATTGTAGGGTTGGAGCATTTAGATAAAGTGATCTATTTAGATCAAGCCCCCATAGGCAAAACCCCACGAAGCAACCCCGCCACTTACACGGGAGTGATGGATGAAATCAGGATTTTATTTGCCGAGCAAAAAGAAGCTAAAATTTTAGGCTATAGCGCGAGCCGTTTCAGCTTTAATGTTAAAGGGGGGCGGTGCGAGAAATGCCAAGGCGATGGGGATATTAAAATAGAAATGCATTTCTTGCCTGATGTGTTAGTCCAATGCGATAGCTGTAAGGGTGCTAAATACAACCCCCAAACTTTAGAAATCAAGGTGAAAGGCAAATCCATTGCCGATGTGTTGAACATGAGCGTGGAAGAAGCTTATGAATTTTTTGCTAAATTCCCTAAAATCGCTGTGAAGTTAAAAACGCTTATAGATGTGGGCTTAGGCTATATCACTTTAGGGCAAAACGCTACGACTTTAAGCGGGGGGGAGGCTCAAAGGATCAAATTGGCTAAAGAATTGAGTAAAAAAGACACAGGCAAAACCCTTTATATTTTAGATGAGCCTACTACCGGTTTGCATTTTGAAGACGTGAATCACCTTTTACAGGTTTTGCATTCTTTAGTGGCATTAGGCAATTCCATGCTAGTGATTGAGCATAATTTAGACATTATCAAAAACGCTGACTACATTATAGACATGGGGCCTGATGGGGGGGATAAAGGTGGGAAAGTCATTGCGAGCGGCACGCCTTTAGAGGTGGCACAAAATTGCGAAAAAACCCAAAGCTACACGGGAAAATTTTTAGCTTTGGAATTGAAATAGCTTGCATGGGGTTTGTTTGTTAAAGTAAGGCTGAATAAAATAACAGACAGCCAAATATTAGAGAGCAGAAAATTACAAGGCTAGAGGCGATAATAGCCGCTTGATCATGCAAGAGTTAGCAAGGAAGCCATGCCTTTAAAATCCATTGCATGAGAGTTTGAAAAATGAGAAAATATTAAGGAAAACAGAGGCTATTGGAACACTCCCTAACCATTACCGAAGCGACACCAACTATAGCGTTTCAAACCTTTATAAAATAGCGAGAGTGAGCCACCGTTCCTCCTTATGGCTCAATTACAAGGGGTAGGTTTGGGAACCCCTAAACTCACTGAACTTAATCCTACACAAAAATTATTAATAGAATGAGAGCCACGAAATTAAGAAAAATAGGGGCGAAAGTTAAATCATCATTAAGTGGTTAGCAATTATAGATTATAGAGAGAAGCATGCGATTTTTTCTACTCCGCAAGCCATTACAAAAGAAAAGGCATTTAATTCTTTAGCTCTTTCAAGCTAATCCTACTATAAATGAGTTTAAAACACAATAAGCACACTAATAAAAAATGGGGTTTTAGTTACTTTATTATAAAAACTTATTTTTAAGGAGAGAGTGTTTTGAATAATTATCCCCCTTAAAACCCCCTAACTCCCTACCTTTCCAAAAACAAATCTTTCTCTTGGATTTCTGATCCTTCGCTTAAAATCGCCGCTCTCTCCACCACTCCTAAAAGCTCTCGCACATTCCCATGCCAAGAGTATTCTAAAAGGCGTTTTGCGGCGTTTTTTGAAAAAGATTTTGGCCCCAAATGATACGCGTCGCACACTTCTTTAAGCTTGATTTCAGCAATGGGTAAAATCTCTTCTACCCTTTCTCTTAAAGGCGCGATAGTTATAGGCACGATTTGCAAGCGGAAAAACAAATCTTCTCTAAATTTTTTTGAAGCGATTTTTTCTTTCATGTTAGCGTTGGTAGCGGAAATGAAACGGACATCAATTTTAACGCTCTTATTATCCCCAAGGCGCGTGATTTCTTTTTCTTGAACCACTCTTAAAAGTTTGCTTTGCAATTGAAAGGGCATTTCAGCGATTTCATCTAAAAAGATCGTGCCTTTATTAGCGCTTTCAAAAAGCCCCATTTTAGGCACTGTGGCGTCCGTGAACGCTCCTTTTTGATACCCAAAAAGCTCGCTTTCTAATAAATGCTCTGGGATTGCGGACATGTTGATCGCTATAAAAGGGTGCTTGGAGCGTTGCGAATGCTCGTGGATGAAATGAGCAAAAACCTCCTTACCCACCCCGCTTTCGCCCAATAGCATGACATTAGCGTCCGTGCTTGCGACTTTTAAGGCCTGCCGTTTGCTCTCTTCTAACGCTTTTGAAGCGGCTAAAAAGCTGTGTTTGTGTGGTTTTTTTAAAGGTTTTTCTAAAGGGTGTTTTTTTTGAAATTCTAAAACTTTTTTAGTGCGATAGATGGACTCTAAAAGCAATTCTGGTTTAAAAGGTTTTTGGAAAAAGTCTTTCACGCCCAAACGAATGGAATCAATGGCTTTATTCAAGGTCGCATTACCGGTAATCACAATGGATTCATATTTGCCTTCTAAAAGGCGTAAAAATTCCAAGCCGTCCATATGGGGCATGTTAATATCCGTGATGACTAAATCAAAGCTTTCATCTAACTTGGCTAAAGCGTCTTTAGGGTTTTTAAAACTCACAATCTCTAAATCGTCCTGAAGCTCAAAAAAAAGCTCCAGACTTTTACGCATGTTAATATCATCTTCTACAATGGCGATTTTCATTCTTCTTCCTTTCTAAAAATATCTAAAAACAGCGCATCTCCCACTAAACTCGCTCTAACGCTTAAGGCTTTGAGGTTAAGAATGCTTGTGGTAGTGGTGCCGTTTTTATAGCTATGATCATAATGCGTGATAGCGACTTGGCTTTTTAAAATGCAATCAATGACTCGCTCTTTTTCTTTTTTTAACGCTATTTCTAAAAGGAAGCGTTCTAACTTTATTTGGAGCAAGGGGTTTTTCAAATTGGGTAAGTTGCTAGTAATAATAGAGCAATGATAGTCTAAAACATAGGGGGCTGTTTTAATGCGGCTAACGATAGGTTTAGAAACAGAATACTCTTCGCCCATCACTCTAGAATCAACGATTTTCAAGCGGTACGAAATTAAAAATTCTTGATTTTCTAGGGGGCTAAGGGCATGCAAAGAAACCCCTAAAAAATAAAATAAAAAATAACAGAATGAAAAGAAACGCATCACTCAAATAAATTTTGCACCGAAGAGGTTTCTAAATTTTCTGGCTCTTCTTCTTTAGGGCAAGAATTGACATACATGACTTTATCGGCGGTGTTTATGAGTTTTACCCCACTGGCATTTCTTCCGGTTTCTCTAATATCTTTAATAGAAACTCTAATCATTTTCGCGCTTGCAGTAAGGATCATCAAATCCAAGTTTTCATCATCCACGCTGATAACGCCCACTAGATTGCCGGTTTTTTGAGTGATCTTCATGCCAATGACCCCCTTACCTCCACGAGATTGCTCTCTATACGCTTCAGCTAGAGTTTGCTTACCAAGCCCGTTCTCGCTCACGCTCAAAAGCTTGTTGCCATCATCGCTAATAACGACCGCACCGACAACAAAATCGTTTTCATTCAGCTTGATGCCTATAACCCCACGAGTAGTTCTTCCGATCTCGCGTACCTCTTCTAAAGGGAATTTAATGAAAATGCCCAAATGCGATGCGATGAGCAAATGCTTAGCGTTGTTATCCACAACTTTTGCGCTCACTAATTCATCGCCTTCATCTAAAACAATCGCTCTGATACCACAACTCCTGTTGCTTTCAAATTCGCTCAAATTGGTGCGCTTCACCACGCCATTTTTTGTAAAGAAGGCTAAAGAGCGTTCATCGCTAAAGTCTTTGGTGCTTAGGGTTGCCATGATTTTTTCATCCGGAGCGAGTGAGATTAAATTCACAATCGCTTTACCCATAGCGATCCGGCTTGCTTCTGGGATTTTATAGACTTTCAAATGATACAATTGCCCCTTATTGGTGATAAAGAGCAAAATATCATGCGTGTTAGCCACAAAAAAGTTTTCAATGAAATCGTCTTCATAAGTGCTTCCTGAAAGCTTGCCCTTACCGCCACGATTTTGCTTTTCATAAACTTTTAAATCCACTCTTTTCACATAGCCTTTATGGCTCATGCTCACCACCATAGGCTCATTAGCGATCAAATCTTCTGTGTCAATACTTTCGTAAGATTCTTGAATTTCAGTGCGCCTTGGAGAAGAAAATTGCTCTTTGACTTCTAAAAGCTCTGTTTTGACGATCTCATTCAAGCGTTCTTCGCTCTTTAAAATGCCATTGAGATCATCAATAAGCTCTAATAAGTTTTGGTATTCTTCTTTGATCTTATCCCTTTCAAGGCCTGTTAAGCGTTGCAAACGCATTTCTAAAATGGCTTTGCTTTGGATTTCGCTCAAAGTAAAACGCTCCATTAAGGCGTTTTTAGCCGCTTCTGGGCTTGGGCTTGTTTTAATGAGTCGCACGATTTCATCAATATTATCTAATGCGATCAAATAGCCCTCTAAAATATGCGCTCTAGCCTTAGCCTTTTCCAATTCAAAAATCGTGCGTCTTATAATAATGGTTTTTCTGTGGTTTAAGAAAAGGCGCAACAACTCTAAAAGCGTGAAAATCTTAGGCTCTTTATTATAAATAGCGAGTAGAATGATGCTAAAAGTGGTTTCCATGGTGGTGAGTTTGTAAAGGTGGTTTAAGACAATTTCGCTCATCGCGTCTCTTTTTAATTCAATCACCACTCTAATGCCCTCTCTATCGCTCTCATCGCGCACTTCGCTAATGCCTTCAATTTGCTTTTCTCGTGCTAAATCGCTGATTTGTTCCACTAATTTGGCTTTATTGGTTTGAAAAGGCATTTCATCTAAAACGATGATTTCTTTATTTTTTGTCTTTTCCACATGCACTTTGGCCCGCACTTTCACGCGCCCTCGCCCCGTTTTATAGGCTTCAACAATACCCGCCTTGCCATAAATGATCCCACCAGTGGGAAAATCAGGCCCTTTGACAAATTCTAAGATTTCATCTAATTCAGCGTTAGGGTTTTCTAAGACATGCGCTAAAGCGTCTATGATTTCATCAATTCTGTGGGGGGGGATAGAAGTCGCCATCCCTACGGCGATCCCATTAGCCCCATTGACTAAAAGGTTAGGCAGACGGCTTGGTAGAATATCTGGCTCTTTTAAGGTGTCATCATAATTAGGCACAAAATCAATGGTGTCCTTATCAATATCCCTTAAAATTTCTTCACTCGCCTTAGTCATTCTGGCTTCAGTGTAACGCATCGCTGCGGCGTTATCGCCATCAATAGAGCCAAAGTTGCCCTGCCCATCCACTAATTCCAAACGCATGGAAAAATCTTGTGCCATTCTCACTAGCGCATCATAAACTGCGGTGTCGCCATGGGGGTGGTATTTACCAATCACATCACCCACGATCCTAGCGCTTTTTTTATAAGCGACTTTGGAAGTAAGGCCTAATTCATGCATCGCATACAAAATACGCCTATGCACAGGCTTTAAGCCGTCTCTAGCGTCCGGTAAGGCGCGCCCTATGATCACGCTCATGGAATAAGCCAAATAGCTCTCTTCAATAGAAGAATCAATCCCCACTTCTACAATATTTTTTGTTTCATTGACTAAATGATCTTGCATGTGTCTCCCTAAAATTTAATTAAAATAAAGCGTTAAAAGATAACGCCCCCAAACAAAAGCCCAAAAAATAAGCCCTATCAGTTGGGCTGCACTGGCCATGTCTTTAGCCTTTTTAGCTAAAGGGTGGAACTCGGTGCCAGTAAAATCCACAGCCTTTTCAATGGAGCTATTGATGAGTTCAACCACCACCGATAAAAAACAAGGCGCAATCAATAGCCCCCATTCTAAAAAATCTTTAGCTAGATAGCTCGCTAGAACGATGCAAAAAAGAGCCAAGATAATAATTTGCCTGAACGCGCTCTCTTCAGCCCATGCGCATTTAAGCCCGTCTTTAGAATAAAAAAGGGCTTTAAAAAGGCGTTTAAACCCTTTGGCTTTGGGGGGGACTTTGAAATCACTCATGGCTTATTTTGTAGGATTGAAAGAAATTCACGCTTAGGCTTTCTAACAAGGCGTTAAAAGTAAGCTTGGTGTTGTCTTTAGCTTGGGCATTAAGAGCGATCTGAGATCGTTTGTCTTTAGCCATAGAAACAAAGGCTTGCAACAATCCTTTAAAATTCTGTTGGAGCGCGGTATCGTCTTTAAAATGGGACTGGAACAAAGCCATAAAATAGTTTTCTAAAGAAGCTAACGCGCTTTCATAAGAGACGATAGGGGTTTGAGAACGCAAGCTAAAATAAGGGGAAAAAAAGCCCAAACTCTCTTTATTTTGTTGATAAAAGGACTCTAAAACGTTTTTAAAATGGCGCGCTTGGATAGAAACGCTCAACTTTGGTGCTAAAAAACACAGTTTATCTTGCAACTCTTCTATGGCTTTAGCGTCTTTAGAACTCAAGGTTTTAAAAATATTTTTAAGGGATAGATTTTCTTGCGCCTCCATTAAACCCTCTTGAAAAAAAGTGTAAGCAAGGATATTTTCCGCATTAGTCAAATCGCATTTTAAGTTGTCGTTTAAGGTTTTTTCATCTAAAGCGTTGAATGTTAAAGAGCAATTCAAGCGCGTGGGTTTGAATTTTTCCAATAAGGCATTCAAGTTTTTTAAGGGGATTTGATGGATTTTTTGCTGAATATCTTGTTCTAAAATAGGGGATTGGATTTGAGAATGGACAGAAAGGGTAAGAGAGCTTTTATCTAAAGAATGGAGCTTGATATTTAAATCTTTAAAATCCATAATAGGGGAGTTTTGAGGATCTAAAAAACGAAGCTCCTTAGAAACGCATGCGATTTTAAAAAACCCTTCGCATTCAAAAGGAGCACCTGCAATCCCCATGCCCTTAATATGGGGGCGTTGATCCAAATAAGCGTTAAGATAAGCGGTTAAAGATTTTTTAACCGACATGCTAGTAAAGAAGATAAACACCCCTAAAAGCACGCAAATTAAAGCCCCGATAACCACCATCCAAGACATGAATTTTTTAGTCAAAAACACCCTTTATTGAAAGCATAATGCCCCTAATTGTAGCATAATCGCGCTTAAAATTAAAGAGCGCTTGAGCGAATGCCCCCTATATTCCTACTCCTATATTAATAGAATAGACGATAAAGAATCGTGCGACAATCATTGAATGCTAAAATAATATTTTTGTGAAAAAAATAAACGGATCACCCTTAATCCAAAACAAAACCTAAAACAGAATAAAACTTATTAGGGTTTCAATCACTTAAAAGTGATACTATGATCATTAAATCAACTTAAAGGCAAAAACATGAATGAAGTGGTTGTAGTGGCGGCAAAGCGTAGCGCTGTAGGGAGTTTTTTAGGCTCTCTAAAGAATGTGGGCGCTAGGCAAATGGGCGTTAGCGTGCTTAAAGACGCTTTGAACGCGAGCGGACTTGAGCCTAGCGATGTGGATTCTGTCGTTTTAGGCAATGTTTTAGGCGCTGGTTTGGGTCAAAATATCGCTAGGCAGATCCAACTAGATTCTGGCATCCCTAATGACAGAAACGCTTTTAGCGTCAATATGGTTTGCGGATCATCTATGAAAGCTATCCAGTTAGCGCATGACAGCATCATGCTTGGGCGCGATGAAGTGGTGGTGTGCGGTGGCGTGGAAAACATGAGTGCAGCGCCTTATCTGTCGTTTGACATGCGAGACGGGAAAAGAATGGGGAATGCGAACATGATAGATTCCATGATACATGACGGATTATGGGACGCATTCAATGATTACCACATGGGGATCACCGCTGATAATGTGGCTCAAGCATACCACATAAGCCGAGAAGATCAAGACGCATTCGCACTCCAATCGCAACTCAAAGCGAGAGCCGCCATTAATGCAGGGAAATTCCAAGAAGAAATCACGCCTATTGAAATAGCAAGTAAAAAAGGCGTGGTGGTTTTCAAAGAAGACGAATACCCTAGAGACACGACGCTAGAATCCCTTGCAAAGCTCAAACCCGCCTTTAAAAAAGACGGATCGGTAACGGCAGGGAATTCATCAGGAATCAATGATGGCGCGAGTATTATCATTTTATGCAGCACTAAAAAAGCGCAAACATTGGGGTTAAAAACCATGGCCACTATTAAGGGGTTTGGTTTGGGTGGTTGCAGTCCGGATATAATGGGTATATGCCCTAGTATTGCGATTAAAAACAACCTTAAAAATGTCAAAATGAATCTCAATGACATCAATCTTTTTGAACTCAATGAAGCTTTTGCTGCACAAAGCATCGCCGTGTTAAAAGAACTTGAATTAAACCCTAATATCGTGAATGTGAATGGAGGCGCGATAGCGATTGGCCACCCTATTGGCGCAAGCGGCGCTAGGATATTAGTGACTTTATTGCATGAAATGAAAAGGAGTGGGCATGGCGTGGGCTGCGCGTCGTTGTGCGTGGGCGGCGGTCAAGGGCTATCAGTGGTAGTTGAACAAAAATAAGGAGAATGAGATGAACAAGGTTATAACCGATTTAGACAAAGCGTTGAGTGGGTTAAAAGATGGGGACACTATTTTAGTGGGCGGTTTTGGGCTGTGCGGGATACCCGAATACGCCATTGATTACATTTATAAGAAAGGCATCAAGGATTTGATTGTCGTGAGCAATAATTGTGGCGTTGATGATTTTGGGCTTGGCATTCTTTTAGAAAAAAAGCAGATTAAAAAGATTATCGCTTCGTATGTGGGGGAGAATAAGATTTTTGAATCGCAAATGCTGAATGGAGAAATTGAAGTCGTTTTGACACCGCAAGGTACACTGGCTGAAAACTTGCGCGCTGGAGGGGCTGGGATACCCGCTTATTACACCCCAACAGGGGTTGGGACTTTGATCGCTCAAGGCAAGGAATCAAGAGAATTTAACGGCAAGGAGTATATTTTAGAAAGAGCGATAACGGGCGATTATGGGCTTATTAAAGCTTATAAAAGCGACACTTTAGGGAATTTGGTATTTAGAAAAACGGCCCGAAATTTCAACCCCTTGTGCGCGATGGCGGCAAAAATATGCGTCGCTGAAGTGGAAGAAATTGTCCCGGCCGGGGAATTAGACCCAGATGAAATACACTTGCCAGGAATCTATGTGCAACACATCTATAAGGGCGAGAAATTTGAAAAACGGATAGAAAAAACCACCACAAGGAGCGCGAAATGAGAGAGGCTATCATTAAAAGAGCGGCAAAGGAATTGAAAGAGGGCATGTATGTGAATTTAGGGATAGGATTGCCCACACTGGTGGCTAATGAAGTGAGCGGGATGAATATCGTTTTCCAAAGCGAGAACGGGCTATTAGGGATTGGCGCTTACCCTTTAGAAGGGGGCGTTGATGCGGATCTTATCAATGCAGGAAAGGAAACCGTAACCGTGGTGCCGGGCGCTTCGTTTTTTAATAGCGCGGATTCGTTTGCGATGATTCGTGGGGGGCATATTGATTTAGCGATTTTAGGAGGGATGGAAGTCTCACAAAATGGGGATTTGGCTAATTGGATGATCCCTAAAAAGCTCATAAAAGGCATGGGAGGGGCTATGGATCTGGTGCATGGCGCTAAAAAAGTGATTGTCATCATGGAGCATTGCAACAAATACGGGGAGTCTAAAGTGAAAAAAGAATGCTCATTACCCTTAACGGGAAAAGGCGTGGTGCATCAATTGATAACGGATTTAGCGGTGTTTGAGTTTTCCAATAACGCCATGAGATTAGTGGAATTGCAAGAAGGGGTCAGCCTTGATCAAGTGAGAGAAAAAACAGAAGCTGAATTTGAAGTGTGCTTATAGCTTATAAAAGGGGGTGTTTATGTTTTTATTAAGGCATTTGACTTCAGCGTGCGTGTTTTTGGCGTCTAAATGTTTGCCGGACTCCTTTGTCTTGGTCGCTCTTTTATCGTTTATCGTGTTTGTTCTTGTTTATTGCTTGACAGGGCAAGATGCTTCGTCTGTCATTTCTAGTTGGGGGAATGGCGCTTGGACGCTTTTAGGTTTTTCTATGCAAATGGCTCTTATCTTGGTGTTGGGTCAGGCTCTAGCTAGCGCTAAATTAGTCCAAAAACTTTTAAAATATCTAGCGTCTTTACCTAAAGGGTATTATACGGCTTTATGGTTGGTTACTTTTTTATCGTTAATCGCTAATTGGATCAACTGGGGGTTTGGCTTGGTGATTAGCGCGATTTTTGCAAAAGAGATCGCCAAAAATGTTAAAGGGGTGGATTACAGGCTGCTCATTGCTAGCGCTTATTCGGGTTTTGTCATCTGGCATGGGGGTTTATCAGGCTCTATCCCTTTAAGCGTTGCCACCCAAAATGAAAATCTATCCAAAATAAGCGCTGGGGTGATTGAAAAAGCTATTCCTATCAGTCAGACGATTTTTTCTGCCTATAATTTAATCATTATAGGGATCATTCTTGTAGGGTTACCCTTTTTAATGGCAATGATCCACCCTAAAAAAGAAGAAATTGTTGAGATTGATTCAAAGCTTTTAAAAGACGAATACAAAGAGATTGAACTCATTGACCACCAACAAGACAAAACGATCGCGCATTTTTTGGAAAACAGCGCTTTGCTTTCTTATCTTTTGGTTTTTTTGGGTTTTGGGTATCTGGGTATTTATTTTTTTAAAGGGGGAGGGATTAGTTTAAACATTGTCAATACGATTTTCCTTTTTTTAGGGATTTTGCTCCATAAAACCCCTTTGGCTTATGTGAAAGCGATCGATCGTTCCGCTAGGAGCGTGGCCGGGATTTTATTGCAATTCCCTTTTTATGCCGGGATTATGGGGATGATGGCAAGCCATAGCGTGGGAGGTCATTCTTTAGCGCAAATGCTTTCTTTAGCCTTCACGCACATCGCTAATGAAAAAACTTTCGCGCTCATGACTTTTTTGAGCGCAGGGATTGTCAATATTTTCATCCCGTCTGGTGGGGGGCAATGGGCGATTCAAGCTCCTATCATGCTTCCGGCTGGACAGAGCTTGGGGGTGGATCCGGGCGTGGTTTCTATGGCTATCGCTTGGGGAGACGCTTGGACGAATATGATACAGCCTTTTTGGGCTTTGCCCGCTTTAGCCATTGCGGGTTTGGGCGCTAAAGATATTATGGGCTATTGCGTTTTGACTTTAATTTTTGTAGGCTTAGTCGTGTGTGGGGTGTTTTATTTTTTAGTGTGAGTTTTTTATGCCTAAAACCATGCTCTTTTCAATGGGTAAAGTTTTCTCTTTCTATCCCTTAAACGCTCTTGTAATTAAGCCTTATTTCGTTACAATAACCCCACAATAACCTAAGGAAGTGTTTTGTTTTTCAAATTTATTTTATGTTTATTATTAGGAATGTTTGCATGGGCAAAAGAGATTATTCCCACTCCATTAACGCCCTCTAAACGCTATTCTATCAATTTGATGACTGAAAATGATGGTTATATCAATCCTTACATTGATGAGTATTATACTGCAGGCAATCAAATAGGCTTTTCTACTAAAGAGTTTGATTTTTCTAAAAATAAAGCGATGAAATGGTCTTCGTATTTAGGGTTTTTCAATAAAAGCCCTAGGGTTACTCGTTTTGGCATTTCTCTCGCCCAAGACATGTATACCCCTTCGCTTAAAAACAGAAAACTGGTGCATTTGCATGACAACCACCCTTATGGGGGGTATTTGAGGGTGAATTTGAACGTGTATAACCGCCATCAAACTTTCATGGAGTTATTCACGATTTCTTTAGGTACGACAGGGCAAGATTCTTTAGCCGCTCAAACACAACGTCTCATTCATAAATGGGGCCATGACCCCCAATTTTATGGCTGGAACACGCAGCTCAAAAACGAATTTATCTTTGAATTGCACTACCAATTGCTTAAAAAAGTCCCCCTTTTAAAGACTCGTTTTTTTTCTATGGAGTTGATGCCTGGGTTTAATGTGGAATTGGGTAATGCGAGGGATTATTTCCAACTCGGCTCGCTCTTTAGGGCTGGGTATAACTTGGACGCTGATTATGGGGTCAATAAGGTCAATACCGCTTTTGATGGGGGCATGCCTTATAGCGATAAGTTTTCTATCTATTTTTTTGTAGGGGCTTTTGGGCGCTTCCAACCTCTTAACATCTTCATTCAAGGCAATAGCCCTGAAACTAGAGGCATTGCTAATCTGGAATACTTTGTTTATGCCAGTGAAATAGGAGCGGCTATGATGTGGCGCAGCCTCAGGGTGGCTTTTACGATCACTGATATTAGTAAAACCTTTCAATCCCAGCCTAAGCACCATCAGATCGGCACATTAGAATTGAATTTTGCCTTTTGATTTAATATCAGTTTAATATTTTTCTGCCTATATGATATTTATATGATATTTTTGGGCAATTTAAGATGAATATCAGTAGCGTTTTGAATGAATTTGTTACTACTTTTCACTTTATTACACCAAATTTTCCCTTATTACAAACAACTTTGAAATAAACGATTTCCGTTTAAAAATCAGCCTTATACTTCTAATAGGTTGCCTTGAGCAACACTTTAATTCAAAGGAGTCTAAATGAAAGACGCAAGAGTTCAGGTGATGGGTATTGATGCCGGTGGCACCATGACGGACACATTTTTTGTGAAAGAAAATGGCAGTTTCGTAGTTGGTAAAGCCCAAAGCAACCCAGAAGATGAGAGTTTAGCTATTTATAATAGCTCGCAAGACGCTTTATCGCATTGGAAATCGGATGTCAGTAAGGTTTATCCAGAGTTGGTCACTTGCGTGTATTCAGGCACGGCGATGCTCAATCGGGTCGTCCAAAGGCGCGGGATGGAAGTGGGCTTGATTTGTAATAAGGGTTTTGAGCAAATGCATTCTATGGGCAGGGCGTTGCAATCCTACTTGGGGTATGCGCTAGAAGAAAGGTTGCATATCAACACGCACAAGTATGATGATCCGCTGATTCCTTTAAAAAGGATTAGAGGCGTTACAGAAAGAACCGATGTCAAGGGACAAGTGGTTATCCCAGTGCGCCCAGAAGAGGTTAAAGTTGCTGTTAAGGAGCTTTTAGAAGCAGGCGCGAAAGCCATTGTGATTTGTTTGTTGCAATCTCATAAAAACGCTGAAAGCGAGCGGATTGTTAGAGATATAGCGTTAAAAGAGATTGAAAAATTGGGTAAAAATATTCCCGTATTCGCTTCTGTGGATTACTACCCTCAAAGAAAAGAAAGCCACAGAATGAACACCACTATCTTAGAAGCTTATGCGGCTGAGCCAAGCAGACAAACCCTCTCTAAAGTCAGCAACCGTTTCAAAGAGCATGGTGCTAAATTTGATCTTCGTGTGATGGCAACGCATGGAGGCACTATTAGTTGGAAAGCTAAAGAACTCGCTAGGACTATTGTGAGCGGCCCTATTGGAGGCGTGATCGGATCTAAATTGCTAGGCGAAACGCTGGGTTATGACAATATTGCATGCAGCGATATTGGCGGCACGAGCTTTGATATGGCGCTTATCGTTAAGAGCAATTTCAACATCGCTTCTGACCCTGATATGGCGCGCCTTGTTTTATCTCTACCGCTTGTGGCTATGGATTCCGTTGGTGCGGGTGCGGGGAGTTTTGTGCGCATTGATCCACACAGCCGATCGGTCAAACTAGGGCCTGACAGCGCGGGGTATAGAGTTGGCACTTGCTGGAAAGACAGCGGTTTAGACACGGTTTCAGTAACCGATTGCCATATTGTTTTAGGCTATTTGAACCCGGATAATTTCTTAGGCGGTTTGATTAAATTAGATGTGGATAGGGCTAAAAAACACATTAAAGAACAAATCGCTGATCCGCTAGGCATTAGCGTAGAAGATGCGGCTGCAGGTGTGATTGAGTTGCTTGATTTGGATCTTAAAGAATACTTGCGATCCAATATTAGCGCTAAAGGGTATAGCCCGTCTGATTTTGTGTGCTTTTCATATGGTGGCGCAGGACCTGTTCACACTTATGGCTATACAGAAAGCTTAGGGTTTAAGGATGTGGTAGTGCCTGCATGGGCGGCTGGGTTTAGCGCTTTTGGTTGTGCTTGCGCTGATTTTGAATACAGATACGACAAGAGCGTTGATATTGCTATTCCGCAGTATTCTTCAGACGAGTCCAAAATAGAGGCATGCAAGATCATTCAAGACGCATGGGATGAATTGACTCTCAAAGTGATTGAAGAGTTTAAGATTAATGGATTCTCTGAAAAAGATGTGATTCTAAGACCTGGATACAGGATGCAGTATATGGGGCAATTGAATGACTTAGAGATCACTTCTCCTGTATCAAAAGCTGCAAGCGTGGCTGATTGGGAAGAGATTGTCAAAGAATATGAAAAAACCTACGCTCGCGTTTATTCTGAATCAGCGTGTTCGCCAGAGCTTGGCTTTAGCGTGACTGGCGTGATCATGCGTGGTGTTGTGGCTACGCAAAAACCTGTGATTCCGGTTGAAAAAGAGCATGGTGCTACGCCTCCAAAAGAGGCCAAAATAGGCGTTAGAAAATTCTATCGTCATAAGAAATGGGTGGATGCAGATGTGTGGCACATGGAAAAGTTACTGCCTGGAAATGAAGTCATAGGGCCTGCGATCGTGGAAGCGGATTCAACCACTTTTGTGATACCCAAAGGCTTTGCGACAAGACTAGACAAACACCGATTGTTCCACTTGAAAGAAATTAAATAAAGGAGTTCAAAATGGCAAATTTATTGAAAAACGGCAAAACTTTAAAACAAGCTAGAGATGAAATCCTAGCCAGGACAGAAAAAACAGGGCATTATAATGGTCTCAAAAAACTAGAGTTTAAAGAAAGAGATCCGATTGGTTATGAGAAGATGTTCTCTAAATTAAGAGGCGGTATCGTGCATGCCAGAGAAACAGCTAAAAGGATTGCGGCAAGCCCTATTGTTGAGCAAGAGGGTGAATTGTGTTTCACGCTTTATAACGCTGTGGGCGATAGCGTGCTGACTTCTACGGGTATCATTATCCATGTAGGCACTATGGGATCGGCTATCAAATACATGGTAGAGAATAATTGGGAAGATAACCCAGGCATCAATGACAAGGATATTTTCACCAATAACGACTGCGCGATTGGGAATGTGCACCCATGCGATATTATGACTCTTGTGCCTATTTTCCACGATGAAAAATTGATTGGGTGGGTAGGCGGCGTTACGCATGTGATTGATACCGGTTCGGTTACTCCAGGATCGATGAGTACCGGACAGGTTCAAAGATTTGGGGATGGATACATGATCACTTGCCGTAAGACAGGGGCGAATGATGAAAGCTTTAAAGATTGGTTGCATGAATCTCAAAGATCGGTAAGAACGCCTAAATATTGGATTCTAGATGAAAGGACTAGGATTGCAGGATGCCATATGATTAGGGATTTAGTGATGGAAGTCATTAAAGAAGACGGCATTGATTCTTACATGCGATTTATTGATGAGGTGATTGAAGAGGGGAGAAGAGGCCTTATCTCTAGGATCAAATCCATGACCATACCGGGCAAGTATAGAAAGGTAGCGTTTGTGGATGTGCCTTATGCACATAAGGATATTGGCGTGTGCTCTGAATTTGCTAAGCTAGACACAATCATGCACTCTCCTGTGGAAATCACTATCAATAAAGACGCTACATGGAAATTAGATTTTGATGGCGCGTCCAGGTGGGGATGGCACTCTTTCAATTGCAACCAAGTGTCTTTTACTAGCGGTATTTGGGTGATGATGACTCAAACGCTGATACCCACTTCTCGCATCAACGATGGCGCTTATTTTGCGACTCAATTCAGACTCAAAAAAGGGACTTGGATGAATCCAGATGACAGGCGCACCGGGCATGCTTATGCGTGGCATTTCTTGGTATCAGGCTGGAGCGCTTTGTGGAGAGGTTTGTCTCAAGCGTATTACAGCCGAGGGTATTTAGAAGAGGTCAATTCTGGGAACGCTAACACTTCCAATTGGTTGCAAGGCGGTGGTATCAACCAGGATGGAGAAATCCATGCGGTGAATAGCTTTGAGACGAGTTCTTGTGGGACTGGAGCTTGTGCGATAAAAGACGGCCTAAATCACGCAGCGGCTATTTGGAACCCAGAAGGCGATATGGGCGATGTTGAAATTTGGGAAATGGCAGAGCCTCTTCTTTATTTAGGCAGGAATGTCAAAGCCAATACCGGTGGGTATGGGAAATATCGAGGCGGTAATGGGTTTGAAACTTTAAGAATGGTGTGGGGTGCACATGATTGGACCATGTTCTTTATGGGTAATGGCTATATGAATAGCGATTGGGGTATGATGGGGGGCTATCCAGCGGCTAGTGGCTATAGGTTTGAAGCGCACAACACCGATTTAAAAAACAGGATTAAAAATAACGCCAGCTTGCCTTTGGGGGGTGATTTTAACCCAACTGATCGCGATTATGAAAAGCACATTTCTCATGCGTCTCAAGTCAAAAGGGATAAGCAATGCATCACCACCGAGAACTGCTTTGACAATTACGACTTGTATTTGAATTACATCAAAGGCGGTCCTGGATTTGGCGATCCGATTGAAAGGGATTTGAACGCGATTTTAGAAGATCTCAACAGCAAACAGCTATTGCCAGAATACGCTTACAAGGTTTATGGCGCGGTGGTGAGTCAAAATAAAGACGGCGTGTGGGTCGGCGATGAAGCCAAAACGAAGGCCAGAAGAAAAGAAATTCTTGAAAACAGAAAGGCTAGATCCATCCCTGTAAAAGAATGGATGGAGCAAGAAAGAAACGCTATCCTTGAAAAAGAGGCTTCCAAACAGGTTAAGCACATGTATGCGACTAGCTTTGATCTCTCGCCTAGGTTCTTGAATGATTTTAAAACATTCTGGAACTTGCCAAAGAGTTGGACTGTGGAAGAAGATGAGCTTGGCGTATTCACCTATGGATCTAAATACAGGATGGATTTGAGCAAATTGCCCGATGTGCGCACGGTTGTGTTGGTTGATGAGAAATAAGATTTTTGCGAAGGAGAATGGTTATGTCAAAATACACACAAGAACAAATTAAAAATTTAGTAGAGGGGAACTTGGATTGGAACACTGTCTTAAAGATGCTGAGCATGCCTAAAGATCATGAGAGGTTCCAAATGTATTTGAAGGTGTTGCAAGATAAGGTGGATTTTGATGACAAAATCGTCTTACCCTTGGGGCCGCATTTGTTTGTGGTGCAAGATCCTCAAAAGAAGTGGGTGATTAAGTGTTCATGCGGTCATGCGTTTTGCGCTCCAGAGGAGAATTGGAAATTGCATGCAAACATCTATGTGCGCGATACAGCAGAAAAAATGGAAGAGGTGTATCCTAAACTCTTAGCTAGTGATACTCACTGGCAAGTGTATCGGGAGTATATTTGCCCGGATTGCGGCATCCTTTTGGATGTTGAAGCCCCAACTCCTTGGTATCCTGTGATCCATGATTTTGAGCCTGATATAGAGACATTCTATAAAGATTGGCTAGGCATACAGCCCCCAGAAAGACATTAAAATCGCTCAATCCTTTTTATGAAGAGGCTTTATACCTCTTCTTATGCCAAAAATTTGGGATAGGAGTTTGTTTTTAGCGATGCGTGTCTAGTAACTTAAGGCTCATTGATGGATATTGGGTTGAATTAAAGGTAGTTTTCCTAAAACCCACAATATCTTAGATAGAACACAAATTTATCGTGCATGATTTATCAATGGTATATCCAAACGCTTACAGAGTTTTTTAAAATCTAATAGAATATTGGAATTATTTTTTAGAGCTAAATAAACAATATTTAAATATTCAAGCTGTTGTTTATTTTGTTCGCTTAAGGTATAAGCTATAAAAATATCCGTATCTCTTGCAATGACCGCATCAGCACTTTCGGGATTGCCTTTACTCATTAATTTAACTTCTACCCTATAAACTTTACTCCTATCCTTATTATAAAGTTTAAAATCTACTTCTCTATCATACTCCAATTTTTTGTCTTTTTTAAAATTAGTTGCGTCAATATGACTTTCTGAAATACCGCAGCGCTTGCACAATTCTAACATTAAAGGCTTTTCAATTCTTTTACCTATCATAGAATATGCACTTCCCCTTAAAGCAATTTTCTTGGTTGCTAAGGCATTAATAACAAGCAAGCTTTCTTTTAAGTCTAAATTAACACTAACATCCTTATAAGTAATTTTAATATTGATACCTAAATCTGTCATGTTGTCGTTTTCTAAATTCTGCAATATTTCATATAGATATTTTAAATTATTTTGTGCAATATCTAAAACAACTTCTTTAGTAGAAGTCCCATAAGTATTAGTTTTGATATTGGTTCCACACAAAATGGCTATATCTTTTGGATCTTTATTATCCATAACATACTGCTGATACCAACTAAAATCTATAGATTTATCATGCATTTTTGCATAAACAATATCTTTAAAAAAAGATATAGCAAAATCTAAAAACTCTGTGTTGATAGTATTTAAAACTACTTCTCTATAATCTTTTCCTTTTAAGAGTAAATCAATCGTATGATTTAAAGCTAATTCATTAAAATTCATTTTTAGATTTCCTTAAAACCAAGTTTGATTAGATTTTGAGCGTATTTTGGATGTTGTTCGCATAATAAAGGAATACGCCCCATAGATTTTGCAACCATTCCAAAAGTGCCACTACCGGCAAAAGGGTCGCATACAACTTCATTTTCAAAAGAGTAGTAATTTAGCACTCTTTCATAAAGACTTTCAGGGAATACCGCCGGATGATCTTTACTAGACTTTGGAGTAATATACCAACAATTGGTGGTTTCTATAGGCAATTCTTTTTTTCCAAATAAAGTATGATTTTGTTTAATTGGTTTTAGTCGTTTTTCAGCTATTTTAATATTTTTATCTAGTAGAAAAGGGGCTTTTTTACGATAGACTAACAAACTTTCACTCACACAATTAGGTTTGTATCCTAAAGGTTTTTTATTTTGCAAATACCCTCCGATACGATTAGGCACACTAAAATCAGGTTTAATCCATAAGATTTCATCTACAAAGTAAAATCCATTGTCAATTAAAATTTGATGGAAATCAAAATGAATAGGATAACGCACGCTTTCAAACTCACGCCCAGCTCTCTTGGTAATCACAGGTGAAACATTAATGATAATAAAACGCCCCTCTTCTAACACTCTAAAACAAGCCTTTAAACTTTGAGACATGGCGCTTAGATAATCTTTGTAATTTTTATAATCGCTATAAATTCTAGCATTATAGTAAGGTGGTGAAGTGAAAATAAGATTGACAGAACTAGGAGCGATTTTATTGAGCGTTTGCGCATTATCCCCAATTAATAAAGAAGGTTTTTTAATAATATTTTCTATAATTTTTAAAGGTGGTTTTTTGGTATGGCGATAGTCATAGTATTGTTTCATTTTTTGCATGTTTTCATTTTGATAGTATTGCAACAAGTCATCGCATAATTTTGCGAATCGCATATCCTTAGATTTATATAAAGCAGTGCGTAAAAATTGATAAACAACTTCCATGTAATGTTCTTTAAAAGCTTCTTGCTTTAAAAAATTATAAATAATATCATCATCAAGTTGCCTACCAATAGAGCTTGCTATCTCTCTTTTTAGATCAATACTTAAATCTTGTTTAAACAATTCTAGCAATTTATTTAAATGGTCTTCGCTAGGGTGAGATCCCATATCCTTAATGCGTTTAATTGTGTAAAACTCAAGGTTTTTAATAAAACTATATGGTTTATTTTTTGATATTGTAGGCATAAAAGACTCTTTATTAAAAATATTAGATAGATTGTTTATACAATTATAAAACTTCAAGCAAACTCCCTAATCTCTTTCTCTAAAGCGTTAATAAAAACGCTTGAATAGGATTTTTCTTTAGGGAATTTGGCTAAAAAATCATTCAATAGCCCAAGGTATTGCTCCTTATTTAAAGCCCCTTTCAGCACTTCGTATTTTAAAAAAAGCCAGTAAGTGTTAAGCACATCGCTTTGGCAATAGCTATCAATAATCTCTTTTTTCTCCTTTTGGCTTAAATGTGGGTTGTAATAAATCGCATGCACTAAATCCCCGCTCACATCAAACTTACCAGGAATATTCATCATAGAGCAAACGCCATTCAAATTCAACCCCCTAACGGATCCATAATGGCTCAAGCTATCCATTAAATCCAAATGGAATTGCTCGCTATAACGCGCGCGGTAATTTTCCCATTTGTTTTCTTGGCTGTAAAAAGCGTCTAAGGTTAAATTGTATTTAAGGGCTTTGAGCGTGAGTAGGGGTATATCAAAACCTCTGCCATTGAAGCTTATCAAACGCGGTTGCTTTTCGTTAAAGTATCTAAAAAAGTCCTCTAAAAGCTCTTTTTCGCTTGTAAAACCCTCTTTATTCTCGTGTTTTTGACCAAAATTCCCCACTTTGATAAACTGCCCGTAATCATCGCCAATGACTGCTGCAATAGAGATGATTTCATGCAAATAAAGAGGCAAAAACTCGCTCCCGCTTTTTTCTTTTTGCTTTTCAAAACTCCATTCACAGATTTTTAGCGCATCATTTTCTTCTAATTGAAAATGCTCTTTACACAAGCTCACGCTAGGAATGGTTTCTATATCAAACACGCACAACATCACACGCCTCTTTCGCATTTTAACATTCTTGTCTCGCTTTTATTATATAACAATTAGTCTTATAGCGCTATAGTGCCAACTTTTAATATCAAAACGATATAACCAAAAATTAAAAAAACTTATTTGGAGAATTGGAAGTGAAAGAAATCACTATCGCTCTTGTAGGTCAGCCTAATGTGGGGAAATCGTCTCTCATCAACGCTTTGAGCAACGCCCATTTGAAAGTGGGGAATTTTGCCGGGGTTACCGTGGATAAAATGGAAGTGGGTTTGATACACAAAGAGCATCAAATCACTATCATTGATTTACCTGGCACTTACGCGCTCAATGATTTCACCACTGAAGAAAAGGTTACTAAAGATTTTTTAGAAAAAGGGCAATACGATCTCATTCTTAATGTGGTGGATTCCACCAATTTAGAGCGTAATTTAGCCTTAAGCGCTCAGCTATTAGACACGAATAAAAAAATGCTTCTTGCGCTCAACATGTGGGATGAGGCGCAAAAAGAAGGCGTTAAAATTGATACAGAAAAGCTTTCTAAAGAATTAGGGGTTGTGTGCGTGCCTACAAGCGCAAGATCCAAAGAAGATCGCTTGAATACAGAGCTTTTATTAGATGAAATTGTCAGACTTTATTCTCAAAACACTATAAACAATGAAAACATAAAAGTCCCGTCTCAAAGCTTTAAGGAGTCTTTAAAATACAGCCAGAGCGCTCAAAGAATCGCTCAATTAGTGATCAGTGAAAACCAACAAAACGCGAGTTTTGAACACACTTATAAGATTGATAAGATTTTAATGCACCCGCGTTATGGGATTTTCATTTTTTTAGGGTTTATGTTTATCATTTTTTCCTTGAGCTTTTTAATAGGGGGGGGAGTGCAAAAAGCGCTTGAAGCAGGGTTTAAATTTTTGAGCGATGGCATCAAAGAAAATGTGGCTAATGAAGATTTAGCGTCTTTGGTGGGTGATGGCATTATTGGGGGAGTGGGAGCGACGGTTTCATTCTTGCCTTTAATTGTGGTGTTGTATTTTGGGATTTCTTTACTAGAGACGACAGGCTATATGAGTAGGGTAGCGTTTTTGTTAGATGGGATCTTGCATAAATTTGGTTTGCATGGGAAGAGTTTTATCCCTTTAATCACCGGTTTTGGCTGCTCAGTGCCTGCCTACATGGCGACAAGAACCTTACAAAACTATAACGAACGACTGATCACGCTTTTTGTGATCGGCTTTATGAGCTGCTCGGCAAGGCTGCCTATTTATGTGCTGTTTGTAGGCTCGTTTTTCCCTTCTTCAAGCGCGGGGTTTGTGCTGTTTTGTATTTATATTTTGGGGGCGGTTGTGGCGTTAGTGATGGCCAAATTACTCAAATTAAGCGTGTTTAAAGGACAAACCGAATCTTTTATCATGGAAATGCCCAAATACCGCTTTCCCAGTTGGAGAATGGTCTATTTCAGTATCTATACCAAATCGCTTTCCTACCTAAAAAAAGCCGGGACTTATATTTTAGTGGGAGCGATTTTAATCTGGTTTATGTCCCAATACCCTAAAAGCGATGCGGCTATGAAAACTTATAAACAAGAAAGCTTGTTAGTGGATAAAAACACCACTCTTTCAAGCGAAGCCAAAGAAGAAAAATTAAAAGAATTAAAAGCAGAATTGGATAAAAAGAATTTAAAAAACAGCATTGTAGGAAGAGGTGGGGCGTATTTAGAAAAAGTCTTTAGCCCTATGGATTTTGATTGGCGTTTGAGCGTCTCGCTTGTAACCGGATTTATGGCTAAAGAGGTGGTGGTTTCTACTTTGGGCGTGTTGTTTTCTTTAGGGGATCAAAATGAAAAATCTGACGCTTTTAGAGGGATTTTAAGAAAAGAAGTCAGCGTGCCTAGCGGGATCGCTTTTATCGTGTTTGTGATGTTTTATATCCCTTGTTTTGCAGCGACCATCACTTTTGGTAGGGAAGCTGGAGGGATAAAGTTTGTAGTGTATTTGTTCATCTTCACAACCGTTGTAGCGTATGCGTTTTCCTTGATAGCTTTTTATGCGACTCAAATTTTGGTTTAAAGGTTAGCCCCATAAAGGGTTAAAAACCCTTTATTCGTTTAAAATTCCCCCATTAGAAATATTAAAAAATTTTTATTTTTCTTTATATCCCAATCCTTTCTATCAACATTCGCATTAATCGGTATTTTTGATAAAAAAGTCATTAATATTATCTAAATAATAATTTTTCAAAAATTTAAGCTAAAACTAATAATAGTTATTATAAATTTCACCTTGTTGTAAAAAAGAACATTTTTCATAAAAGGTGGTAAATGAAAAGAATTTTAGTCTCTTTGGCTGTTTTGAGTCATAGCGCGCATGCTGTCAAAACTCATAATTTAGAAAGGGTAGAAGCTTCAGGGGTGGCTAACGATAAAGAAGCGCCTTTAAGTTGGAGGAGCAAGGAAGTTAGAAACTATATGGGATCTCGCACGGTGATTTCTAACAAGCAGCTCACTAAAAGCGCGAATCAAAGCATTGAAGAAGCTTTGCAAAATGTGCCAGGCGTGCATATTAGAAACTCTACCGGTATTGGAGCTGTGCCTAGCATTTCCATTAGGGGGTTTGGTGCGGGAGGCCCAGGGCATTCTAATACGGGAATGATTCTAGTCAATGGGATTCCTATTTATGTCGCGCCCTATGTTGAAATTGGCACGGTTATTTTTCCTGTAACCTTTCAATCTGTGGATAGAATCAGCGTAACCAAGGGTGGGGAGAGCGTGCGTTATGGCCCTAACGCTTTTGGCGGTGTGATCAACATTATCACCAAAGGCATTCCTACCAATTGGGAAAGTCAAGTGAGCGAGAGGACCACTTTTTGGGGCAAATCTGAAAATGGGGGGTTTTTCAATCAAAATTCTAAAAACATTGATAAAAGCTTAGTTAATAACATGCTTTTTAACACCTATTTAAGAACGGGGGGTATGATGAATAAGCATTTTGGAATCCAAGCTCAAGTCAATTGGCTCAAAGGGCAAGGGTTTAGATACAACAGCCCTACGGATATTCAAAACTACATGCTAGATTCATTGTATCAAATCAATGATAGCAACAAGATCACCGCTTTTTTTCAATATTATAGTTATTTCTTGACAGACCCTGGATCTTTAGGCATAGAAGCGTATAATCAAAATCGTTTTCAAAATAACCGCCCTAATAATGATAAAAGCGGGAGAGCGAAGCGATGGGGAGCTGTGTATCAAAACTTTTTTGGGGACACGGATAGAGTCGGGGGGGATTTCACTTTCAGCTACTATGGGCATGACATGTCAAGGGATTTTAAATTTGATTCTAACTATTTAAATGTCAATACCAATCCTAAATTAGGCCCTGTTTATACCAATCAAAATTATCCAGGATTTTTCATCTTTGATCATTTAAGGCGCTATGTGATGAACGCTTTTGAGCCTAATTTGAACTTAGTTGTCAATACCAATAAAGTTAAGCAAACTTTTAATGTGGGCATGCGTTTTATGACGATGGACATGTTCATTAGATCCGATCAAAGCACATGCGAAAAATCAGATATTATTGATGGGGTGTGCCATATGCCCCCATATGTTCTTTCTAAAAAGCCTAGTAACAATCAAGAAATGTTTAACAACTATACAGCGGTATGGTTGAGCGATAAAATAGAACTTTTTGATTCTAAATTAGCGATAACTCCAGGGATTAGATACACTTTTTTGAACTATAACAATAAAGAGCCAGAAAAGCACGATTTTTCCGTATGGACCAGTAAAAAACAGCGTCAAAACGAATGGAGTCCCGCCCTTAACATCGGCTATAAACCTATGGAAAATTGGATATGGTATGCGAACTACCGCCGCAGTTTTATCCCCCCACAACACACAATGGTAGGCATTACTAGGACTAATTACAACCAAATTTTTAATGAAATTGAAGTGGGGCAACGCTATAGTTATAAAAATCTATTGAGCTTTAACACGAATTATTTTGTGATTTTTGCCAAGCGTTACTATGCGGGAGGCTATAGCCCACAGCCTGTGGATGCCAGAAGTCAAGGGGTGGAATTAGAATTGTATTACGCGCCGATTAGGGGTTTGCAATTTCATGTGGCTTACACTTATATTGATGCGCGCATCACTTCTAATGCTGATGATATTGCTTATTATTTTACAGGCATTGTCAATAAACCCTTTGACATTAAAGGGAAGCGCTTGCCCTATGTGAGTCCTAACCAATTCATATTTGACATGATGTATACTTACAAGCACACGACTTTTGGAATTAGTAGTTATTTTTATAGCCGCGCTTATAGTTCCATGCTCAATCAAGCTAAAGATCAAACCGTGTGCCTGCCCTTAAACCCAGAATACACAGGGGGGCTAGAGTATGGTTGTAATTCAGTGGGGTTATTGCCCTTGTATTTTGTGTTGAATGTCCAAGTAAGCTCAATTTTATGGCAAAGCGGTAGGCATAAAATCACCGGGAGTTTGCAAATCAATAACCTTTTTAACATGAAGTATTATTTTAGGGGGATTGGCACAAGCCCTACAGGGAGAGAGCCCGCTCCAGGGAGATCCATTACAGCGTATTTGAATTATGAGTTTTAAATTAATTTCAAGCTATCCTTTTATGGCTTGAATGTTTAATATCAAACCATTTTAAAACTCGCCACTAAATTTTCGGTCAATAAATTAAACCCATCTACTAGAATAAACACCAAAATTTTAAAAGGCAGAGAAATCATTACAGGCGGGAGCATCATCATGCCCATCGCCATTAAAATAGAGCTGATCACCATATCAATCACCAAAAAAGGCAAGTAGAGTAAAAAGCCGATTTGAAACGCTGTTTTCAACTCGCTTATCATAAACGCCGGGATCAAAACACTCAAACTCACCTCATCAGGGGTTTTAGGGTTAGGCAAATTCCTAATCCTAAAAAAAAGCGCTAGATCCTTTTCTCGTGTGTTTTTAAGCATGAATTCCTTGAAAGGCAGAGCGCTTTTTTCAAACGCTTCGGTGTAAGAAATCTTTTTATCCATATAAGGCTTAATCCCTGTATCATAAGCCTTTTTCAAGCTAGGTTCCATGATGAAAAAAGTCAATATCAAAGAGAGCGAGACTAAAATTTGAGTGGGGGGGGTTTGTTGCGTGCCTAAAGCGGTCCTTAAAAAAGAAAACACCACGATCAAACGGGTGAAACTCGTCATCACTAAAATCAACGATGGGGCTAAAACTAAAAGCGTGAGCAGAGCGATGACATTAAGGGTGGTTACAAGCTGCTTAGGATCGTTAGGAGCGTTTAAAGAGAGATTGACGCTAGGCAAAGTGCTATCAGCGCTCATTAAAGGGCATATTAAAGGGCAAATGAGAATGAAAAAAATGAAAAAACGCAAAATTCTAGCCTTAAATCTTTGATGAAACGAAGTCAAATTATAAGATAAGGCATGTTAAAATTCCCTAAAAAAAGGATTTTAATGCTTTCTGTAATCATACTAGCCGCTGGCAAAGGCACTCGCATGCATTCTAGCCTGCCTAAAACTTTGCACACGATTTGCGGGGAGCCTATGTTATTTTACATTTTAGAAACGGCTTTTTCAATCAGTGATGATGTGCATCTTGTCTTACACCACCAACAAGAACGCATTAAAGAAGCGGTGTTAAAGCGTTTTAAGGGCGTAATCTTTCACACTCAAATCGTGGAAAAATATTCAGGGACAGGTGGGGCCATCATGCAAGAAGATAAAACGCCTATTCCCACTCAACATGAGCGGGTTTTGATTTTGAATGCGGACATGCCCTTAATCACTAAAGACGCTCTCACCCCCTTATTAGAAAGCCAGAATAACGCTATAGGCTTACTGCATTTAGCTGACCCTAAAGGTTATGGGCGCGTTGTTTTAGAAAACCATCAGGTTAAAAAGATTGTAGAAGAAAAGGACGCTAATGATGAAGAAAAAGAAATTAAAAGCGTGAATGCTGGCGTGTATTTTTTTGAAAGAAAGTTTTTAGAAAGATACTTGCCCAAGCTTAATAACCAAAACGCCCAAAAAGAATACTATCTCACGGATTTAATCGCTTTGGGTATTAAGGGGAACGAAAAAATTGACGCTATTTTTTTAGAAGAAGAGTGTTTTTTAGGGGTGAATAGCCAAACAGAAAGGGCGAAAGCTGAAGAAATCATGCTAGAAAGACTGCGAAAAAACGCCATGGACTCGGGGGTAATGATGCAATTACCTAGTAGTATTTATTTAGAAAAAGGCGTGAGTTTTAAGGGGGAGTGCGTTTTAGAGCAAGGGGTGCGTTTGATTGGGAATTGCTTGATAGAAGATGCACATATTAAGGCTTATAGCGTGATAGAAGAGAGCCAAATTGTTAATAGCAGTGTGGGGCCGTTTGCCCATGCGCGCCCTAAAAGCGTGATTTGTGATAGCCATGTGGGGAATTTTGTAGAGACTAAAAACGCTACACTCCAAGGCGCTAAAGCGGGGCATTTGAGCTATTTAGGGGATTGCGAGATAGGGAAAAACACAAATGTGGGGGCTGGCGTGATCACTTGCAATTATGATGGTAAAAAGAAACACCAAACGATCATCGGTGAAAATGTCTTTATAGGGAGCGATAGCCAGCTAGTCGCCCCTATAAATATCGGCTCTAATGTCTTAATCGGCAGCGGCACCACCATCACTAAAGACATTCCTAGCGGTTCGTTGAGCCTTTCACGCGCCCCTCAAACCAACATTGAAAACGGGTATTTTAAGTTTTTTAAGAAACCTTAATTTGCTTCAATAATGAAAAATCCTAAAATATTATAATCATTTACCTTAATCCTGTAATTTGTGAATAAACAAAACATTTATTGAGCTTCTTGTGATCTTTTGCCGATATGTAACAATGCTTTTAAATAGGGTTGTGGTATAAATATTCTTATCAAGGTGTGCCAAACATGCCTTGAATCTCAATTTATGAAAGGATTTGTTATGAGTGGATTAAGAACATTTAGTTGTGTAGTGGTTTTATGCGGTGCAATGGTTGATGCGGCTATAGCTGGTCCTAGAATAGAAGCAAGGGGTCAGTTTGGTAGAGATTTGGGAGGAGATATTGGTTCAGCAATGGGAGCTGCCAGAGGTCCAGCAGGAGCTGCGATTGGGGGTCAGCTTGGTCGGGAAATAGGCGATAGGGTAGAAGATTTTATCCGTGATTTCATAAACAGAGAGCCTCAAGCTAAAGAGCCACAAACTAGAGAGCCACAAACCCCAAGAGAACCTATCCGTGATCTTTATGATTACGGCTATAGTTTTGGGCATGCTTGGTGATCTTAAATGAGCCAAGGTGATGGGGGGAAAGGGAATAACATGGATACTACAAAAGAGAACTTGAATGGCTCAAAAGAGCGTTTGAGTTATACTGAATACAATGTGGCAATGGGTTTAGTTGCTATAATTTGTTACTCCATAGTTTTTAGAACAGCTCTTTATCGCTCAGATGTTGGTGATCCGATTTTCAACCCTAAAGATAGTTACTATGTGTGGCTAACGATTCTAATAGCGGCTTTGTTGTCTAATCTCTTGTTTAATCCTAAAGGCAGGTCGGTAGGTTATTTCATTATTGAAACTTGGCAAGGATTCCCCAAGTTTTTTAAAGCCATTTTTAAGGCTAGGTTTTTTGGCGCGTTTTATGACGCTGTGTTAGGATCAAGGCTAAGGGATTTTTATGTGATGCTTTTAACGATACCCTTTATTATCGCTATGCATGAAATTTCGGCGTATTGTGGGCATACTAGCAACTTCTTTGTAGAGGGTTTGGTCATTTTGGGGTTTCAAGGTTTTCTTAAGCTTTGCGCTAAATGGGGGTGGTGATTTAACCCAAATGTCATTAAATGGAGGGGGTATAAAAAATTAAAAAATTTTAAAACCCATTCTTATTATTGAAAATGAGTATTTTAAGTTTTTTAAGAAACCTTTAATTTGCTTCAATAATGAAAAATCCTAAAATATTATAATCATTTACTTTAATTCTGTAATTTGTGTATAAACAAAACACTTATTAATTTTTTTTGTGATATTTTGCTGATCTGTAACAATGCTTTTAATAGGGTTGTGGTATAAATATTCTCATCAAGGTGTGCCCAACATGCCTTGAATCTCAATTTTATGAAAGGATTTGTTATGAGTGGATCAAAAGCTTGTGTAGTGGTTTTATGCGGTGCAATGGCTAATGTGGCTATAGCTGGTCCTAAAATAGAGGCAAGGGGTCAGCTTGGCAGAGATATAGGAGGTGGTGTTGGAGCTGGAATGGGTGGTGCAATGGGTGGAATGATTGGGGCTCTTGGAGGTCCGTGGGGTACTGTGTTTGGTGCAGGCATTGGTGGTGGAATAGGGGCATATTCTGGGGCTGAAATAGGCGATAGGGTAGAAGATTTTATCCGTGGCGTTGATAGAGAGCCGCAAGCTCCAAGAGAACCCACCTATGATCGTCATTTTGTGTATGATAGGTAGTTTTAGGGGAGAAAGGAGAGAGTATGAATATCAAAGAGCGTTTGAGCGATTTGGAATATCGATGGGCAATGGCTCTAGTCTATGGAGGATGTATCTCCATAACCACCAGGATTTTTTATGACATAAATGGTTCAAGCTAGCGATCCGCTTTTTGACCCTAAATACAGCTATTATGTGTGGTTAGTGGGTCTAATAGCGGCTTTGTTGTCTAATCTCTTGTTTAATCCTAAAGGCAGGTCGGTAGGTTATTTAGTTATTGAAACTTGGCAAGGATTCCCCAAGTTTTTTAAAGCCATTTTTAAGGCTAGGTTTTTTGGCGCGTTTTATGACGCTGTGTTAGGAGCAAGACTAAGGGATTTTTATGTGATGCTTTTAACGATACCCTTTATTATCGCTATGCATGAAATTTCGGCGTATTGTGGGCATCCTAGCAATCTCCTTGTAGAGGGTTTGGTCATTTTGGGGCTTCAAGGTTTTCTTAAGCTTTGCACTAAATGGGGGTGGTGATTTTAACTCAATGTAATTAAATGGAGGGGGTATAAAAAAATAAAAAACTTTAAAACTCATTCTTATTAATAAAACAGATCCAACTTGAACTTTTCTTTTTCTTAAGTTTTTTATTGATACAATTCCAAATTTAAAAAACAAACGATTTAATTCAAATTTAAGGAAAAATTTTGATTACGGTGGTTAAACGAAACGGGCGCATTGAGCCTTTGGACATTACCAAAATCCAAAAATACACTAAGGACGCTACGGACAATTTAGAGGGCGTGAGCCAAAGTGAGCTGGAAGTGGATGCGAGGTTGCAATTCAGGGACAAGATCACTACTGAAGAAATCCAACAAACTTTGATTAAAACCGCTGTGGATAAAATAGATATTGACACGCCTAATTGGAGTTTTGTCGCTTCAAGGCTTTTTTTGTATGATTTATACCATAAAGTGAGTGGTTTTACAGGGTATAGGCATTTGAAAGAGTATTTTGAAAACGCTGAAGAAAAGGGCCGCATCCTTAAGGGCTTTAAGGAAAAATTTGATTTAGAGTTTTTAAATAGCCAGATCAAGCCTGAAAGGGATTTCCAATTCAATTATTTAGGGATTAAAACCTTGTATGATCGCTATTTGTTAAAAGACGCTAACAATCACCCTATTGAATTGCCCCAGCACATGTTTATGAGCATTGCGATGTTTTTGGCGCAAAACGAACAAGAACCTAACAAAATCGCTTTAGAATTTTATGAAGTGTTGAGCAAGTTTGAAGCGATGTGCGCGACCCCCACTCTAGCGAACGCGCGCACCACCAAACACCAACTCAGCTCATGCTATATTGGCAGCACGCCGGATAATATTGAGGGGATTTTTGACAGCTATAAGGAAATGGCGCTGTTGTCCAAATACGGCGGGGGGATTGGCTGGGATTTTTCTTTAGTGCGCTCTATTGGGAGTTATATTGATGGGCATAAAAATGCGAGCGCTGGCACGATCCCTTTTTTGAAAATCGCTAACGATGTGGCGATTGCGGTGGATCAATTAGGCACACGAAAGGGTGCGATTGCGGTGTATTTGGAAATCTGGCACATTGATGTGATGGAGTTCATTGATTTAAGGAAAAATAGCGGCGATGAAAGGCGAAGAGCGCATGATTTGTTCCCGGCTCTTTGGGTGTGCGATTTGTTTTTGAAAAGGGTTTTAGAAGACGCGATGTGGACTTTGTTTGACCCTTATGAGTGTAAGGATTTGACTGAGCTTTATGGGCAGGATTTTGAAAAACGCTATTTAGAGTATGAAAAAGATCCCAAAATCATTAAAGAATACATCAACGCTAAAGATTTATGGAAAAAAATCTTAATGAATTATTTTGAAGCCGGCTTGCCTTTCTTAGCCTTTAAAGATAACGCCAATCGGTGCAACCCAAACGCTCATGCAGGAATCATTCGATCGTCTAATTTATGCACGGAGATTTTTCAAAACACCGCACCCAACCACTACTACATGCAAATAGAATACACCGATGGCACCATAGAGTTTTTTGAAGAAAAAGAGTTGGTAACCACAGATAATAATATCACTAAATGCGCTAACAAGCTCACTAGCACGGATATTCTTAAGGGCAAGCCAATCTATATCGCTACTAAAATCGCTAAAGACGGGCAAACGGCGGTGTGCAATCTAGCGAGCATCAATTTAAGCAAGATCAACACCGAAGAAGACATTAAAAGGGTCGTGCCGATCATGGTCAGGCTTTTAGACAATGTGATTGATTTGAATTTCTACCCTAACCGCAAAGTCAAAGCCACCAATTTACAAAATAGAGCCATAGGGTTAGGGGTTATGGGTGAAGCGCAAATGCTCGCAGAACACCAAATCGCTTGGGGGTCTAAAGAGCATTTAGAAAAAATTGACGCTTTAATGGAGCAAATCAGCTACCATGCGATTGACACGAGCGCGAATCTAGCGGAAGAAAAAGGGGTTTATAAGGATTTTGAAAATTCAGAATGGAGTAAGGGGATTTTCCCTATTGATAAAGCCAATAATGAAGCCTTAAAGCTCACCGAAAAAGGGCTTTTCAATCACGCTTGCGATTGGCAAGGTTTGAGGGAAAAAGTCAAAGCCAATGGCATGCGTAATGGCTATTTAATGGCGATCGCTCCCACAAGCTCCATTTCTATTTTAGTAGGCACAACCCAAACGATTGAACCCATTTATAAGAAAAAATGGTTTGAAGAAAATTTGAGCGGGCTAATTCCTGTGGTAGTGCCTAATTTGAATGTAGAAACTTGGAATTTTTACACATCAGCCTATGATATTGACGCTAAAGATTTGATTAAAGTAGCGGCCGTGCGCCAAAAGTGGATCGATCAAGGCCAAAGCATCAATGTGTTTTTACGCATAGAAAACGCTAGCGGTAAAACCTTGCATGAAATCTACACGCTCGCTTGGAAATTGGGACTCAAATCCACTTATTATTTGCGTAGCGAAAGCCCTAGCATAGATGAAAAAAGCGTGTTGGATCGATCGGTGGAGTGTTTTAATTGCCAATAATATAAGCTTAAATAAGCTAATCTTTGCTAACATAAGATTAAAATTCTTGAAGGAAGTTGAATGCTTTTTGCTATGATTGGTTCAGGGGGATTTATCGCTCCCAAGCACTTGCAAGCGATTAGAGATACAGGGCATTTTTTGGATTGCTCTTTTGATGTTCATGATAGCGTGGGGGTTTTAGATGAGTATTTCCCGCAATCAGAGTTTTTTACCAATATTGAAGATTTTGAAAAGCATTTAGAGCAATCTAGGGCTATGGGTAAAGAAATCAACTATTTGAGTGTTTGCACGCCCACGCACACGCATTTTGATCATATTCGTTTCGGGTTAAGAAACGGCATGCATGTGATTTGTGAAAAACCCTTAGTTTTAGACCCTGGCGAAATACAAGAATTGAAAGATTTAGAGGTGAAACACCAAAAAAGGGTGTTCAGTCTTTTGCCCTTGCGCTTGCATTGCGACACGCTGGCTTTGAAAGAAAAAATTAAGAGCGAATTAGACAAAAACCCTGAAAAGGTGTTTGACATCACGCTCACTTATATCAGCGTTCAAGGGAAATGGTATTTTTCTTCATGGCGAGCGGATGTGAATAGGAGTGGGGGGCTAGCCACTCAAATGGGCATAAACATTTTTGATGCTTTAATCTATTTGTTTGGAGGCGTTAAAGACAAGGTTATCAACAGAGACGAGACTGATTGTGTGGGGGGGATACTCTTTTTAGAGCATGCCAAAATAAGATGGTTTTTTTCCATCAATCCAGAACACATGGGAGTGGCTAAAGAGAAAGTTTATCGCAGAATGATTATAGAAGGTGAAGAAATCAATCTCACGCAGAGCTTTGATAACCTGTATATAGAAAGCTACAAACAGATTTTAGCTCAAGGGGGGTTTGGTTTAGATGAAGCTACGGCGTCTATTAAATTGGCTTATGAATTAAGGAATCTCTCTCTTAGCGAACCCAATGAAGATTCGCATGCTTTGTGTTGCAAAAATAAAACAGACCAATAAAAGCATCACTTTTAAAGGCGTTGTTTAGGGGGTTTGGTATTAGCGTTTGATTAGAATAGGGTTATTTTTAATTTTCTTTTAAGAGGGGGTTTTACTTTTTAAGGGTTTTTATGGATATTTATGTGTTATACATAGCGATAGGGCTTTTTACTGGCATTCTATCTGGGATTTTTGGCATTGGTGGGGGGTTGATCATTGTCCCTATCATGCTCGCAACCGGGCATTCTTTTGAAGAATCCATCGGCATTTCCATTTTGCAAATGGCGCTTTCATCGTTTGTTGGCTCTGTTTTGAATTTCAAAAAAAAATCGCTTGATTTTTCTTTAGGCTTGTTGATAGGGGCAGGGGGGCTGATAGGGGCGAGTTTTAGCGGATTTGTTTTAAAAATCGTTTCCAGTAAAATTTTAATGGTAATTTTTGCACTTTTAGTCGTGTATTCTATGATCCAATTTGTTTTGAAACCCAAAAAAAAAGATTTGATAGCGGATACTAAACGCTACCATTTGCAAGGTTTAAAATTATTTTTAATTGGCGCGCTCACAGGGTTTTTTGCCATCACTTTAGGGATTGGTGGGGGGATGCTCATGGTGCCTTTGATGCATTATTTTTTAGGGTATGATTCTAAAAAATGCGTGGCGTTGGGGTTATTTTTTATTCTGTTTTCTTCTATTTCAGGAGCTTTTTCTTTAATCTATCACCACATCATCAATAAAGAAGTGCTCTTAGCAGGGGCGATTGTGGGCTTAGGCTCTGTTATGGGCGTGAGCATTGGGATTAAATGGATCATGGGGCTTTTGAATGAAAAAATGCATAAAGCTTTGATTTTGGGGGTGTATGGTTTGTCGTTATTGATTATTTTATACAAACTCTTTTTTTAATTAATGGTTTTATACCACTACTATTTTAAGACCCCTAAGAGTTTCCCTTTAGAGTATTTGCATTTGTGCGCTAATGAGAGCCATTTATTAAGGTTGGACTTTGATGCGGCCAATTTTTCTCATAACACCCCTATGAATACCCCATTAAAACTCAGCGTTCAAGCCTTGGAGCGTTATTTCTTGGGACAACTTTTTGAATTTGATGCGCCTTTGGATTTGATAGGAACTCCCTTTCAAAAACAAGTTTGGTCTGCGTTATTAACTATCCCTTATGGCAAGACAAAAAGTTACGATGAAATCGCAAAGCTCATTAATAACCCTAGATCTTGCAGAGCCATTGGCAACGCTAATCATAATAACCCTATTTCTTTGATCGTGCCTTGTCATAGAGTGGTGCGTAAAAATGGCGCTTTAGGGGGGTATAATGGGGGCATAGAAGTCAAAAAGTGGCTGTTGGAATTTGAAAAGCAAAATTTTAAATGAGCAAGCTAAAAACTCTTTAATTTATTAAAAAATGGGGTTTTAGTCGTTTTATGGTAAAAATCATTTTTTTAAGGGAGTAGGGGGTGTTTTTAATTTTCTTCCCAAATGCTCGCCGCTTCTTTTAAACGCTCTTTGTCAAAATGCGTGTAAATCCTGCTCGTGTTCAAGCTCGCATGCCCTAGAGCTTCTTGAACTAAAATCAAATCATGGCGTTTTTGATAAAGCAAAGTCGCAAAAGAATGCCTTAACATGTGCGCCCCATTTTTCTCTCGCCTGAGTCCTGCAAAATTGATGATGCGCTCCACTTGCTTATACAAATACGCTTGCGTTAAAGCCGTGCCTTTTTGGTTGCAAAACAATAAATCGTTTTTAACAGGATACAATTCCCTCTCTATGAGCCATTCTTTCAAAAGGCTCTCAATGTGGAAAGCTTTGAGCATCACCGCCCTGTATTTATCGCCCTTACCTTTAATCAAAATCGTATAACAGCCATTTTCTAAAGTAAAATCCTTTATTTTAAGCTGCAAAGCTTCATTAGAGCGCATGCCTGTAAAAACGATGATTTTAATGAGTAGGCGGTTTCGTGCGCGCACTTTAGCGGACATTTCTATTTTATCAATGCTCTCTAAAAATTTTTCTAATTCTTCATTGTTTAAATGAGTAGGGAGCTTGTTGCCCGCGCTTTGATTGGTTCCGCTGATGTTTTTAAGCGTGATATTATAGATATAAGATTTTTCATTTCCATCTTGATTTTGCTTGTCTATATAGCTAAAAAGCCCTAGTAGGGCGATTCTGTAGTTTTTCTTAGTGGCTAAACTCAAACCTCCGGTATAAATACTCAAAAATTCAGCCAACATGACTTCATCAATGCTTTTGAGCGATCTTAAAGAAAGCTTTTTTGTGTATTCGTAGAATTTGAGTAGGGGCAGTGCGTAGGTGTTGATACCTAGTAATCCGGCACTGCGGGCTTTTTTGCAAACTTTTTCCAATTGGCTTGAGCTGATGAACGCACGATTGAATTCGTTCAAGCATTCAAAAACCTTGTTTTGGTCTTTCACTTGGGAATTAGACAGGCTTGTGCATTTATAACGCAAAAAGCGTCCAATCCATAGCAAAAGATTTTCTATGGGGTCTTTTAATTCTTCTAGGGGGTGTTTCATTTAGGGTTTAGTCATCTATTAAGTGCAGATCAATGATATAAGAACCTTCATAGATAGAATATTTCGATATATTTATAAAAATGTTTATATACCATTGATTAACACATATTTCTTTCATATCAGGTAACTTAATATTTTCTAATGCTACTCTAGGCACTTCAATAATTAATCTTGATTTTTCGCTTAAGACGAAGCTATAGCTATCGCTAACATTAAAGATAAAATGGAATGTATTGTCACGGAAATGGTATTCAATCTTGTCAATTATGGCGGAAGTAGGATTGATCACACATAGATCATTCTCTACTTGATTGATAGCCGTTATAATCGCATTTGATAGATTTATTTGATCTTGTGATAGTAATTTTTTTAAATTTTTTAAATTCTCATTATCCATAAAACAACAGCTAACGCCCAATAAAGCATCACTAATAATTTTTTTACCAACTATCTTACCACTTTCTAAATCATTAGCAATTTCAAAGTGCCAAAGTAACTGGTGGATAGTTTGTTGGATTATCAAGAAACTCAATCGTTTTTCCATGCAAAAAAGACCCTAATTTTAAAAGAGATTGAACAAAAGTGTTAGGGTTTGAAAGTTCAACATCCATAGAGTTTAAATTCTTTCCAAAATCATGACTTTTTGCACTTAGAAGTTTGTTGTTGGGAGAATAGTCATAAAATAACCCCAAAAGACGAGCCATTTTTGTCAAAAAATATTCGCATTTCTTCCATACCATTCAGAGTTATTGTTGTTATCAAATCTTACTGCCATAATTATTCCTCTATTCCTTTCAAAAATTCATTTAGTTATGAAAACTGCACTTTTCAAACTTTTAAATCAAACCATTATACCACGCTACGCCACTAACTACAATGTAATATAAAATTCCAAACAAGATTAAGTCCCCCTTTTTTAAATGCCAATTTTTTACCCCTTTGATTTGACAAAGCGAGCGATGCGTTCAATCCCCTTTTCAATCTGTTCTTCTGAGCATGCAAAAGACAAACGGACATAGCCTTCCAATCCAAAAGCCTTTCCAGGCACTAACGCCACGCCTTCTTTTTCTAACAATTCATGGCAAAATCGCATCGAATCCCCCCCACAAAGACTGCCAATGTTGATAAACAGATAAAACGCCCCATCAGGTTTTAGAGCATTCAACCCTTCAATCGCATTGATTTTTGCGTGGGCTAAATCACAGCGCTTCTCAAAAGCCTGACGCATCGTTTCAATTTCCTTATCCACCAACCCCTCAAGCGCCACAATAGAAGCCATTTGCGTGATAGAATTGATATTGGAAGTGCATTGGCTTTGCAAGTTATTCATCAATTTGACTAATTTTTTATCCTTGCTCGCCGCATAGCCCATACGCCAACCCGTCATCGCTACTGACTTGCTCAAGCCATTAATGGTAATGGTGCGTTTTTTCATCTCTTCACTCACCGCCGCGCAAGAAACAAACTCCCCCTTATAAACAAGCTTTTCATAAATTTCATCGCTAAGCACCCAAATTGGAGTGTCTTTTAAAACTTCGCCTAAAGCCTCTAACTCCGCCTTACTATAAAGCATGCCGGTAGGGTTTGATGGGGTGGTGAGAATGAGCATTTTCGTTTTGGGGCTTAAGGCATCTTTAAGCTGCTTGGGGGTGATTTTAAAGCGGCTTTTTTCATCGGTTTGAATGAATTTACTCACCCCACCGCTGTATTTCACAAGCTCAGGGTAAGTTACCCAAAAAGGCACAGGGATAACCACTTCATCGCCCTCCCCTATTAAGGCTTGAATCGCATTGAACAAGCTCTGCTTAGCACCATTGCTCACTAGAATTTCACTCGGTTCATAATCCAAGTTGTTTTCTTTTTTCAATTTAAAAGCGATCGCTTTGAGTAATTCAGGAATCCCAGCCACTGGAGTGTATTTGGTAAATCCATTATTTAGGGCTTTTATAGCCGCATCTTTAATCGCTTGCGGGGTGTCAAAATCAGGCTCGCCCGCTGAAAAACTCAAAATATCTTTTCCTTGCGATTTCAATTCTTTAGCGAGTGTGCTGATAGCGATCGTTGCGGATTCTGAAAGGGATTGGATTTTAGAGGAATAGGGCATGCTTAATCCTTGTTAAATTTTTGAACTATCATAACATGATCAAAAAGATTTTAATTCTAATTTTTAAAAAACTTTCAAAAATGTTTCAAAAGAAAGCAAGAGATTGTGTAAGAAAACTCTAATTGAAAATCCAATTAGAGAAAAACAAGCGTTTTAAATCAGAAATTGTAACGATACCCTACATAAAGGCTGTATTGACGGCGGTAAGTGAAGCTCAAATTCCCATGGTTAAAATAATAAACATTGATAGTAGGAATCTTCACGCCAAAGTCAAATTCTTGATGCTGGCCAATATGGGTGCGGATCCCTAAATTAAAAAGGAACTGGAAAATCGCCGGATCAAGGCTATAGGAAGTGTGCTTATAAGGGCTTTTAGTTTCCAAAAAGGCCCCTGTCGTATTACCCCAAGAGTTACCCGCGATTTGAGCCCCAAAAAAGAATCCAAAACTCGCATCCTCTTTATTGATGACATTGTATAAAGTGTCAATACCCACACCATAAGTGAACATGTCAGACAGATTGCCCATTGTCCCTACTTTGGTCGCGCATGGTTGGTGAAGCTCACACACCCCACCATTATCTGATGTCAAAGCGTTCGCTCCAAACACGGCATGCCCATAATCCATAAAGCCGTAATAACGGGCACCAAACCATCTCTTCTCCCCAAAAAACTGCTTATAACCCACAGTAAGCCCTAAGCCTTGCATAACGGCGAGATAGTCGGTTTTACCCACAGGGAACTTAGGATAGTTAAATTCACTGCTCTTTGGGGGGTTTTTAACGCTTTGTGAAGCCTGACCGACTTGATAGCTAATCCCCAAATACCAAGCGTTTTTCTCGCCTTTCACTGCTTTATAGTCTTTTGGCTTTTCCAATTGTTTTTGCACTTCTGCGCTACCTTCTGCTGCCAAAAGACTATTACCTAACACTACCGATAAACAGAGCGTTTTAAACACTACAAACTTTTTCATACAACATTTTTCCTTCTAAAAGTCTACATTTCGTATAATAATAACATAATAATCTATAAAAAACCTAAATTCTTAAGAAAAATACCCCTAAAACTTAAAATTTTAAATTTTCTAAGGGGTTTTAGCGGTTTGGCTCTGCGATTTTTTCTGTTTTTGGGGGGATTTTGGGATAAATCCGTTTAGGATAGTTGGAAAATGCGTTTTTTAATTTGAGAAAATCAATTAAAGTGGGTGGTTGTATGAATACAAAAGAAAATCTTTTGAAAGATTGATGTTTAATAATTTAAGTGTTTCTTTGAGTGGCAAGCTAAAAGTGTAATCATTGATCCAAAAATATTCCCCCAAATCTTGCTGATTTTCATTGCGGTATTGGGATGCGCTTTTATACCATTTTTCTATTAATTCCAAACATTCATCTCTATGGTTTTCCATAACTGCCCTTAATGAAAAATTAGAGTTATAATTAAGAATTCTAAAACCAAAAATATAAGGGAAAGCTTTGAGATTGTCTTTATTTTCAAGAAAAAACTCAATTGATGCCTCTTCAAAGTCTTTGCTTGTTTGACACTTTTTTAAAAAATCATTGTGGTATTTTGTATCTTGAATGATTTTATTTATCATGTTTTTAAGGCAATTTTGGAGTTCTTTTGGATTATAAGAAGCGTTTGTTTTTATACTCTCTATACCATTTTTTATTATTGGTGCTTGTTGCTCCATCACTTCTTTAAAGATTGTAGAGTTTGGAGAAAAGAGATTTGTTATTGGTCTTGGATCTTTAGGTGGAATAAAATATTTGTCATATAAATCAAAATAATATGCATATAATATTAGATATAGTAAATATTGGTATATTTTTTTAAAGTCATCATTTGGATATTCTTTTAGTTGCAATTCATCATATATATTATTTAATTTTTGAAATGTTCTAAGATTGGTTGTGTTATCATCAATATTGAAAATATCTTTCATATACGGATAAGCTTCAAAATCAGTCTTAATTGGATGATCGCCCATTACTTCAATTTGTTCTTTTGCATAAGGAGAAAAGTTAAAAATTCTGTCAAAAACTTTTTCACAATAAGCATCAAATATTTTTCTTTTTTGTTCATTCTGTGTCTCATCAGTAAAGAGCTTAAGGTCATTGTAAATCGCAATAACACAACACCCCTTATGTTCCTTGAGTTCAGAAATCAACCCCAAAATATCTTGCACTGGGATCTTATCAGATAGTCTTTCAAACTCATCAATACACACAATGGTATTTTCCATATGCTCTTTTTTAAGCATTTTAAATAAAAAATCAATATTAACATTTATTTTTACCCCAAAATGCATGCTAAGAAATGAAAGTATCCCATTAATGATGTTTCTTATTGGATTAGTTTTTTGTTTTTCAGCGCTTAAAAATTGAGCGACAAGATCTTCAATGATCGCTTGCTCATCTTTTTTCCCAAAAACAGAGGTGTAAATGGGATTTTTTTTAAGTTCTTTTCTAATGAGTGGAGCTAATTCATTTTTCCATAAATAGGTTTTTCCTATCCCCCAATCCCCATTAATGGCAATAGCGACAGGCTTATTTTGATCCTCGCTCTTTTTTAGAAGCTCAATAATCTTTTCTTTTAAGATTTCTCGCTCTTTAATTTCTATGATACTATTTTCGCTCACTCAAACCTCTTCTCGCTGATCTTTTCTATCAAATCCACGCTTTTTTCAGAAAGTTTGATGACCCTACAAAGGAGTTCAAAAATGTATTGGCCGCCGGCGTAATCGTTCGGGTTGTTTTCAATCAAGCTGTCTTTATCCGTAGTCTTTTGGTAGCGTTCGATCACCCAGTCAATCGCGCTTTTGCCATTCACCACATACTCAAAGGCTTTTTTGGGGATTTGAGTGATGGTGATATTTTGGTTATAGATGATGCTATCCCCTTTTTTATCCTTTTTCATTTGAACCACATCATAATAGCCCTCCACTTCGGCGTTCATCAGTGTGGTGTATTTAACGCTTGTGTGCATTTCCCCGCTCTCATAGTTCAAATGCAACTCTCCTAATTCTTTGCCAAGAATAGAGAGTTCCTTAAAATCTTCGCTCAAAGCGATTCGCGGCGCTTCTTTGGCGAGGGAGTTTTTGTATTTTTCCAAATAGCCTTTATGGTGTAAAACCGCATAAATGTAGTAAAAAATCTCTTCTTCAACGATAGAGTCATCTTTATAATGCCTCCTAAACAGATTGAGAGCATAGCCGCTGATAGCGTTATAGCGATTCCCTAAATCATCGTAATAATACAAAGGGTAAGCGTTGGCATCGCCTATTAAATTAATATCGGGGATAGCACCGCTTACAAGAGCGCTAAAATTCTTACCATTACCCACACCGGTATTGATCACCACATTGCGCGCGCTTTTATCCGGGAAAATTTTGGGCAATTGATATTGTTCTTCATTTAAATTTTTATCAAAATAAAGCCATTGTTTGTTAAAAGGGCGATACATGGCCAATCGCATGCGCTCCTCACTGCTTTCTGGCAGATTTGTATTTTTAATAAATCCTTTTTTCAAACTACGAGTCCATGCGATTTTCGTTTTATCGGTGGTGATTTCTTTATCATTAAGTTGTTTGTAACGATCGGCTGGTTTGATACCTTTATCTTTAGCCGTGCGTTGTTTGAAGGCTTCCCTGAAACGCTCATTGAAGCGCTTCAAATCAGCGTTATAAGTGTCAATGCATGTTTGCACCGATTGCATTAAAATTTTTGGCGAAAAGTTATACACCCAAGGATCACGATTAGTTGCCACCCCATTAGAATTGAGATCAAAAATAGTATCAAATATTTTGAGTTTTGGGTCTCTTTTTAAAGGGATGAGTTTTTCAAATTCGTCATTCCTTTGGTTGATCCAATCGCCTTTGTCATTCGGGGTGATTTCCTTAAAAGGCACCGATTCCAAATTTTCAAAACCCGCGAGCAAATTGAGTTTGGCTTCTCTTTTCAAATAATCTCCCACTTCATAGTAAAAAATCGTATTATTGGGAACACTCTTATCTTTCACAAAAAAGACAATCGCTACCGTCGCCCTGGATCCGCTATCAAAGATTTTCCCTCCCTCTTTTTTTGACACTTCCCCTGAAGTGCGCTGATTGCCCCTCAAATTCAGCACATAAAGGCGCGAAAATTCTTTGGCCACGCATTTCCTGAACCCGTCCGCGCTTTTAGAGTCAATGAAGCTCCCGTTCACCACAAAGCCTAGCACCCCCCTATCTTTGAGAAGATCGCTTGCCATGTAGATGCTTTGAATGAGCGTGTCTCGTGTGGTTTTCCCCACTTGGGCGGTGGAATTTTTGCCGTATTTTTCATAAACTAATTTTTCAAGCTTAGGGTGGGTTAGGTTTTGGTTGTTATCGTTTTCGCTTTTGGCGCCGGCTGAATAAGGCGGGTTGCCGATGATGACTCTGATGTTTTGGTCGGCTAGAGTGTCTTTGATGTCTTTGTTTTCTTTCAAATCTTCAAAAAATGAGAATACCCCCTTATCGTTTTTTTCCTCATAAATATCCAGGCTGTCCGTGAGCGCGATGTTTTTGAAATTTTTTAACGAGCTGTCCCTACTTTGCGCGGCTTGGGTGATATTGATTAAAGCGATATAATAAGACAAAAGCACGATGTCAAAAGCGAACAAACTTTTTTGAAACTTCTCTTTTAAGGCTTCGTCGCTAATGAGATCATTTTCTTTAGAAAGCAAACGAGCGATAAAACTCCCGGTGCCGGTGAAAGGATCAAAAATCGTGATGTTTTTATCGTTAAAATCCGTATTGAAATGCTTTTTCAAAATGCCGTTAGTGGCCCTTAAAATGAAATCCACCACCTCTATAGGCGTATAAACGATCCCCAGTTTTTCGCTCTGCTTTCTAAAGGCTTCTTTAAAGAAAGTGTTGTAGAGGTTTTTAATGAGTTCTTGTTGGGTTTTTTGGCTTTTGGCGCGCGCCGCTTCGGTTTTCACGCTTTCATAGAGGTTTTTAAGATCTTTGGTTTCCCCTTCTAATCCTAAATCGGAGAGTTTTAAAACCATTTTATCCAAGGCTTTTGCGATAGGGTTTTGGATATTGTCCCCAAAAATCGCATCAAAAATGGGCTTAGTGATGACGTGAGAAGTGATCATGTCCAAGGCTTCCTCTTCTTTGATGTTTTGGTGGATATTGCCTCTTAACGAAGTTAAAAAGTTGTCAAAAATTTCAGGGTTTTTGCCAAAAATGTCTTTCAGGCGCTCATTCAAGGTTTTTGCGATGTTGCCCGTTTTTTTGGCGAAATTTTCCCAATAATTCCTGTCCCCTAATTTAGTGGGCATGACGTTATACACAGCGTCCGCTAGATCTTGCAATAAGATAGCGTCAAAAAGGGTTTTTTGGGCTTGTTTGGGATCGTTTGGGGCTTGCTCGGTTTTATTTTTTTGTAACTCTTCCTCATCGTCTAAATTGCTTGCATCATCGCTTCCAAAGATTTTGATTTTTTCTTTAAAAGTGGCTTCATCAACCAGGCTTGAATCATGGCTTCTTAAGGCTTTTATCACTTTCCAAATGTTTTGGAAATTGGTGTTATTGACAGCTTCATCTAAGTTTTTGATTTCACTCTCTTCTAAAGCGATAGGCAAAATGATATAGCCTCTTTTCTTGTTTTTGGCTTTTCGCATCACCCTACCCACCGCCTGGATAATATCCACCATCGCGCTTTTGCCATCAAAAAAGATAACGCTATCTAACGCTGGGACATCCACCCCCTCGCTCAAACACCTAGCATTACTTAAAACCTTGCAAGTGTTAGGCTTAAATGCGTTCAAGTTTTCTAATTTTTCAAGCCTATCCTTACAATTCATGGTGCCATCAATGTGATCGATGCTGATTTTTAGGTTGTTAAAACTCTTTTTCTTGAGCTCTTCATCATAGCATTCCATGATCGTTTCAAAGGAGTCTTTAATGTTCTTGCTCGTGTTAATGCTTTTACAAAAGCTTATGGCTCTTTGAGAAGGAGCGGTGTCGTATTGGTTTTGCAAGTTGTGATCTTCTTTGTTTTCATCATCTAAAACGATTAGATCCTGCTTGGCTAACCCTTTATGAGTGCCGATAATCTTACAAACAAATTCGTTATTGATGAGCTTTTATCCAATTTAGTGCCTTCGGCTTCAAGCCGACTGATCTTTTTATTCACGCTGTTAGTAACGCCGCTTAAATTTTCTTTTTTCACCGCTAAAATCATGACTTTGTAGTCTGTGAGAAGATCTAAAGCGATCGCTCGTTCAAAATTGAGCGTATAGATTTCTTCGCCAAAAATCTCTGCATCGTCCATGGAATAGATAACATTATCTTTCTCTTTGGCTTTAGCTTTGGAACTTTCGCTATAAACTTTAGGCGTGGCGGTCATGTAAAGGCGTTTTGTAGCTTTGATATTTTCATCGCTATGGCAAAGCGTGAAAGCGTTTTTATCGTCCCTTTCATTCGTGGAATACATAGCCCCTACCGTTCTGTGGGCTTCATCGCAAATGATGAGATCGATTCCATTCAAACCCGCTTCTTGCGCTTCTTTAATACGCAACGTGCTTTGATAAGTTGAAAAGATAATGAAGCGCTTGTTTTCTTTTTGCGCTTTTTTGTGAACGCTTAAAATGTCTTCAAGGCGAGTGGAGGGCTTTAAAGGGAGCTCAGAAAATTTAATATCATCATTGTCTTCGTTCTTGCTTTGCCCGGTTTTATCATCGCTGCACACGATAGAAGCGTAAAAAGGCTCGCTTTTTTCTTGTGCGTATTCTCTAAAAGTTTGAGAAAGCAAGGCGATGCTTGGCGCTAAAAAAAGCGTGATCTTAGGGTCTAAAGCTTCCATGATTTTTAAAGAAGTATAGGTTTTGCCGGTCCCGCATGCCATAATGAGCTTGCCTCTAGCGTTTTTAGGGTCAGAAAAATATTCTTTAGTCTTTTCAATCGCTTCTGTTTGGTGAGGGCGCGGCCTTTTCTTATCGCATAAGGGGATTTCGTCTTCGGTTTTTGTGGGATCAAACTTTTCCCAATCAATACGAGAATAAATGAAATCCTCTTCAGTGATTTCATCAATGTCAATCCCCATTCCTGTGCTTCTGATTTGCTCAATTGCTTTAAGGGCTTCAGAGGTTAAATTAGAAGTGGAGATGATGATCCCTTTTTTAAACCTGACCTCCCCTACCCCGCTTTGCAATTGGGTTAAAAAAGGTGAAATGTCGTTATATGAGATGCTGTTTTGATGGAATTTGCATTGCACGGCGATGTATTCTTTGTTTGAGGTCGTAATGACTATATCAATCCCCTTATCGCGCTCCTTCCCCCTTAATTCCCAATCATACCAAAGATCAATAGACTCGTATTCGTTAGCGCTGTCATGCTCTTGTAAAAATTGCTTAGAAATTTTTTCAAACAAGCTCCCTTTATGGCGAAGGTTGGGTATGGCGTGCAGTTTTTCTTTGATGAGTTTATAGGCGCTGATTTCTTGCATTTTTCATTCCTTTTAGTGGCGTTAAAGTTCTGTATTATATAAAAAGATGTTAGAAAGTGGGGTTAAAAAGGCTTTTTATTCAGCGCTTTTTAAAGCTTTAGCGATGAGTTCTAAAGGGTGTGAAAAAGAGGGGGTGTTAGGGTCATCTAAAGACTTTAGAGCGTTGTTTAATTGCATGTGGCATGCCCCGCATTCTGCGCTCAAAATTCTAGCTTGAGTGTCCATGATTTCTTTAGCCCTAAGAAGCCCCACTTTTAAAGAAAATCCCGCCTTTTCGGTTTGCATGGTAATCCCCCCAAAACCGCAGCAATTGTCCGGCATTTCTTTAATTTCATAATGCGCATTGAGCAAGTTTCGCACTTCTTTATGAGCGTTTAGGGTTTTTTTGGCATGGCAAGGGTTATGATAGGTGATAACCTCTTTTTTTCCCTTAGGGATTTTTTCTAAAAGACTTTTTAAAGGGGTGTGTTTCTCTAAAAACACGCTCGCCAGATAGATTTTAGGCGTGATCTTTTCCAAGCGCTTCACATACAAATCCTTATCTTTCTCGCCTAAAAACACCTTGTAATAATCATTGATAAGCATGCTAGCGCATGTGGCTTCAGGCACGATGATCGCATCCACTTCATCTAAATAGCTTTCAAACCATTCTATGTTTTTTTTCACTAAAAAAAGCGTGGTGTCTTTATCGCCGGTAAAATACGCAGGGGCTGAGCAGCATTCTTGCTTAGGGATGATCGCTTGAATGTTGAGTTTTTCTAAAATATACAACAAGCTTTCCCCCACTTGCTGGTAATGGTAATTGCTCAAGCACCCTATAAAAATGGCCACTTTTTGAATGGGTTTTTCTAAAGGCTTAACCTCTGCATGTTTTTGTAAGAAACTTTTTTGATTTAAGGGAGGCAGAGCGCTTTTTTTGAAGCGTTTGAACAAGCCTTTAAACACCGCCCTAGGCTCTAAACTATCCCCTACTTGCTTAAAAACGCAAGGGGCTAAAAAATGCGCAGTTGAAAACACCCTATCCATTTTTTTGCGGTTTTTTAAAAGGGAAAAATAGGATTTTTTATACCAAGCGATGCCGTATTTTTGAGCGATTTTTTCTCTGGCTTTTTCTATTAAAGTGTCTATGGGCAAATGAAAAGGGCAAATTTCCACGCAAGCGGTGCATAAAAAACAAGTTTCTAAAAGGTGTTTTAAATTCGTGTCTAATTGGAGCTTGTTTTGAGCGTTTAGGCGCATCAAATCTAAAAAGCCTCTAGGCGAAGTCGTTTCGTCTTTATGAATGCGGTATATGGTGCAACCTGGCACGCATTTAGCGCATTTAACGCAAGCGTCCCCTACTTCTTCAAAGATATTTCCATTAACATTTTCATTCATAGCGTTTTACTGAAATGTTTTTCGCCCCCACGCAAATACGCGTCAAACTCCATAGCCATGTTTCTTACGAGCATGCCCCCTGTTTTTGTCATCTCAAAGCCTTTAGAATTGAAAGAAAGCAAGCCCGCTTCTTCATAAGGCTTTAATTTTTCTAATTCTTTTTTAAAATGCACTTTAAAATCAACAGAAAATTTTTCTTCAATCTTAGAGTAATCCAATTTTAAATTGCTCATCATTTGCATGATCACTTCTTTTCTCAACGCATCTTCTTGGCTGAGCGCTACACCCCTTTCTACCGGTAAATGCCCCAAATCAAGGGCTTTTTCATAATGGTGCAAATCCTTATAATTTTGCGTGTAATAATCGCCCCCTTCGCCAATGCTTGTAACGCCAATGCCAATGGTTTGAGTGAATTTTTTCGTGGTATAGCCTTGAAAATTACGCCGTAATTCCGCTTTTTGAAGGGCTAGATACAATTCATTATCGCTTTTAGCGAAATGATCCATGCCTATCATTTGGTAGTTGGCTTTTTCTAAAAAACTAATAAGGGATTCTAAAATCTCTAGCTTGTCTCTAGGGCTTGGCAATAAGGTTTCATCAATTTTACGCATCGTTTTTTTCACCCAAGGCACATGCGCGTAATTAAACACCGCTAATCGGTCCGGATCTAATTTCAAAACTGATTCCAAGGTTTTTAAAAAACTCTCTTTAGTCTGGTTGGGCAAGCCATAAATCAAATCAAAATTAATGGATTTGATGCCGTAATCTCTGGCGAGTTTCACCGATTCTTGAACCATTTCAAAAGGCTGGATCCTGTGAATGGCTTTTTGAACTTCCAAATCAAAATCCTGAACCCCAAAACTCAAGCGGTTAAACCCCCTATCAAACAAGGTTTGCATGTGTTCTTTAGTGAAATGCCTAGGATCAATCTCACAACTCATTTCAACATCTTTGCTGAAATTGGGGAAAACTTCTTGAATGCTTTGCGTGATCTCATCTAATTGAATGGGTGAAAAAAAGGTCGGCGTGCCACCTCCATAGTGGAATTGCGACACTTCTCTGTTAGTGTCCATGGCGTTTTTTAAAAGAGCGAGTTCTTTTTTAAGGTAGCTGATATAGCGGGTTTTTTTCTCTTCTAAGCTGGTGTAAATGACTGAACAAGCGCAAAAATAACACGCACTCCTGCAAAAGGGCAAATGCGTATAAAGCGATAAAGGCATGGGGTTTTTGAGATGGTCATGGTTAAAAAACGCCGTTTTCAAGCTCTCTTCATTAAAATTTTCTTTAAACTCCACCGCTGTGGGGTAGCTGGTGTATCGTGGGCCGGGCTTGGAGTATTGTGAAAATTTTTCAAAATCAATGGTTTGCATTAAAAATTTTCCTCATCGCTATTGTCAAAATTTTCAAAATTATTCTCATTAAAAGGGGGTTGTTTGAACATGTTGTCAAAATTAAAAAATAAATTAGGGTGTTCTTTTTTGATTTGTTTGACAAAGTTTAAGGTGTTGATATTGGGCAAATTCCCGTCTTTTTGGCGTAAATTTTCCAATAATTGCAAGGAAACTTCGCGCACGTCTTCAAAATCAATCGGCGCTTGGGTGATAATATCCCTTTCTAATTCCGCCCTAAGCCTGGCTTCAAAAGCCTTTCTGGCGTTTTCTGCCAAAAGAGAAATCACATTGTCCGGCACTAAAACGTAATTTTTATCTTCTTCATCAGAAATAAAATAGGCTTCATTTTTTTTGAACGCCCCTTTTTCTAACTCTAAAAGCATTTCATTAGCGCTGATTTTTTTGAGAAAGGCTCTGTTTTTTTGGGTGGTTAGGCTATGGATAAGTTTTTGTGATTTGGTTTTAGAAACTCGTTTTTTAGGTAATTTTTCCATTTGTATCCTTTTTAAGCTGATTGTATCCAATTTCGTTTAATTCTCATTATAAATCGTTTTTAAATACTCTATTTTTGAAGTCAAGTTGAGTAATACCATATCGGCTAACACCAACGAAAGCAAACTCTCGCACACCACGCTCCCTCTAATCGCAATGCAAGGATCATGCCTGCCTTTCAACAAGCATTCGCATTCGTTATTATTAATGTCTATGGTTTGTTGAGGTTGGAAAATGCTTGGCGTGGGTTTGAAATGCACTCTAACAATAATTTCTTCCCCATTGCTCATGCCCCCTAAAACCCCCCCGCTATGATTGCTCAAAAACCCTTTTTGACTCATTAAATCGTTATACTCTGAGCCTTTTAGTAAAGAGCTTTCTACCCCCTTGCCTATTTCAACCGCTTTCACCCCGTTAAGCCCCATCATGACTTCAGCGATTTTAGCGTCTAATTTAGCGTATAGCCCTTGACCCAAGCCAATGGGGAGTTTTTGATTGGTTTTTGCGCTCCTTGCCCTAATCAAAGCCACGCCCCCAATGCTATCGTGGTTTTTGATAGCGTTTTGAATGGCTGTTTTTTGCGCTTCTTCTTGTTCTTTGTCTAGGGCAAAAATCTCGCTTTTTAAGGCGTGATTAAAATCGTAATTTTTGGCTTTAATGCCCCCAATTTTAATAATCCCGCTTTCACAAACAACGCCAATTTCTCTTAAAAGCATTTTAGCAAACGCCCCAGCAGCCACTCTTATAGCGCTCTCTCTGGCCGAACTCCTCCCCCCACCCCTAAAATCCCTGATGCCGTATTTATGAAAATAAGTGAAATCCGCATGGCTAGGCCTGAAAAGGTTTTTAATGTTATCGTAATCCTTGCTCCTAGCCCTTTGGTTGTGGATTAAAAACCCTATGGGCGTCCCTGTGCTAAAACCTTCAAAAACCCCGCTTGTTATTTCCACCTTATCGTCTTCTTTTCGTGGCGTAATGAAAACGTTCCTCCCCCCTTGGCGGCGCTTCATTTCATTTTCTAATAGTGCATAGTCTATTTTAATCCCGCTAGGCATGCCGTCTAATACCCCCCCTATCATGTCCCCATGCGATTCCCCAAAGGTCGTTAGCCTTAAAAAACGCCCCAAAGTGTTCATTTGGCTTCCTTAAGTTTTTGAAGCGCATAATAAGCGCATTGCTGTTCGGCTTCTTTTTTGCTTTTGCCTTTAGCGGTCGCATACATTTTATCTTGAATGTATAGAGCCATTTCAAATTCTTTATGGTGGTCTGGCCCTTTTTCTTTGAGCAATTGGTACGAAGGGATCACGCAAAATTGCGCTTGGGTTAATTCCTGTAAGGCGGTTTTATAGTCCATAAACAAATGCTCCAAATCCAAACGCTTGTAAGCGCGATTGAGTAAATTTTGTATGATTTTACGCACTTTAGCTAACCCTGCTTCTAAATACACCCCAGCCATTAAAGCCTCAAAAGCGCTTGACAAAATAGAGGGTTTTTCCCTCCCCTTAGAAATTTCTTCAGAAGAAGAAACGCGCAAATAATCCTGTAAAGAAATCGCTTTCGCTAATTTCGTGAAACCATGCGCGCTCACAATAGAAGCCCTTAATTTAGAGAGTTTCCCCTCATCGTATTGATAAAATTTATGGTATAGCAACTCCCCTATCACCAAGCCCAACACCGCATCGCCCAAAAATTCCAAGCGCTCATTGTTTAAAGCGAGCTTGCATGATTTATGCGTTAGGGCTTGTTCCAATAAACGCTTGTCTTTAAAAGAATACCCTAAAGCTTTTTCTAGCGTTAGATAAGGGTTATTAGGCGTTACATAAGGGCTATTTTGAGAGCGTTTGTTTTTCATCATTATTCCCTTTAAGTGGTCGTTTTGACCCGTTTTTGCGCCTCTAATTTAGCGAGACTATCGCATCGTTCATTCTCGGCATGCCCATTATGCCCCTTGATCCAAACAGCCATGATAGAATGCCCTTTAGAGACTTTTAAAAATTCTTTCCATAAATCCACATTTTTAACTTTAGTAAAATTCTTTTTTTGCCAATTAATCAGCCACACATTGATCGCTTGGCACACGTATTGTGAATCGCTATAAAGCGTGATATGGCATGGGCGTTTCAAAATTTTTAACGCTTCATTGAGCGCTCTTAGTTCCATGCGGTTATTCGTGGTGAAATTTTCGCCCCCACTGATGGTTTTTTCTTTATCTTTATAGCGTAAAATCGCCGCATAGCCGCCTGGCCCGGGATTGCCTAAAGAAGAGCCATCGCAAAAAATTTCAATTTCTTGCATTCAATCCACCCCCATAGCTTTCTTTAGAAATTTTAAGCACCATATCCATAAACGCCAACTGGTAACACACAGGGCATCTATGGCTTTCAAAAGGGAAGATTTGTTTGCAATGCTTGCAGCGGTATTCAAAAGTCAGACTCGCTTTCATAGGGCTATTTAATAGAGCGCGTAAAACCTCTAATTCAAAAACTTGGCAAGGTTTGTGATCCAAAAGCAACCCTTGGGATCGCGCGATGTCTTGCAAAAGGGCATGTTTTTCTAAAATAAAAGCAGGGATATTCATATCCCATAAAAGATCGATCACATTTTCTAAACGCTCGGTGGCATCAATTTCTTGCCAAAAAAGCTTTTCATCATGCGATTTTAAGTGATTTAGAGCGATTTTTTTCAAATCTAACGACGCCTTTGAAACATGCAAGATTTTAGCCGCCTCTTCCTTATTCTCTATTAAATGCATTAAATAGAGGTAATTTTTAATCGTTTCAATTTCAGGCACTTCTAATTCTTCCAAACATTCCAAAGTCTCTAAAGCCTTTGAATAATCTTTTTCTAATTCATACGCATGCAAAAGTTTCAACAACGCTTCCACATTCCTTGGGGAAAAGCGCAAAATTTCTTTCACGGTGTCTTTTGTTTTTTGCAAATACCCCACACTAAAATAATTTTTGGCTAATAAATCTAAAACAGCGATTTTTTCTTCATCTTTTAAGGAGCGATTCAAAAGCCCTTTTAAGATTTCAATACTCATTTGTACATCCGCTTTAGAATACGCTCTGGCTAAAAACATCAAACTGGAAATTTTAGCATGCTTTAAAAGCTCGTCTAAATTCTCACTGCCCGCATAAGCGTTTTGATTTTGGGCGAATTTTTGTAAAAATTTTTTGTTTTTCTTTTGGGTGAAATACGCCCTAGCCTGTTCTAATAAAATCACAAGAGCGATAATGAAAGTGAATAAAGCGATAGAAAATAAAGAATCTTTATAGAGGAAATTGAAGTGTTGCACAATCTAAAAATCACTCTCTAATCATCACAATCCTAGACTTAACGCGCAATTTTTCAAAATGCTCTTCTAAAATCTTATCTTTAGATTCTTCCACTAATTTTTGAGCGATGAATTGCTTGGCCTGACTGAAGCTCACTTCGTTTTTACCCTTCTTTTCCTTGATATAAAAGGTGATAAACTGCCCCCCACCCCCATTCATAACGGGCGTGAAAGAACCTTGCTCATGCGAAATAAAGACTTGAGCGATTTGGGGGTTTAAGGTTTTCATCTCTATTTTTTCATTGGCCTTACTCACTCCTGGAATTTCCAAATTAGGATCTGCCATAGCCCTTTCTAAATCTTCTTGACTCGTTGAAGTGTAGCGCACGGTTTCTATTTCTGTGGGGATACTGAATTGCTCCTTGTGTTTGTTGTAATATTCGCGCATTTTGGTTTCAGAGCTGGTATCCACATTGGTGAGTAAGATATTACGCAACAATTCTTGCATTTCTAAATGCTCCTTAAGCTGATCTCTATAGAGTTTATAATGCCCCTCAGCCATAAGCATTTGTTTGAAATGATCCAAATCCATGCCTTGCTGTTGCGCCATCATCGCCATTTCTTGGTCTAGCTTGTCATCATCTACATGGATTTTTAAGCGTTCAATTTCTTGGTTTTTAATGCGCTCCGCAATCAAACGATCCCTGGCTTGAGCTTTGCTCACTTTAGATTTTTTTTGCTCTTCTTGGATTTGATACAGCGTGATAGGCGAGCCATTAACAAGCAATGAAATGCCCCCTACGACCTTATCTTCAAGGGTGTTGTTGGTAGCGTTATTAGGATTACCAAAAATGGAATTGAATTGAGAGCTAGGGCTTGTCCCTTTATTTTTTTCAAGAGTTTGAGAGGTTGTCTCTTTTTCTTCAAGTTTTGGTGCATTATTTTGTATGCTTTGATTTTGCATGCCTTTAGTGCTCTCTTTGATTTTAGGAGGCGTTATTTTTTGAGTGGGATTTTTGGAATCCCCATGATGGACTTCTGCCCTGGGCTTTCTTTTGGCTTTTGTTTCTTTCTTTTCTGCGGTGTTTTTCTTTTCTTCTTTTTTATTTTTCAAATCCTTATTCTTCAAATCCTTATTCTTTATCTCTTGGCGGATTTTTTTATCCAAAGAAGACTCTTGCTTCCTCCCTTCTAAGGCTTCCACTTTAGATTCCGGCTCTGCATAAACGATCCCAATAAACAACAAAGCCTTCAAAACATAAGAAAAAATTTTCCTCATCAACCCAATTTCTCTTTCAAAATAGCATTCACTACGCTAGGATTAGCGCCTTTTAGATTTTTCATCGCTTGCCCTACAAAAAACCCAAAAAGCTTATCCTTACCGCTTTTGTATTCAAGCACCTTATCAGCGTTGCTTTTTAACACTTCTTCTATGACTTTAACAATCGCTTCCGCGTCATTGACTTGAGACAAGCCCATTTGTTCAATAAGGGTATCCACATCGCCCCCTTGCTCTTCTAAAAGCTTGTCTAACACATCTTTAGCACTCTTGCCCGAAATCTTGCCCTCATCAATGCGTTTGGCTAAAGCACCTAACATGTGAGCGCTAACTCCGCAATTTTCTAAAGTGATTTCGGCTTTCAAGCGCCCTAATAATTCCACGCAAAGCCATGTTACGCTCGTTTTAGCCTTAACCCCAAGATGGAGCATGCTTTCAAAATACTCCGCCAATAAAGGATCGCTCACCAATAAATTCGCATCGTCTTCTTTAAGGTTAAAATCTCTCACATAGCGGATTTTTTTTGCGCTAGGCAATTCATTGATCTTTTGAGCTTCTTTTAAAAGTTTTTCATCAATAAAAACAGGATACAAATCCGGATCTTTAAAATAGCGGTAATCCGCTGATTCTTCTTTATTGCGCATAGAAAGGGTGATCCCTTTATTAGTGTCAAAAAGGCGCGTTTCTTGAATGACTTCTTCATTATAACGCCCGCTTTCCCACGCCGCACTTTGGCGCTCTATTTCGTATTCAATCGCTTTAGCAATGAATCTAAAGCTATTTAGATTTTTAATCTCCACCCTCGTGTAAAGCTTTTCATCGCCTTTGGGTCTAATGGACACATTCGCATCGCACCTGAAATTCCCCTCTTGCATGTTCGCATCAGAAATCCCTATAAAACGCACGATAGCATGGAGCTTTTTCAAATACGCTATGGCTTCTTCACTATTTTTCATATCCGGCTTGCTGACAATCTCTAATAAAGGGGTGCAAGCGCGGTTCAAATCCACTAAAGAATAACTGCCCTCATGGATATTTTTACCGGCGTCTTCTTCCATGTGGGCCCTTTCAATACGCACGATTTTTGCGCCGTCTTTAGTGTCAATCTCTAACTTCCCATCGCTCACAATGGGGACTTCAAACTGCGAAATTTGATAAGCCTTAGGCAAATCAGGGTAAAAATAATTTTTCCTCGCAAAAAGGGAATATTGGTTGATATTGGCTTCAATGGCTGTGCCTAATTGGATGGCTTTTTTAACCACTTCTTTATTCAATACCGGTAAAGCTCCCGGTAAACCCAAACACACAGGGCAGGTGTTAGAATTGGGGGTTTCTCCAAAGCTTGTAGAGCAAGAGCAAAAGATTTTGGTTTTGGTGTTGAGTTGGACATGGACTTCTAGCCCGATTACAGCTTCAAATGGCATCATTTGTCCTTCTTTTTATTGCTCACAATGGCAAAAGTCAAGTCATTGATTTCGGTGTGCGCTTTAATGAAATCATTGATTTCTTTCAAACTCATTTTTTGGATTTGATTGAGCAGCGTTTGGTTGAAATTTAAAGGCAAACCTAAATAAAAATAATTGTAAGTGGTGTTCAAGCGGCTAGAGATCGTTTCATTCCTTAAAGGCTCAGAGCCTAGTAAAAACTTTTTAGCGTCGTCTAATTCTTGTTGCGTCATGCCTTTTTCTATAAATTCTTTGACTATTTTTTTAACTAATGCAACGCTTTTAGCTTGAGTGCTGAGCTTGGTTTGCAAATACCCGCTAGCAAAATGCGCCACTTTAGAAAAGTTGGAGCGGATATACACGCTATAAGCCAAGCCCTCTTGAACCCTGATTTTTTCCATCAAACGAGAGCCAAACCCCCCCCCAAGCACAAACATCATGACTTTAGATTTCGCTAAATCCTGTTTTAAATCCTTGATTTTAAAGGGCGCACCAAAATACACGAAAGCCTGTTCAGTGTCTTTATAGAGGACTTTTTCGCTTTTTTTATCGCTCGTTTCAAAATAAGGCTCTTCATACGCTTTACCTTTCGGCAAGAAATTAAGAGCGTTATCTAAACGCTTAAGGGTTTGATCGATTTTCAAATCGCCCCCAAGCACCACCACGAGTTTATTGAGTTCAAAGACCTTAGAAAATTGCTGTTTCAAATCGTCTAGCTTGATTTTTTGGAGGCTCTCTTTAGTGCCTAAAGCTGCGTTAGCTAAAGGGGTGTTAGCAAAAAGTTCTTGCTTTAAAGTCAATTTAGCCAAATAGTCAAAATCGCTTTCTTTTTGTAAAAGCGCGGCTAACATTTGGGTTTTGACTTTTTCTAAAGCGTTTTGCGTGAAATTAGGGGATTTTAAAAGCTCTTTTAAGCGCATGATGGCTTCATCTTCGTATTCTTTTAAAAATTCTAAAGTGATTTGCAAATCTTCTGCGCTGGTATCCACATTCAAACTGATCGCTTTTTGCTCTAAAAGTTGCGCAAACCCTACCGCACCAAGCTCTTTAGTGCCTTCGTTTAAAACTTGCGCGAATAATTTCGCCAAACCCAACTGGTTTTTATCGCTTAAGCTCCCACCCCCTCTAAAAGCTAAATGGATAAACCCCATAGGCAATAAATGGTTTTCTTCATAAATCACAGGGACTTTAGCTTGATTGATTTCTTGGTGTGTCAAAGCGCTCGCTTGTAACCCCATAAAAACTCCTAATAATAAAGTGATTAAAAATTTTTTCATGCTCTTTATACCTTTGCTTTAGCCGGATAACGCTTTAAGATTTCATAAGCGGTGTTTCGTTTAGCCGCCACGCTCCCAATGTCTTCAATAAGCTCTATCATTTCCGCTTCATTCATGCAAAAACTCGTTCCGGCTGCTTTCACTACATTTTCTTCCATCATCACACTCCCTAAATCATTCGCTCCAAACAATAAGGCTAACTGCCCTATCATAGAGCCTTGAGTAACCCATGAGCTTTGTATGTTTTGAATGTTATCCAAAAAAATCCTACTGCATGCCAAATAGCGTAAATACCGATTGGAACTCGCTTTTTTAATGCTTGGGATTTCTTCTTTTAAAGGGGTGTTGTTGGGCTGAAAACTCCATAAAATAAAAGCCCTAAAACCGCCGGTTTCATCTTGCAAATCGCGCACCCTTTGTAAATGCTCTATTACATCTTCTTCATTATCCACGCTCCCAAACATCATGGTAGCCGTGCTTTTAATCCCGCAAAGATGGGCCATTCTATGCACTTCAATCCACCGATCGCTGCTCAATTTTTTAGGAGCGATCACATCGCGCACCCTATCGCTTAATATCTCTGCTCCCGCTCCTGGAATGGAGCTTAAACCGGCGTTTTTCAACCTTTCTAAAACTTCTTTTAAAGACAATTTAGAGATTTTAGAAATGTAATCAATTTCAACCGCGCTAAAACCATGAATGGTGATAGTGGGGAATTTTTGAGCGATATGGCTGACTAAATTTTCATAATAGTCAATCTTTAGCTGCGGGTGCACCCCCCCTTGAAAAAGGATCTGCGTGCCGCCAATAGCGAGCAATTCTTCAATCTTTTGATCAATTTCTTCATAGCTCAACACATAGGCGTCTTTTTCTTTTAAGGTGCGTTTGAACGCGCAAAACTTGCAATCCACAAAACAAATATTGGTGTAATTGATATTCCTATCCACAATAAAAGTCGTCAAGTTTTCAGGGTGCAAGCATTGCTTCACCCTCAAAGCCCTTTGCCCTAATTCTTTCAAGGGCGCGTTTTTCATTAAATCCAAAATTTCTTCTCTGTTAATGCGCATTTTAAAACCTTGTTCCCATAGAAAATTCAAAATGTTGCGTGTAATCGTCCATGTTAGGGTTGAAGCACAGCCCTTTACAGTTCTTGCCATTGCCATTGCCCCATTGGTTGAAAAACGCTATAGGGAATATGAGCACCAAAGGCCCCATGGGCGAAATCCATTCAATCTGCAAGCCTGTAGAAGCCCTCCAAGTCGCCCTTTCAAACCCAGCCCCTACAACGCCATAATCTTTAAAATTCGCTGTTGTGAAGGGAGCGTTATAGAAGAAGCTCCCCCTAGTTGGGGTTTTAAAGGTTAAGAAACCAAAGTCAAAAAACCACGCTAAGCGCATTTTAGCCGCTTTCAACACCCCATAGCTCAATTCAGTAGAAGCGGTAAAAATCCCATCGCCTCCAAGCCACAAGCCAAACTCATCTTTAGGCGTAACCGATCCATTCCTAAAGCCCCTCACCGTGGTTACGCCCCCCATGTAGAAAGTGGAGTTTAAGGGCAAGTAATCATCGGTGTTATACCTAAAGATATAGCCCCCTTGCGTTTTAAAGCGAGCGATCAAATCTATCAATAAATATTTTTGCAAATGGTGGTAAGCGGCGAATTTACCATAGACTTTGGTGTTACGGACATTCCCGCCTAACCCGTTCCACGAATTGAGCGTGCCAGAGCTTGGCAAGCCAGACATTGTCGCATAGGAATTAAAGATAACCCCATTTCTAGGGAAATAATAATCATCAGTGTTGTCATAACTCACATCAAGGGTGAAAGAGCTGGTGATAGGCGTATGGTAATCCCTATCCCAAATACCTTTTATTTCTGGTGAAGTGGTGATCGCTCCAGGGTTAGAACAATTTTCAGGTTGTAAGGGGGTTCTACCGCCTGATAAGCGATTGATAATCACCGATGCGGGGGTAGAGCATTGCCTTGGAGCGACCACTTCATTAACAGAGGAATAGTAGCGGTTGTATAAAGGGCTGCTGAAACCAAGGAGTTTGGTAACATTCAAGTTATACCCTAAGCTCACATGGGTTCTGTTACCTAGCATGCGCCCGACATTCACCCCAAAGCCACCGCCTTGTTGGACATATTGGTAGCTTATCCTATAATCCGCATAAAGATTGATCGTAGAGCTATACCAGCTGTCAAAAATCCTTGGATTAGTCAAGCTCAAATTCCCCGCAAACATACGCCCCGCTCCTCTTGGCATGCCCGGATAAGATCTACCCCCCCCTGTAGCGATGTTAGCATACAAGCTCATGCTTTGCCCTGTGCCAAAAAGATTCCTTTCGCTCACGCTCCCATTAAGCATGAGCCCTCCATAAGAGCCATAGCCCAAACCAAATTGCAACTGCCCAGTACGCCCCTCTTCTACGCTCACTAATAAATCCATGAGTGAGCTATTAACCCTTTTTTCTTCAATTTTGACTTTAGAGAAAAACCCTAAACGCCTTAAAGAATTTTCGGAATTTCTGAGTTTAGTCAAGTTGTATTTATCCTTAGGCCCTAGTAACAATTCCCTCCTAATGATCCTATCGCTCGTGCGCTGGTTCCCTGAAATGATGACATCATTGATATGCACCATATCGCCCACTTCAATACGATAAATGACTTTCACAAGCCCGTTTTTTTCATCTTTATCCAAGTCTGGCTTCACCACCGCAAACGCATAGCCCTTATCGGCGATTTCGGTTTTTAAAATTTGCGCATCCGCTCTTAAATGCTCAATATTAAAGACATCTTTCCTTTTAACTTTAAGCGCTTTTTCTAAGGTTTTTAAGGGGACTACCGGGTTGTCAATCTCTATTAAAATATCTGAAATCCTGTATTGGATCCCCTCTTTGACTTTATAATGAAGCTTAGCGTCATGGGTAGAAAAATCCGTTTTCAAAAAAGGCGAAGAAATATGAGCGTCTAAGTAACCCCTACGCATGTACACATCTTGGATACGCAAAGAATCGTATTCTAATTGATCTAGACGCAATTTTCCGTCATTCAAGCCCCACATCCAGCCCATGAAATCGCGTTGCTTGTTCGCGCTCAAAGATTCAATCATGCGGCGTTTTAATTTCGCGCTTCCCTCATAAATGGATTGTTTGATATAAATGCTATCCCCCCTATTCACATCAAACACAATTAATAACGCGCCCTCACTGACCTTTTGGGTGCGCACCTCCACCACGCTCCCATAATAGCCCTGACCCTCTAAAGCTGTTTTTAAAGCCGTTTTAGCATGCTCTAATTTTTGCTCATCAAAGGTGTCGCCCTTTTTGATCCCCATTTGGGATTTTAAGCCGTCTTTTTCCTTTTCAGTCCCATAACCCTTGATTTCTACCCCGGCAATCCTGGCTTTTTCATCAAAATGAAACTCTAATATGCCGCTTTCAAAAGTGGCATAAACGTCTTTAAAATACCCTTGATTGAACAAAGCCAAAACAGCGGTGTCTATTTTTTTAGAATCCACCATATCGCCCACACGAATCTTTACAATCTCATTAGCGAGCATGTCAGACATGTAAGAAAGCCCGACATAAGAAACGGACTTGACTTTCATTTCTTTAGGCGTTTGATTGGATTGAGAAGTTTCTTTTTGAGTCTCATTTTTTGGAGCTTCATTTCTTTGAGATTCTTGAGAGGCTTCTTTTGGTGGAGTCAAATCGTTTGGTTTAGAGCCGTCATTTTCTAAAGCTTCAACGCTGGTATTGATACATGCGAAAACAAGAGAGGATAGAATAAATTTTTTAATACTGATTTCCTTAATAGATTTTAGCTTGAGTGTTGTTAGTAGCGTTATTATAACTAATCATTCTTAAAAACGCTAAAAATCATTAAAATTTTTGTATAAAATTATACAAACTATCCCTTTCTACCGCAACAAAGCCAGAATCCTTGATTTTAAATATCAAATCTTCTTTTTCTAAACCATGCCGGCTTTTCGCGCCTGCCGCGCTTTGAATGCTCTCTATTTCTATCGTGCCGTCTAAATCGTTAGCGCCAAATTCTTGAGCCACTAAAGCCAAATTCAAGCCCAAAGTCGCCCAATAGGCTTTAATGTGAGGGATATTGTTTAAAAGAATGCGAGATATAGCGATGGTTTTTAAGATTTCTATCGCGCTAGGGGATTTTCCCACTTTCAAATAGTTGTTTTCTTTTTGATACAGCAAGGGAATGAATGCGTTAAAGCCCCCTTCTTTGTTTTCCACTTTATTTTTAGGGCTTTGGATTTTTTTGATCCTTAGCATGTGATCGATGCGATGGATTTTATCTTCAATATGCCCAAAAAGCATGGTAGCGTTACTCATTTTGCCTAATTTGTGCCAATAAGCATGGATTTCTAACCACCGAGAAGATCCCACCTTACCACTACAGATTTTACGCCTAACTTCTTCATCAAAAATCTCAGCCCCCCCACCCGGCATGGAATCCACCCCGGCTTTGAGCATGTCTTCTAACACCAATTCAAAAGGTTTGTTGAATTTGGTGCTTAAAAAATGCACTTCCGCAGCGGTCATGGCTTTTAGGTGTAAGTTAGGCATTTCTTGTTTGATGGTTTCAAATACCTTTAAATACCACTCATAAGAGTAGTTAGGGTTATGAGCGCTCACGATATGGACTTCTTTAATCCCCTTGTTGTAGGAGTTTTTAACCTTTTCTAGGATTTCTTCTAAGCTCATTTCATAGGGGTTAGGGTTTTTTCTGTGAGCTGAAAAAGCGCAAAACTTGCAAGCGTCCGCGCAAATATTACTAGGGTTTAAATGCCTATTGACATTAAAATACACGATTTTTTGGTGCATGTTTTGACGCATTTGATCCGCTGCTTCCCCTAGCGTGTATAAATCATAATCATAAAGCTTCACTAATTCTTTACTTTCAGTAACTTGATTGTCTAATACTTTTTCTAAAAAGTCCATGGTTAAATCGCCTTTCATTTTAAAGATAAACATTGTAGCATTTTTGGATTGAAGAATGCTTTTTAGCTGGTGTTCTTTCTCATTTTTATAAGTCATTTTTATAAGTTTTTAAAAATTTTCATACTCTTGTTTACTTTTTCATTATCATTTATGCTATAATTATGGGACAACTTAAACCAACACAAAGGAGATACTATGTTATCAAAAGACATCATTAAGTTGCTAAACGAACAAGTGAATAAGGAAATGAACTCTTCCAACTTGTATATGAGCATGAGTTCTTGGTGCTATACCCATAGCTTAGACGGCTCGGGGCTTTTCTTGTTTGACCATGCGGCTGAAGAATACGAGCATGCCAAAAAGCTTATCGTCTTCTTGAATGAAAACAATGTGCCTGTGCAATTGACCAGCATCAGTGCGCCTGAGCATAAGTTTGAAGGTTTGACTCAAATTTTCCAAAAAGCCTATGAACATGAGCAACACATCAGCGAGTCCATTAATAATATCGTCGATCACGCCATAAAAGGCAAAGATCATGCGACTTTCAATTTCTTGCAATGGTATGTGTCTGAACAGCATGAAGAAGAAGTGCTTTTCAAGGATATTTTGGATAAAATTGAGTTGATTGGTAATGAAAACCATGGCTTGTATTTGGCTGATCAATATATCAAAGGGATCGCTAAAAGCAGGAAATCTTAATTTTAGGGTATTGGGTGCAAAAACTAGCCGTTTTTGATTTTGACTCCACGCTAGTCAATGCTGAGACGATTGAGTCTTTAGCGAGGGCGTGGGGGGTGTTTGATGAAGTGAAAACAATCACTTTGAAGGCTATGAATGGCGAGACAGATTTTCATAAAAGTCTTATTTTAAGGGTTTCTAAACTCAAAAACATGCCCTTAAAACTAGCCAAAGAAGTTTGTGAAAGTCTGCCTTTGTTTGAGGGGGCGTTTGATCTCATTAGTGCCTTAAAAGAGAAAAATTACAAAGTGGTTTGCTTCAGTGGGGGCTTTGATCTAGCGACCAATCATTACAGGGATTTATTGCATTTAGATGCGGCTTTCAGTAACACGCTGATCGTGGAAAATAACGCCTTAAACGGCTTGGTTACCGGGCATATGATGTTTTCACACTCTAAAGGTGAAATGCTCCTCGCCTTACAACGCTTATTAAATATCAGTAAAGATCGCACCTTAGTCGTGGGCGATGGAGCGAATGACTTGAGCATGTTCAAACATGCTCATATCAAAATCGCTTTCAACGCTAAAGAAATTTTAAAACAGCACGCCACGCATTGCATCAATGAGCCTAATTTAGCCCTAATCAAGCCTTTGATTTAAAAAATTTTTTTTTGTAAAATACTCCTTTAAATCATAAGGATAACCATGTTCCAACCCTTACTAGACGCCTTTATAGACAGCGCTTCCATTGAAAAAATGGCCTCTAAATCTCCCCCCCCCCCCCCCCTAAAAATCGCTGTGGCGAATTGGTGGGGAGATGAAGAGGTTAAAGAATTTAAAAAGAACATTCTGTATTTCATTTTAAGCCAGCATTACACAATCACTTTACGACGAAACCCTAATAAACCTGCGGACATCGTTTTTGGTAACCCCCTTGGATCAGCCAGAAAAATCCTATCCTATCAAAACGCTAAAAGGGTGTTTTACACCGGTGAAAACGAAGTCCCTAATTTCAACCTCTTTGATTACGCCATAGGCTTTGATGAATTAGATTTTAGAGATCGTTATTTGAGGATGCCTTTATATTATGATAGGCTACACCATAAAGCCGAGAGCGTGAATGACACCACTGCGCCCTACAAACTCAAACCTGACAGCCTTTATGCTTTAAAAAAACCCTCCCATCATTTTAAAGAAAACCACCCTAATTTGTGCGCAGTAGTGAATGATGAGAGCGATCCTTTGAAAAGAGGGTTTGCGAGCTTTGTCGCAAGCAACCCTAACGCCCCTATAAGAAACGCTTTCTATGACGCTTTAAATTCCATAGAGCCAGTTACTGGGGGAGGGAGCGTGAAAAACACTTTAGGCTATAATGTCAAAAACAAGAGCGAATTTTTAAGCCAATACAAGTTCAACCTGTGTTTTGAAAACTCTCAAGGCTATGGCTATGTAACTGAAAAAATCATTGACGCTTATTTCAGCCATACCATTCCTATTTATTGGGGGAGTCCTAGCGTGGCGAAAGACTTTAACCCCAAAAGTTTTGTGAACATTTGTGATTTTAAAGATTTTGATGAAGCGATTGATTACGTGAGATACTTGCACACGCACCCAAACGCTTATTTAGACATGCTCTATGAAAACCCTTTAAACACCCTTGATGGGAAAGCTTACTTTTACCAAGATTTGAGTTTTAAAAAAATCCTAGATTTTTTTAAAACGATTTTAGAAAACGACACGATTTATCACGATAATCCTTTCATTTTCTATCGTGATTTGAATGAGCCTTTAATATCTATTGATGATTTGAGGGTTAATTATGATGATTTGAGGGTTAATTATGATGATTTGAGGGTTAATTATGATGATTTGAGGGTTAATTATGATGATTTGAGGGTTAATTATGAGCGCCTTTTGCAAAACGCTTCACCTTTATTAGAACTCTCTCAAAACACCACTTTTAAAATCTATCGCAAAGCCTATCAAAAATCCTTACCTTTGTTGCGTGCTGTAAGGAGATGGGTTAAAAAATAAGGCGTATTTTAAGACTGATTGAGAAATTGGAGTGCTATTTTAAAATGCGCTAACGCTTCTTTTTTGAGCGTGGGGTTTTTGAGCATGTCTTCTAAAGCGTAGGTGCTTAAAAAATGTTTGGTTTTTAAAGACACGATGCGCCCAAAGGATTCTTCTTTAGAAAGGTTTAAAAGGCGTTTGGGCAAAACCTCGCCAAATACCACAATGACTTTTGAAGCGCTGTTGTCTAATTGCCATGTTAAATGAGGCAGGCATGCGTTGATTTCTTCTTCTAAATTGAGGCTGTTAGAGTCGCATTTAAGAAGCGATAAAATACTGCAATCTTTTAAGGGGTAGTTAAAAACCTTTTGGATAATGCTCTCTAACATGGCCGCTTTTAAATTGTTTAAGAAATGTAATTGGCTATCCAACATGGGGGTGAGCGTGATGAAAGCGAGCTTGGAAGTGGGGTTAAAAAGCCCGATCACCGGTTTTGAATGTTGGTGGCGTTTGCACAAATTACAATTTTCTATACCCTCATGAACTTGTTTGTTAAGGGGCTTATTTTGGGGCTTTATAAGGCTAATATCCGTATAAGTTTCGCCCAAAAGACGCTCCATATAAAGGGAGCGTAAAGTTTGAAGGCGTGAGTGTTGCAAAGCGTTCAGTCTTTATGCTTTTTGAAAGCGTGAGGGCTTAGCATGTTTTCTGGCTTGAAAATATCGTCCAGTTGCTCTTTAGTTAAGATTTTCTTTTCTAAAGCGATGTCATAGATAGAGCGATCGCTTTTTAAAGCTTCTTTGGCGATCATAGCGGATTTTTCATAGCCGATATGAGGGTTTAGCGCGGTAACGATGCCAATGCTGTTAAAGACATAATCGTGGCAAATCTTTTCATTAGCCGTGATGCCTTCCACGCATTTAGTCGTCAAAGTTTCAATCGCGCGCCCTAAAATCACAAAGGAATGGAAAAGCTTGTAAGCGATAACCGGCTCAAACACATTGAGTTGCAATTGCCCTCCTTCTGCGGCTAACGCTACGCTCAAATCGTTCCCAATCACCGCAAAGCACACTTGATTGACCACTTCAGGGATCACCGGATTGACTTTACCGGGCATAATAGAGCTGCCCGGCTGCATTTTAGGTAAATTGATTTCATTCAACCCGGCTCTAGGGCCTGAACTGAGCAACCTCAAATCGTTACAAACTTTAGAAAGTTTGACCGCAATACGCTTTAACACCCCACTCACTTGCACATACGCTCCCGTGCTTTGAGTGGCTTCTATCAAATTATTAGCCATGACAAAGGGGCGGCCCGTTACTTCTTGGATTTTCTTTTCAATCAAACTGCGATAATCCGGGTGCGAATTGATCCCTGTGCCAATGGCCGTGCCGCCTAAATTAAGCTCTCTTACCCAATTCCTAGCGTCTAAAACCTGCTCAATATCCCTATCAACCATCAACGCATAAGTTTCAAACTCTTGCCCTAAAGTCATAGGCACAGCGTCTTGAAGCTGGGTGCGCCCCATTTTAATCACATGGGAAAATTCCTTAGCTTTTTGAGCGAAAGCGTCCCTTAAAGCCTTCATGGGAGCGACTAAATTACTCAAACGCTCATAAATAGCGATTTTTAACGCGCTAGGATAAGCGTCATTAGTGGATTGAGAGCGGTTGACATGGTCGTTTGGGTGGCAAAATTGATACTCGCCCTTTTGATGCCCCATGTATTCTAAAGCCAAATTAGCAATCACTTCATTCATATTCATGTTCGTGCTTGTGCCAGCCCCCCCTTGAATCATATCCACAATGAATTGATCATGGTATTTGCCATCAATGAGCAAATCGCACGCATGGCAAATCGCAATCTTAAGCTTTTCATCAATCAGCCCTAATTGCGCGTTCGCTAAAGCGGCCGCTTTTTTGACTTGAGCGAAAGATTTGATAAAAACAGGATAACTGCAAAGCTTGTCGTTGGTGATGAAAAAATTTTCACTCGCTCTTAAAGTCTGGATCCCGTAATAAACTTCATCGCTAATTTCCATTTGCCCAATGAAATCATGCTCAATACGCATAAAAGCTCCTTATGTAATAATTAAAAAATATTCTAGCTATTGTAACCAAATCTTGGATTATTTTTCTTTTAAGCGCAATACTTTTGCCCCTAAAGCGTTGATTTTATCCTCTAATCTCTCATAACCCCTATCCAAGTGGTAAATCCTATGCACCCTACTCACGCCCTTAGCCACTAAAGCGGCTAAAACGAGAGCCGAAGAAGCCCTTAAATCGGTCGCCATCACATCGCTTCCGGTAAGCTCTGTGGATCCGCTAATGGTAGCCACATTCGTTTTCAGGCTAATACTAGCCCCCAAGCGTTGCAATTCGCTTGCATGCATGAAGCGGTTTTCAAAAAGCGTTTCTTCAATCACGCTCGTCCCCAAACACTGCGTGGCTAACGCCATGAATTGCGCTTGCATGTCTGTGGGAAAGCCCGGGTATTCTTTCGTGGTGATTTCAAAGGCTTGTCGTTGTTTGGCCGGATAAATTTCTATAGAATTTTCTTGAATGTTTAGCGAAAAACCAATTTCTATGAGCTTGTCCGTGATCGCTTGAATATGGTTAGGGATGATACGATTGATTTTAAGCTGGCTGTTAGTGATAGCCCCCACGCACAAATAAGTGCCTGCTTCAATCCTATCGGGTATGATTTGAATGTCTTTTAAATTTAAAGCGTCATTTTCTACCCCCCTAATCTTTAACTCGCTGCTGCCAACGCCCTCAATTTCTACGCCTCCGCTTTGTAAAAACGCGCACAATTGAGCGATCTCTGGCTCTTTAGCGGCGTTAATGATGCGCGTGATCCCTTTAGCAAGACTTGCTGCCATGAGGGCGTTTTCTGTGCCTGTAACGCTGATTTTATCAAATAAAATATCATTCCCTTTCAAGCCTTTAGGGGCTTTTGCATGGATATAGCCTTGCTCAATTTTGATTTCAGCCCCTAATTGTTGCATCGCTTTTAGGTGCAAATCCACAGGCCTTGCTCCTATAGCGCACCCACCGGGCAAACTCACTAAGCATTCTTTAAAACGCGCTAATAGTGGGCCTAAAACCAAAATAGAAGCACGCATTTTACGCACCAAATCGTAAGTGGCTTCGGTGTGGTGCAGGGATTTGGCGCAAATTTGGAGCGTGTTAGGATCAAGCCATTCTAAGCTTGTGCCTAAATTTTGCAACAATAACGCCATCGCCTTTATATCCACCACTTGGGGCAAAGAATTGATTTTGACTTCTTGGCGGCTTAAAAGCGTGGCAGCTAAAATGGGGAGTGCGGAATTTTTCGCCCCTGAAATTTCTACCCCCCCTTTTAAAGGGACTTGTCCTACAATCTCTAAAAAATCCAATTCTATCCTTTTTCTTTTTTATTCTTAAGGGCTAAGCCGGTAGCGTTAGCGATTTTTTGTTGGTAATTAGGGTTAGCGTTTTCTAATTCTTGCCCAAAATTAATAGCGTCTTCTAATTCAAAAAATTCTGAAGCGACTAATTTTTGGATCGTTTCTAGCCACAGAGTTTCTTTGTCTTTGGGGCAAATTTTAAAGCGCTCATTGAAGTCGTTTTTCAGTTTTTCTAAAGCTAGCACGCTTTTAAGGTTTTTGATTTGCTCGTTTAAATATTCTAAAGAAAGGCTTTTATTAGGAATATTTTGCTTTAAAGGGGGGCGAGTAAGCCTCCAAACAAGCCCCACCAATAACACAGGCAGCAAGCATACAAAGAGGATCAAATACATGTAAGCGTAATAAGTCAAATTGCCCATGTTGATAAGATTTATAAGCGTTTTTTATAATAAGCGTTACTCGCTTCAATATAGCCTTCCACGCTCCCGCAATCGTATCGTTTGCCTTTGAATTGGTAAGCGATGATGCGTTTTTTTTTGGCTTGAGTGAGTAAAGCATCCGTGATTTGGATTTCATTGTTTTTACCCGGTTTCGTCTCGCTTAAAATTTCAAAAATATCCGGAGTCAAAATGTAGCGCCCTATCACGGCTAGGTTGCTTGGGGCGTCTTCTTGGCTTGGTTTTTCCACCATGTCTTTAATCTCATACACCCCCTCTTCTAACAATTCGCCCCTGATCACGCCGTATTTTGAAACTTCTTCTAGTGCCACTTCTTCAATGGCTACAATGGGGCATTGGTATTTTTGATACAATGAAGTCATTTGTTTTAACACGCTTGGGTGATCATGGCTTATGCATAAGTCATCGGCTAAAATCACCGCAAAAGGCTCATTGCCTATGAGAGCTTCTCCGGTTAAAATCGCATGCCCTAGGCCTTTCATTTGCTTTTGGCGCACATAGGAAAAACAGCATTTTTCTATAATGTTACGAATGCTTTTTAGAGCGTTTTCTTTGTTAGTGCCTTGGATTTGATGCTCTATTTCATAGCTCGTGTCAAAATAATCTTCTAAGCTTCGTTTATTCCTCCCCGTAACGATCGCCATCACTTCACAGCCCGCTTCCATCGCTTCTTCTACAGCGTATTGGATTAAAGGCTTATCCACAATGGGCAGCATTTCTTTAGGAATGGTTTTAGTGATCGGCAAAAAGCGCGTGCCATAGCCCGCGGCAGGAAAAAGGCATTTTTTAATCATGGTTTGTCCTTTGAGTTAAGAGTTTGTTCTAAAAATCCATCAATAGGGATGAAATTCCCAAAAATTTCTTGATAAATCAAGTAATTGAGCATGACCCTAAAGCCATACATGCGAGTCTCGCTATAAGGCATAAGCTCCATGCTAAGCCATGGCTCAAAATGATTTTTTTCTTTGAATCGTTTGGAGCTTTCTAACCACCTCCTTAAAAACCCAGGCCCAGCATTATAGGCGTAGGCGACAAAAAGGGGGTGGTTGAATTCTTTTTTCAAATGGTTCAAGTAATAATTACCAAATTTGAGGGCGATATTGGGGTTAAACATGTCGTTTAGATCAATGTTATCCATGCCAAGGCTTTTAGCGAAAGGCCCTACATTAAAGGGCATGATTTGCATAAGCCCTAGAGCAAAGGAGCGAGAGATTAAAGCCGGGAGCAAGAAACTTTCTTGCCTAGCGATCGCATACGCCATAGCCTTTTCATCAACATTTTGCCATTCAATAATGCCCTCATAAGGGGATAAATAATAATAAATCTTGTCTTTATTGCGTTGGCTTAAAAGGTAGGTCAATTCAGGAGCGCTTTTTTCATAATACAAGCTTTTTAGCATCGCATTAAACGCGCCCTCATCTTTCAAACTCAAGGTTTTTTCCTTAAAAATTTGCCATAAAAAAGGGTCATGCGTGTCAAAAGGAGGGTCCTCTTGGCTTAAATTCTGGATGCGTGAAATGATGCGATAACTGGGCGTGGTTTTGAGTTTTCGGCTCGCATAAAGGCTATAGAGGTTTAGGGCTGGGCTTTGTGAGAGGCTCTCTAGGGTTTTTTTCTTTTTAGAGGCTAAATATTGCCAAAAAATCGCCCTGTCTTTTGAAAAATCATCGTCCTTGACAACCGCTTCTGAGCGTTCAAAATACTTGAGCGCTTTAGAGGGTTTTTTGCGCAAGATTTCGTTAATCCCTAGAATAAAAAAGGTTTGCGCGTTGCTTTGGGTGGCGTTACTTTTAGCCAGAGCGTCTTTAAAATGATCCAATTTAGGATCTAAGATGACTTGATAGATCAAGCGGTTAAACGCCGGGTAATCTTCATCTAAAAGGCGGTTTAATTCTTTAATGGGGATACGCTCTTCAAAAATTTGGAGCTTTTTTTCATAACTCAAATGATTGAAAAGCGCGCTAAACACTTGCACATTAGCCTTAAATAAAGAAGCGCTCACATGCTTACTTTGCAAAATTTCTAATTCTTCATAAAGAATGGGGTAAGCCTCTTTGATTTTTTCTTGTAAGGGCTTGATGGTTTGGATGGGGATTTTATCAAAATCTTTGATTTTTGATTTTAAAGCGATAGCGATACAACTCGCTTGGAAAGTGTCTGTTGTTTCTAACATGCTTTCTAGGGTAATTTGTTTGCAATAAATATCTTCAGGCAATTTAACATCAGGGTTTTTTTCTGCATTGTCTGAGCCTTTTTCTTGCATGGCTTTTTGTAGGGCGTTGTTTTTGTTTTGGGTCAATTCATAGGCTTTTTTAGCGTTTTCTAAAGTGGTTTTTTTATCGCTAATATAACGCCACAAATAATAATCCCTAACGATCCCGGCGGGCTTTTTTTCTAAATCTTTTAAATTGAACTCGGTTTGAGAAAAACCAACGCCAAGCATACCGATAAAAAACAAGGTAAAAAAACGCATGCGGTTATTTTCTTTAAAGGTTTTTAGCGAGCATGAAAAGCCACTGAATGAGCGTGAGATCCAAGAATTTCAAAACGATGACCACCACTAAAGGAGCGAAATCCAACCCGTTAAACACCAGCTTGAATCTAGAGCGTAAAAAATAAAACACCGGCTCACACAAGCGAGCGAGGATTTGCATGATGGGGTTATTAGGGTTAGGCTGCACGAAGCCTAGAAGCGAATAAATGATCACCACCCACATATAAATCGTAATGAGCGAGCTTAAAATCACCGCTATCGCATTGATAAGGGTAGAAAAAATCATGCTTTTAGCCTTAAAATTTCTTGATAGTGGCTTTGGATATAGGGGAAAATCAAAGGCAACTCAATGCCATGCGAGTTCCCGGTTAAAAGAATGCGCAAAGGTTTGAAAAAATCCTTACCCTTAAGCTGGCTCAATCGCATGGCTTCTTTTTTAAAACTTTCAAAATCCTTATAGGCTTGAAAATCCATGCTTTTTAGAGCGTTAAAAAGCGCTAAACAACGCTCTTTAAAATCTTCATTTTCATAAGTTTTAACAATATCCTTTGGCTCTAAAAACAACGAAATTTTTTCTTTCAATTCTAAAAGCGTGCCGCATTCTTCTATAAACAATCTTAAAAGCCCTAGGAGGTTTTTATCTTTTATTGAAGTGAGTTCTAATAACTTTTCATCGTCTAAAAGCTTTAAATGCTCGTGGTTTAAGTGTTTTAAATATTTTAAATTAAAATGAGCTGGGGAATTAGAAAGGTTTTCTAAATCAAACCATTCTATCGCTTCATCAAGGCTAAAAACTTCCTTAGGCACTTTATTACCGATAGTGATGAGGTAATTCGCAATCGCAACCGGTAAAAACCCTTGATTCAAAAGCCATTTCACGCTGGACGCTTCGTCTCTTTTGCTCATCTTTTTACCGCTTACTTCATCTAAAATAATGGGCAAATGTGCATAAACAATCGGATCGTTTGAGCCTAAAGCTTGCTGGATTAAAATTTGTTTAGGGGTGTTACTCACATGATCTTCGCCTCTAATGATCAGACTGATTTCATAGAGCAAATCATCGCATGCACAAGCGAAATTATAAGTAGGGCTTTTATCCTTTCTCAAAAGCACAAAAGAATCCAATTCATAAGGCTCAAATCTCACTTCTTTTTTAATCGCATCGTTGAAAGACACCGCATGATTTGGGGCTTTTAAACGCACCACAGGGGCATGGCACTTGTCTTTTTCTAAAGCCGCCCACTCGTCTAAATACCTGAAAGGGCGTTTTTCATTCTTGGCTTTTTCTTTTTCTTTTTCTAAAAACTCCGCGCTCGCATAACAATAAAACGCTTTATTTTCTTTCAGTAATTTTTCCGCCATTTCTCTGTGATAATCTATGTTATGGCTTTGATACACGAGCTTGTCCCAACTTACCCCCATAAGCTTTAAAATCTCTAAAATTTCCTGGTCTTTGCCTTCAATGTTACGCTCTTTGTCTGTGTCTTCAATGCGAATAAGAAAGGGTTTATGTTGCTGTTTGGCCACAATGTAGTTGAAAATGGCTGCCCTTAAATTCCCTATGTGCATATCCCCTGTAGGCGAAGGCGCAAAACGAAGCATAAAAACCCTTTATTTAAAAATAGTTTTTGATTATACCTAAAGAATACTTAATTGTGTTGTGGTAGTTCTGTTTTTATCAAACATGAATGGGCATCATTTAAGAGATTAGCGCTTGGCTAACGCCAAGCTCTTTATGGTTGGTTATCAAAAAGCTAACAGCGTTTTTTATTCAATCACTTCATAAATAACTTCTGTCTTCCAACGGGTTTTAGGGGTGATTTCTTGATTGCGATAACCAAAACAAGCCATTACCGACACGCCAAATTCCGCCGTGTTCAGATAGCCTTTTTCCTCTAAATAAGCCTCCACTTTTTCTTGATCATACCCTTCAATCGGGCAAGAATCAATCCCTAACATGGCCGCTGCCATCATCATGTTCGCCATTTGGATATAAGTCTGCTTGCTAGCCCAATCAAACAAAGATCGTTCGCTATTGAGTTTCATATCGTTCTCTTGGAAATTTTTGATGATTTGAGCGAACCTGGAATTGGTGTCATAATCCCTTTTTTTAACCTCATGCATCACTTTCTTAACATAATCGCTGTCATAAGTAACGCCTTTTCGCGCAAGATAAATGACAAAATGGCTCGCTCCCTCTAAACCAAAAAGCGCCCCCCAGGCCATCGGTTTTAAATCTTCTTTCATGCGTTCATTCTTTAATAAAAGCATTTTCCATGGTTCAAGCCCGATTGAAGAAGGGGCTAATCTCCCCACTTCAACCAAAGCTTCCCAATCCTTTTGGGAAATACGACGATTAGGATCGTATTTTTTGCAGCAAATCGTTGGTGCTGTAAAGCAACCACTTGTTCTCTGTCCATTTTAATGTTCTCCTTTTTCTAAATAATGATAAACGGCTGCCATATCCAATGCACCTAAACCGGATTTTTCTGCTTGAGAATAAAGCTCTTCTGCTTGAAATAAGAATGGCAACTTTATCGCCTCTCCTGCTTCATTGTTAGCTAAACGAATGTCCTTGAGCATGAGTTTCAAACTGAAAGCGGCCGGATAGCTATCTTGTAGCCACATGCCTTTTTTAGCTTGAAAGAGAGGCGAATTCATGCCAGATTGGCCAATAATTTGTAAAAATAACTCTGCATCAACCCCTAAATGTTTGGCTAATAACAAAGCTTCTGAATAAGCAACCCCCATTTGAGCCAAAAGGCTATTGATGGATAATTTAGCCCCTGCCCCTTGACCAACTTTTCCTAAATAAAAAGTTTGACTCCCCAAATGTGCAAAAATAGGTTTGAGTTGAGCAACCACCTCTTCTTCACCGGCTGCCAAAATCAATAACGCCCCAGCTTTGGCCGCACCAACCGATCCTGAAACGGGCGCTTCAAGGTAAGTTACTTGATGCTTTTGAGCGGTTTTTTCTAAAGATAAGCTTTCCAAAGGGGCGATGGTGCTCATATTCACCACGATTTTTTCAGACATCTGTTCCCAAAATTTTGGCGCTAAAACAGCATCAATCGCCGTTTTATCCGAAAGCATGGTAAAAATCAGATCAACTTTAGCGGCCAAATCTATAGGGTTAGTATAAACCGCTACGCCTTTTTCTTTTAAAGGGGCTGCTTTGCTCTCTGTTCGGTTATAAACTGATACTTTTAAACCTGCATCGCACAAACGAGCCGCCATAGGAGTCCCCATAGCCCCAAGTCCAATCCATCCGATTTTCATTTAACCCTCACTTATTAGCGTGAATACGCCACTAAACCATCTAACCAAGCTTGATGGCCATTTAGCATCGTATTAGGCACAGATTTCGCTAAAGCTTTAGCAGGGACTCCTAACTGAGTTTCTTGGGTTAAAATACGCACACAATCATTGTCTAATTTTTCAACTAGCCATGCGTGATAGGCTTCAAGATACTCATCGCCTTTAGCTTCATTCCAACCTCTCCAAGCCAAACGCAGTATGGTGTCTTTCAATTCAAACTCTTCCACTTGCGCTTCAATGAGAAAGCCAAAAGTTTCAAAACGGAAACGAGTCTTGTCTTTAAGAATAGTATTGTCTTGATTATGCATGTGGATATTCCCTGAATTTTTGTAATACTTTTCCCAACAAGACGCATCTCTTAAGTGTTGCACCACTTTATTAAAATCCAAACCTTTGACAATGACTTCATTGGACACAAAATTATCAGTCTCTCCTGGAATCCATTTTTCAGGCCATTGAATCGCATTCATCGTTATCATGTTTTCTCTGTTTTTAATTTTTTCTGCCTATTGGCGAGTGATTTATAGCATCATTAGGTAAATAATGATCTTTAACCCATTTTATCAGCCATTCTAAAGCGTTGTTTTTAGGGTGAGCGATGACTAAATTTAGGCATGCGTTTAAAATTTCGCCGATTTTTTGGTGCTGATAACCCAAGTTTTGGAGTGCACCGCCCTTAAGGGCTAAATGTTCTTTTTTAAAAGGCTCGTTAGAATCAAAGATTTCTTTTAACAATCTTTTAATTTTTAAAGCATGTTTGGGGTTTTTGAGCACATAAAAATCTAAAGCCAAATTAAAAGGTTCTAAATCGTAGTTTTTTAATAAAAATTTTAACTCTGTTTTATTATGAATATTTAAAAAAGCTTTATGGCATTCTTTAGCTTGAGTAAATAAAACACATGTTTTTTTAGGGTATCGTAGATTTTCTAAACTTTTTTGATCTTTAAAAAACCCTAACAATCTTAATTCCAGATTGAAAGGCGCGTTTTTTAAAAACCCTAAATTTTCTATTGTTTCTTGAGTAACCAACTCTAAAATTTCTTGATATTCTTTAGCCACTTCATAGGCGTTTTTCCCCATAAGAAGCTTATTCAATTCACTTTGTAAGCGTTCTTTGGAGAGGTGTTTTAACAAATCCTTACACGCAAAAACCGCTTCTTTAGTGCTTGCTGCTATCTTAAAGCCTAAAGTTGCGCTAAATCGCAGCGATCTTAAAATCCTTAAAGCGTCTTCAAAAAACCTTAATCGCGCTCCCCCCACGCATTCAATTATTTGATTTTCAATCGCATTCTGCCCTTTAAAAGGATCAATCAGCCCTTTTGTAGGGCTATAAGCGATCGCATTCATGCTAAAATCGCGCCGCTTTAAATCATCTGTTAAATGAGTGCTAAAAACCAATTCTTTAGGCTTTCGGTGTTTGATATGCCCCTTTTCCATTCTAAAAGTTGTGATTTCATAACTTTGATGGTTTTTAAGAGCCGTGATCGTGCCATGTTTGATGCCGGTTTCTAACACCCTAAAATGGCGTTTTAAAAGAAGCTCTTTACTTTCATTGACTAAAGCGTTTGAGGTTAAATCGTAATCTTTGGGAGTAATGCCCATCAAACAATCGCGCACGCACCCCCCTACCAAGTAAAGCTCATAAGGGGATTTTTCATAAATATCAAACAATTCTTTTAATTCTTTTTCTAACTCAAACACGCTTTTTACTCTTAAAATTTCTTTGTGTTATTATATCTTTTTAGAATTTTTAAGGAATGTTGATGGAACAAGAAATTTGCGTGATCGGTTTTAGCGGCGGGCAAGACAGCACCACTTTAGCCGTATGGGCGAAAAAGCGTTTTAAAAAAGTCTGTTTAGTGGGGTTTGATTACGCGCAAAAACACTCTGTGGAATTAGAATGCGCTCAAAAAATCGCTTCTCTTTTGCAACTCCCTTATGAAATCATTTCGTTAGATTTTTTAGAGAATATTACCCACTCCGCACTTTTTAAAAACTCTAACGATTTAATAGGGCATTCGCATGTGCAAAATAAAGATTTACCCAACTCTTTTGTGCCTAATCGTAACGCTATTTTTATCACCCTTTTGCATTCTTACGCGCAAAAACTAGGGGCTAGTAACATCGCTTTAGGGGTTTCGCAAGCGGATTTTAGCGGCTATCCGGATTGTAAAGAAGATTTTATTAAAAGCATCGAGCATGCCCTAAATTTAGGATCAAACACGGCGATTAAAATTGTAACGCCTTTAATGTTTTTGAATAAAGCGCAAGAATTTCAAATGGCTAAAGATTTGGGCGTCTTAGATTTAGTCATCAAAGAAACGCACACCTGCTACCAAGGAGAGCGAAAGATTTTGCATGCTTATGGCTATGGCTGCGATAAATGCCCAGCATGCCAACTGAGAAAAAAAGGCTATGAAGAGTTTGAATCTAATAAAAAATAAGGCTTTGTTTTAAAAAACCAACTAAAGAGCATTAAAAAGCGTGTTTTAATTTCTAAAGTTATATGCATAGTTAAGATAAACGCTCACCACTCTTTTATAATCCAATTTATCCCCATAATTATCGCTATAGTAATTGACTTTAAAGGCTGGCACTTTAACCCCTAATTCAACACTATAACTAAGATTTCCAAGAACTTGATTCCAACGAATGCCAAATTTTCCTTGCAACTGAAAAATCGTGCGGCTCTTGACTTGATTGAAAGGGTTGAGAGTTATACTTGAAAACGGATAGAGATTGTTACTTGAAAACCAAGTGCTAGCCCCTATATCCATGCCAATCACAAGCCCTAAAGAATACTCTTTGGATACGCGCCATGATGCTCTTTCTAATGCATTAGCGTCTAGCGTTCTGCCGGATTCTTGGGACGCTCGCTTATTATCGCCGATTTCGATTAAATTGATAAGCAAATCCGTATTGAAACCATAGGGTAAAAAAACGATTGAACCGATATTAGAATAAGAAATAGAACTAAAAGTGAGCAAACTCAAGGGTGAAACAGCTATTAAACTGGCGAAAGGAGCATAAGCAAGCTTACTAGTTTGGTAACCGAAAAAAAGAGAGTGCCTAAACCCTATAATCCTTTTTTTACCCAAAAAATATTTATACCCAAAGCTGAGTTCATTAAGAACACCGCCCGTTCCACCCTTTCCTTTTAATTGGAGAGCGATTTTGTTTGAATCTTTCACTTTGTTAAAAGCGTTTTGCGCATCTTCTACATATTTTGCTAATGGTTTTTCAAAGGGGTAATCGTTTGCGTTTTTGATCGCTTGATTTAAGGCGGTTTCTGCTAAAATTCTTTCGCCGATACTACCTTGTTCTTGAATGTAGCTTCCTTCTAGAGCATTTAAACCTAAATAAAATCCATTCCTTTCAGCGTGGAGCCAAAACGAGAGAGAGAGAGAGAGTTAGTAAGAGGGCTTTTTTCATGGTTTTTCTTTGGTTTAAGATTTGATATTATTGCTAGGTATTTTATCATAAAAATAGGATTTTAGTTATTGGGGTTTTAATGAAAAACAAAGTTAAAATGAAATAACCCTAAAAACCACCGCTTAATTAGGGACTTTAGATTTGATCATCAAAGAAACGCACACCTGCTATCAAGGAGAGCGAAAGATTTTGCATGCTTATGGCTATGGCTGCGATAAATGCCCGGCATGCCAATTGAGGAAAAAAGGCTTTGAAGAGTTTCAAGCTAAGCTGTAAAAAATAATTTTTTAAAGAATGGGGTTTTTAAAACTTTGTTTTTATAATAAATTTCTTAAGAGAACAGGGGATTTTGAAATAATTCCCCCTACAACCCCCAACTAAAACCCCTAACCCAAAAAGAGCGTTTTTTTAAGAGATTGTCGCTTGATTAAGATCAAGCTGTTTTATATTTTTGTTTAAAAAATGCCTTTGAGCGTTTTTACAAAACAATCAAAGAGCAGTAAAAAGCATGTTTTAATGTTTGTTTTTAAAGTTATATGTATAGTTAAGATAAACGCTCACCACTCTTTTATAATCCAATTTATCCCCATAATTATCGCTATAGTAATTGACTTTAAAAGCTGGCACTTTAACCCCTAATTCAACACTAGAACCCCCAAGATAGTTTTCATCGCCATAGCGATCAATATCGTATTCATCACTACTAAAACGAACGCCAAATTTCCCTTGTAACTGAAAAATCGTGCGGCTCTTGACTTGATTGAAAGGGGTGAGATTGTTACTCGCAAACCAAGTGCTACCCCCTAGTTCCATGCCAATCACAAGCCCTGAAGATTTTCTGATTATGTGTCTTGACGCTCTTTTTAATGTATCAGCGTCTAGCGTTCTGCCGGTCATATCTTTGTAAAATATAGAGAGCCCTTTTACCCTTCGTTCAACGTATTCTTGAGACGCTCGCTTATCGTTGGTCCAATTAATGAGCAAATCCGTATTGAAACCATAGGGTAAAAAAGCTATTAAACCGCTGCCAGGAACAGAACCAACGCCACCAAGTTGGTAACCGAAAAAAAGAGAGTGCCTAAACCCTATAATCCTTTTTTTGCCCAAAAAATATTTATACCCCAAGCTGAGTTCATTGAAAATACCGCCAGACCCGCCATTTCCTGCGAATCGGTTAGCGATTTTTGTTGAATCTTTCACTGCATTTAAGGCGTTTTCTGCATCTCTTATGGCTTTTGTGTTAGGGAATAATGAATTTTTTGCGTTATTGATCGCTTGATTTAAGGCGTTTTCTGCTGAAGCTTTTTCGCCGATGCTACCTTGTCCTTGAATATAGCTTCCTTCTGCAAAATTCAAACCTAAATAAAATCCGTTCCTTTCAGCGTGGAGCCAAAACGAGAGAGAGAGAGTTAGCAAGAGGGCTTTTTTCATGGTTTTTCTTTGGTTTAAGATTTGATATTATTGCTAGGTATTTTATCATAAAATAAGATTTTAGTATGGGGTTTTAATGAAAAACAAAGTTAAAATGAAATAACCCTAAAAACCACCGCTTAACCAACATTAAATCAAAAACATGTTAATCTTTAGTTATTTTAAAATTTAGGAAAACCCATGCATCAAAACAATTCCGCTCATCTTTCTAAAATCATTCTTTTTTTAAACACCGGCCTTTTAGCCTATTTGTTAAGCGCTTGTGGGGCGAATGTGCCTATAGAAGAAGTGATAGTTAAAGATCCTAAAGAAACCAAAGCCCAAGAAGTCGCCAGAGAAGAAAACGCCATCCAGCAAGAAAACGCCACTATTGATGCGCACACCACGCCTTTAATCAATCGTTTCACTAATTATAACGCTTATGGCTCTTTAAACGGCTTTTACAATTCAGTGGATAACCTCAATTCGCCCATGCAAAATGGGATGTATGGAGGCTATTACATGCCCTATTACTACATGCCCTATGGTTTCATGCCTTATGGGTCAGGTCTCATGCCTTATGGGCCTTATGGGTATGGAGCGCCTGGATACTTCCCTTACGCTTTTTATTGATTGAGTGGCTTTAGAAAGCGTGGTGGTGTTGGTGTTTTTGCTCAAACACGCTTATATTTTCTAATGGTTATTTCTAACATGCTAGGGTGGTGTGATAGAAAAAAACTATATTAAGAGGAGATATTCTTATGCGTATAGTTAGAAATTTATTTCTTGTATCGCTTGTGGCTTATAGTAGCACGTTCGCAGCGGATTTAGAAACCGAAACCAAAAACGACAAAAAAAGCAGTAAAAAGTTTTACAAACTCCATAAAAACCATGGATTAAAAACCGAGGCTAAAAACGACAAAAAGCTTTATGATTTCACTAAAAATAGTGCTTTAGAAGGCATAGATTTAGAAAAAAGCCCTAAGCTTAAAAGCCATAAAAAAAGCGATAAAAAGTTTTACAAACAACTCCCCAAAAATCGCATTTCAGAAGGCATGAGCATGCCAATCATTGACTTCAATAAGACCTTGTCTTTTGGGCCTTATTTTGAAAGGACTAAAAGCAAAAAAACCCAATACATGGACGGCGGGTTGATGATGCACATCCGCTTTTAAGCCCTTATTCATAATCCAAAAACTCATGCGTTTTAAGGGTTAGAGTTTTAGGGAAATACCGCACAAACAAATCCAAAAACACTTTTTCGCCAAAGAAATCCCCAGCGATCGTTACTTCTTGGACGCTAAAATTTTGCGCGTTATCCCAAATGAAATTCCCTAAAAACTCCGCTAAAGAATCCAAAATCCCCAAACTCAAAATTTCATTTTCCACGCCTGCGAGCCTGAAACTCATCGCGCTGTGCATGATCTTTGAAAAATTTAAAGCCATTTTGAAAGAATCGTCTTTAAGGATTTTATAATCAATCCTAGGGCCTTTAGGGCGTAAGCATTCTTTAGCCAAAGAAATAACGCTCTGCGTGCAAAAATCCTCGCTATAACCCAAAACAAACCCTAAAATGCGAAAAAAATCCAATAAATTCGCGCCCCCTAGATTGTATTTAGAAAGCTCTAAAAGGCGCGCGTAAAAATCAGGGAATTTAGTAGCGTAGTTTTTTAGCATTCTAGAGGCTTTTTCATCTTGTTTGAGAATGTTAAATATTTGATTGAAATCAAAACTAACGCTTAAAAGCGTTTTTAAAGAACCATTAGCATGCAATAACAACCTTGTAGGGCGCTTGGAACTAAAATACAAAACGATAGAATTGGGGGTTGCGCTTAAAAACTCTAATTCATCTTTAAAGGGAAGGGTAGAAAGGTTGTTTTCTAGCACGAATTTTTTAGTGGGTGTGATCAAGCGTTTAGGGGTTTTAAAAAGCGCTTCATAATGTAACAGCGCTTCACAAGAACGGCTTTCATGCATAAAAACAAATTCTATGCCCTCATCTTGTAAAATATGGCACAATAAATTCAATATGGGGTCATAGGGTAGTTGGGCTATGATTTCATCGTTTTTAAAAGTGTCCTTAAACACGCTTTTTAATGGGGCTTTGATGGAGGGTTTTTCCAAACTAGCCAAATATTTAGCGTCTTCTAAAGGCAATTTAGTGCAACTCAAAACGCTAGAAAGATCGCTAAAAATAACGCTTGGAGAGGGCTTTTTTAAAGAAAAAGATAATACCCCCCTAGAAGTGAAAATAGGGATAAAATCCTGTGTTTTGAGCATGCCTTTTAATTGGGTTAAGCAATCTATAAGCTCTTTAGGGCTATGGATTATATCTCCCTTAAAAGCGGTGTTTTTGACAAAACCTAACGCATTGGCATACAAAGATGAATTTTTGTCTAAAAAATCTTGATGCTCTTTAGCGTTCATAAAAAGGGGCTTTGAAAGGCTTGTTGTTTGGAAAAGATTTTCATCTAAAGGCTCTGTGATTTCTTTTAAAGACAAAAAGCTAAAATCTAAAGAAAAGGGTAAGATCTCACTTAATTTTTGTGCGAATTCTAAAGTGATCTCAGCGTTCGCTTGAAGGTAGAAAGAAGTGGTATTATCCTTATAAACGCTATAAAAACGCGCTTGCAAATGGAACGCTATTTGCTCTAAAAGGGGCATAAAATTCAGGCTTGTTTTTTCATTAACGCATTTAAAAAGAAAGACAAACGCCAATTCAAAAACCCTTATAAGAGAGTTCAGCGATACAATCTAAGGCGATGTGATCGGTGCGTTGCATTTTAACCCCCCATGCGTTGAGTTGGGTTTCTATGGCTTTTAAGGCTGTTTCTAAAGCGTTTAACATTTCGCTTGAGAGCTTGAAAGTGGTCTCGCTCCCTATCACAAAAGGCACAAGCCCCACGATAAAAGTTTTAGGCAAATCCCCTAAAAACTCCGTGAGCCTTAAAGTGTGCAGCATTTCCACTTCATGCGCGCTCCCAGCCCATGTGATTTCTTTAGGAGCGTCCTTAAAATCAAAGGCATAAACTGATCCAATTTCAACGCCTTTAGCGCTCACGCAATCCAAAATCAAAACCTTTTCATACGAAGTGATCAAAGGAATGAGTTGCTGAGCCATAGTCCCCCCATCCACAATATCCACGCTAGGGAAAAAAGAAAAATTCTTTTTAAGATAGTGGGCTAGATGCACCCCAATCCCTTCATCGCCAAAAAGGATATTTCCAATGCCTAGAATTAGGATTTTTTGACTCATTCTTTGGTGTAACCATAGCCATTAATCATAGAATCCGCCCCCGAACTTTCATACCTGATAGAATGGAAAAACACCATATAAACATGCACAGGGACAAACAAAATAAATCCCCAAGTCGCTAAGTGGTGGATAAAACGCACGTTCGCTAACCCCCCACAAAGCGCTTCAAACCACTTAAAAGCGCTTGCTAAAAACGCCCCAAGCCCCGCATGATAGACATTATAATACAGCACCACCCCGCTCAAACTCATCAATACGATCAAAACAACTAAAGTGAAATAAGCCACGAGCTGGATAGGGTTATACAATCCTTTAGTGTGGGGTTTGCCGCTGATAAGAAAATACGCTTTCATCTGATCAATCCAAGCTTTTGGGCTTAAAAGTTGGCCAAAACTCCTGCGTTCCATCAAGCTTTCTTTAGTGAAAAAAAGATAGGTTCTAAAGATTAATGCGCTAATGAGTAAAAACCCAAACATGACATGAAAAGAGCGCACATAAGCTTGTAAAAGATACACCCCTTTATAAAAGCTGGAATTAGGCTGCAAAAAAGGGTAAGCGATGTAAAACCCTGTAGCGATTAAAGTAAAAATACTCAAAGCCCTAACCCAATGGAAAAAGCGCACAAAACCTGAATACTCTTTGTGTAAAACGACCTTATTCATTTTATCCATGCGTAACCCTTTTTAGAATTTAGCGAAATTAGGCTCTACTTTAAACTCGTTCAAAGACTGCCCTTTAAAATCCATCACATGCACTGAGCATGCGATGCATGGGTCAAAAGAATGGATAGTCCTAATGATTTCTAAAGGCTGGGTTAAATCAGCGATTTTAGTGCCAATCAAGCTCATTTCATAAGCCCCTCTTTGGTTTTTGGAATCCCTAGGCCCCGCATTCCAAGTGGAAGGCACTACCGCTTGATAATTTTCCACCACGCCGTTTTTAATACGCACCCAATGGCTTAGCATGCCCCTTGGCACTTGACCAATGTAGCGCCCTTTATATTCTTGATTTTTATCAATGTGATAAGGAGCGCAAGTGCTTTGATCGCTCTTTAGATTTTCCACTAGTGCATCAAACGCCAAAAGGCCATTATCAGCAATCGTTTTAGCTTCAATACACCTTGCAGCTGTGCGCCCAAGCGTTGAAAACAACGCCTCTAAAGGCAGTTTAGTGTCTTTTAAAAACTTCGTAGCCACTTCAGTAACATAAGGGTTTTTCGCCGCTAACCCTACCACTACGGAACTTAAAGGGCCTACTTCCATGGGCTTACTATCGTATCTGGGCGATTTTATCCAAGAATATTTATTTTTAGTGTCAAGCACTTTAGCAGGGATGATTTTATTTTCAATCCCCACGCTCTCGCCGTCTTTTAAACCGGTATAATGCGGGTTCGTTTGCCCGTCATAAGGGTGGAGTTGCACTTCTTTAGTGTCTTCATATTGATACCAAGAATGCGTAACCTCTTCTTTAATCAAACTTTCATCAATGGGGTGTAATTTAGAAATATCCCCATCAAGCACCACCCCACTACTCAAAAGGTATTTATCCTTCCCGAGCAACACTTCTTCATAAGCGATAAAATTCCTTAAGCCGCAGCCTTTAATAACGGATTGCTCGTTAGCGAACATTTCGCCTGCCATCACCAAATCAGGGTAGTAAGCATGGTTGATAAAATTGGCCACCACTTCAAACTTGCTCTTCCACTCCGCCAATCTCGTCGGATCCAATATATCCATAACACTCGTAACACCCCCCACCGTTAGGCTTTGTGGGTGAGGCTGTTTGGCCCCAAAAATAGCGGTCATTTTCGCCGCTTCCCTTTGGATTTCTAAAAGCTTAAGGTAGTGGCTTAAGACGATTAAATTTTGCTCTGGGCTTAAACGATAGGTTTTATGCCCATAATAGCCATTACTAAAAGGCCCTAAAGATCCGCCTTTAGCGAAATCATTCAAGCGTTTTTGAACCGCTTTTAATTCGCCCGCACCGGTATTAATGGGATAAGGGCTGTATTTGAAAGAGAGTTTTGCCGCTTGAATGGGATCGGCTTTTAAAGCGCTCATAATATCGCACCAATCAAGCCCATGCAAAGTATAAAAATGCACCACATGGTCATGAAAAAGCAACGCCATGTTCATCAAAGATCGCACCAATTGCGCGTTTAATGGGGGGGTGATGCCTAGAGCGTTTTCTACCGCAGTGATACCAGCCTTATAATGCGAATAAGTGCATACCCCACAAATCCTTTGAGCGATGAAGCCTGCATCTCGTGGATCTCTGCCTTTAATAATGGTCTCTAGCCCCCTAAAAAGCGTAGAAGAAGAAAACGCATCGGTGATCACATTATCATCATCTACAATCACCTCAATCCTTAAATGCCCCTCAATCCTAGTGATAGGATCGACTACGATTTTTTTTGACATGTTAATCCCTTACTCTTTGTTTTTGATCGCTTTAGAAAGGAGCGCATGCGCGACAATGCCAATAGCGGTTGCACTCAGCAAAGTCGTGCCGACTTTATCGGCCACTTTATCAGCCCCTAAGCCATCAAAGGCGGTTTTAATGGAGCGATTCGCCAAAGGCTCTTCAAAAGGACTCATCGTATCCCAAAAATTAGGCTCAGAACACCCTATGCACCCATGCCCTGCACCTATGGGCCAAGAGGTGTGTGAATTGAAGCGGAGTTTGGAGCAATTGTTGAAAGTGTAAGGCCCTTTACAGCCCATTTTATACAAACAAAAGCCCCTTTTAGCGTTTTCATCGCCAAAATGCTCCACAAACTCGCCCGCATCAAAATGCCCTCTCCTTTCGCACAAATCATGAATCCTATTCCCATAAGCCCAAGAGGGGCGGTTATACGCATCCAATTTAGGGAGAGCCCCAAACATCAAGTAATAAAGCACATTACCCACGATATTTTTTTCACTAGGCGGGCAACCGGGAACATTGATCACGGGTTTATCAATGATTTTGTGTAAGGGTTGCGCGTTAGAGGGGTTAGGATAAGCCGCTTGCACGCCCCCAAAACTTGAGCATGTACCTATGGCAAAAATAGCGGCTGCATATTGAGCGGCTTTCCTACATTCTTCAGCCCCCGTTTCAGCGTTTGGGCCTTGAGTGAGAAAGTATTCTGTGCCTTGGGGGATACCGCCTTCTACCATTAAAATGTAATTGTTTTTATGCTTTTCTATGGCGTCATGCAAGCTTTTTTCAGCTTGAAAACCGCTCGCTACCATGATGGTCTCATGGTATTCTAGGTTGATGTAATCAAAGATAATGCTATCAATGGTGGGGTCTGCGCTCCTTAACAAGCTCTCGCTACAGCCGGTGCATTCTGCCATGTGCAACCAAATCACGGGCAATCTGTTAGCCACTTCCACCGCTTTCAAAGTCAAGGGAGCAAAGCTAGCCGGTAAAGCTAGAGTCGCGCTCATCATGCCCGCCCACTTCAACAAATCGCGCCTAGAAATGCCCGCACCCTTAAACTCGTCTTGCAAGTTTTTATGCTCGTTATGAGCGTTAAACGAGCTGACTATCTCAAGGCGTTCTTCAATCCTTTGATAGGTCTTTTTTTCATCGTAGAACATCGCCACTCCTTAATTAGAAATTTTCATTATCTTAACATAATAAAAATAATACAGCTACAATTGATTGTTTTTTAGTTTTTATTTAGATTGAGGGAATTTCTTTAATATTAAGTTTCATTTGGATAGAATTCCCCTCTATTTTATTAAAAAAGGAACAAAATGAAAAAAGTACTCATCATTAATGGGGCCAAAGCGTTCGGGAGCTCTGGGGGGAAACTCAATGAAACTTTGACCCAACATGCAAAAAAGACTCTAGAGTCTTTAAGGCTAGAAGTGGATACAACAATCGTGGATGAAGGCTATGAACATGCTCAAGAAGTGGAGAAAGTCTTTAGCGCTGATGCGACGATTTGGCAAATGCCTGGCTGGTGGATGGGCGAGCCTTGGATTGTGAAAAAATACATTGATGAAGTCTTCACTTCAGGGCATGGGAAGCTTTATGCTAGCGATGGCAGAAGTTCGCAAAACCCCACTAAAAACTACGGGAAAGGGGGCTTGATGCATGGTAAAAAATACATGTTGAGCTTGACTTGGAACGCTCCCATTGAAGCCTTTAACGATCCTAATGAATTTTTTGAAGGGGTGGGTGTGGATGTTGTGTATTTGCATTTGCATAAGGCGTTCCAGTTTTTAGGGCTTTCAGCGTTGCCCACTTTTATTTGCAACGATGTGATGAAAAACCCCCAAGTGGAGCAGTATCTTAACTCCCTAACCACGCATTTGCACCAAGCTTTTGGTAAGTGATTTTAAAATAAGGGCTTTTTAACCCCCATTTTTTGGGGGCTTGTTCATTCCACAACAAAGTCTCTGGGATTGAGATTGCAGCCTAAGATAAGATCTTTAAGATTACTGCCCGTAGTTTGATAACTCGCATTGCTTACAAAGTAAAATCCGTATTTTTCAAAAGGCACAACCAAAGTGCCATCTCTATCCCTTAATTGCGCTTTTGCTTTATCCCAACAAATATATCTTTGAGACTCATCGTCTGTATAGCTTTCAAAGGCTTCTCTGGCATTTTCTAGCAAGTAGTCTATGACAACGCTAGCCAATTCCTTAGCGTTTCTTGCCATGCGCCTTTGATCATTGGGGAGCTTGACGCTTTGAAGATTATGGTTAGTTAAGTCATCATCAAGGGTTTTGTGAAGCTCTCTTGCGCGGTATTCTTTAGGCAAATCTTTAAACAATCCTACTTGACAGAATTGATCCGCTAAATATCCGCTCCTAGCCTTCACTTCCTCTATCCCCCAAGAATGGGTGTTATTGATAAAATAGTCGTTTAAATGCAAGGAGCCGTATTCTTCCATAAGCGCTATTTTTGCCTCGTAAGATTTGTTGCCAAGCCTTTGATTTTGCCCTGATAAGGTTAGATTCCCAAAATTATTGAGGTAGTCTTGCTCAAAAGTGAAATAGTCCCCCACCCTATCGCGCCATTCTTGGGTGGGGGTTTTGGGGTAGAAATGCTCCACTTCCAGATTTTCTTCTCTTGGCGGTTCGGCGTTACTCAATTTTTCTATCTCAAGCAAAATGAATTTGCACACTTGATTCGCTGCATAAGCGTTACGCACAAGAAACGCCGCTTTAATTTTATCGTCATTGGGGAACGCCGTTCGTCCAACGCTCTTGCCCAAATACCGCTTCAACGCATCGGCTGAAACATCTTCCCCTAGCTGTCTGTATAAAGAATAAAGAAGTTCAGCAAGTGCAGGGGCAGGATCCCCGCACACGCTCCGGCGCACGAAGTAGCTGATAAGGATTTGCAAAATTTCGCAGAAATTTTCATAATCTAACTTGCCTTCTTCAAAGTCTCTGGCACAACGCAAAATAAAGGGCTTTGCCACGCCAAATTTGATTTTCACAAGATCCTTAATACGCAGGCGTAAATTCGCTAACTGCTGCGGGTCTCCACGATCTAAAAAATAATGATCCCTGTCTAAAAAGATTTGATAGATTCTGCCATACTCACGCATATCGCTCATAAGACCTTGTATATCATCAGAGAAATTGTCTCTGTGGTGGGCTTTTAGCGCGTAATACACTTCACGCTCTTCTTTTTTTAATTTATCTTCAAAATAGATTCTCAAATAGGTTTTGATGAAATCATTCAAATCCCTTTCGCCAAGCCATTCCTCTAAAGGAACCCAATAAGTATCATAGAGATGTTTCTGGTTTTTGGAATTTTCTCCCATCATCAGATAGTTGCGGATAAGATCTAGCCCTTTTAATTGCACGCCTGTAGCGTTGATGCTTTCAAACACCACTTGCGGATCGTCTTCGCCCAACTTTAAGCCTATGGCTACGATTTTAAGCCACAAAAACGCCCCATAAATCTCTTCTATGCGATACCCTTTGCTGATATAATCGTCAAGCTCTTTGGTGAAAAATTTATAATTATTCCTAATGTGTGATACGCCTTGTATTTCATGCGATCGATTTTGCATGACTAAATCAAAGGCTTCTTTGTCGCTTTTAATGGGTTTGAGACGCAGCCTTTGTCCCGAAAGATTGAGTAGATTACCAATCTCTTTTTTTATCCCTTCATTTGGTATCTTTGTTTCTATGGCTTTAAGCAAAAGCATGAGAGTGGTAACCCTTTGCTGCCCGTCAATGATAACAAATTCTTGCAGTTGTCTTAAGCTCTTTTCATCATCAATCCGATGCAAAATATAAGTGATAGAACCCATGAAATGCGTTTTCTTATTTTGAGAAATACTGACAATATCTTGCAGCAATTTTTCACAATTTTCTTCTTCCCAAGTGTAGTTCCTCTGATATACAGGGATAGAAAAGATCGTGCCTGTTAGGGCAAAAAAGTCGTTAATGGTGCTTTCTGTTGCTTTCATAGCTCTTCCTTTTAAATAAGATCAAAATCACACCGAGTATTAAATCAAAAAAAAAAAAAAGAGCTTAAACTTTTGAAAAAACCGCAATTTGTGGCTGAATTTATTCAAAAAAATAAAAGAGCTTTGTGCAAAGCAAGTAGTAACCTCTTAAAAATGCGATCTTTGGGGGGTTTAGTTATGGGGCGAGAATGATTTCAAAATACCCCCTATCCCCTTAAGAAATTGCTATTACTAGGGTATCTCATAAGAATTGTATGGCATGAACAAGCGCCCGTAATTAGGATTCACGCGCAATAAATGCTCTTTGAAATTCCCATAATTACGGCAGCTTGACTCAAAACCATTATCGCACGCATACGAGAATAAATCCAAAGCCCTTTGATCGTCTTGAGGCACGCCTAAACCCTTTTGATACAGCACGCCTAAATTGTTACAGCTCCCCAAAATCCCCCCATCGCATGCCATTTGGAAATATTTCGCCGCGTAGTGGTTATTTAACGGAGCCCCTAAATCCCCATTCGCATAAATCCAGCCCAAATTCGCGCACCCCATCATATCCCCAGCGTTACAAGCCAAATAATTCAAATCCACTTGACTGAGTTGTGCTTTATCAATGCCATAAATATTATTCACATTAGACATCAAGCCAAGATTATAGCACCCCATATCGTTCCCGTTTTCGCATGAAAATTTATAATAACTCATCGCTTTGTAATAATCTTTTGGGACCCCACTCCCATTAGCAAACATCCACCCCAAATTATTGCATGCGAGCATATCCCCCCCTTGACAAGCCACCGCATACAATTGCAAAGCGTTTTCTTTATCGTTTGAATCAGCGTTTTTTTTGTTTTCATACATTTGAGCCAAATTCGCGCAAGCGGTCGCATCGCCCCCACTGCAACCCATTTCATAGTAGCGAGCGGCTTTTAATCTGTTCGTTTGGATCCCTACCCCATTAGCATACATCGCCCCCACCGCAAAACACCCGGCCGCATTACCATTATCACACGATTGGGAAAAAAGCTTGAAAGCCCCTTGATAATCGCCCTTTTTAGCCAATTCAATACCAGCAGAAAGCTCGGTTTGAGCGTTTTCAGGCGATCCTAATTTGTCTAACAGGTTAGAGTTATCGTTTTTAGGGGTGATTTGGGTGTTAGGGTTTGGCGCGCCCTTAGCGTTAGCAGGGTTTAATTCAGGGGGCGTGTTTTTTGGGGCTTGATTGTTTTCTTCAGCGCCACTAAGCTGTAAGATTAAAAAAACAAGCAATAACAAACTTTTTTTGAGCATTCTTTTAATCCTTAATGCAGGTTTTGATTCAACTCAATTTTTTTCACGCTCCTAAAAGCGATCAGCTTGCCATTTTGGCTATTGGAACGAAAATGCACGCCATTTTTTCCGGAAAGCTCCTTGCCTTTGTAAAGGTTGTTCGCATGTTTTTCTAAAGCGCTATTCACTTCTAAAAGCTTTTTAAACTCATTTTCTTCAATTTCTATCACGCTCCCGGCTAGTATGGCAACGCCTGCATCCACAATACAGCCATCGCCTAAACTAATCCCGGTAACGCTATTAGCCCCTAGCAAACAATTTTTCCCGATGCTAATGGGGTTGTTATTCCCTCCGCTTAAAACGCCTAAAACGCTAGCTCCCCCACCAATATCAGTGCCTGCTCCAACCACCACTGATGAAGAAATACGCCCCTCATTCATGCACACTCCCATAGCCCCTGCGTTAAAATTCACGTAACTAGCCCCGGGCATTTGAGTGTAACCTCCGGTCCCTAAATACGCCCCAAAGCGCGTTTTTGAGCTATCCAATAAGCGGATATTGTCAAACTCAGGGATTAATTGCATCAAATAGCGCGGGAATTTATCTATAAAATCAATGCTAGGGAAATGGCCTCGCATTTTTAAAGCCACTTCGTTCATTCTGAGCCATTCCAATTCATAAGGCTTGTTGCCGCTCCAAGCCGCATTAGAAAGCTGATTAAAAATGCCCTCTAAATTCAAACTCCTCAAAGGGGCTTTCCCTAAAGAAAGCGCTAAAAGTTTCATATACGCGCTCTCCACGCTCTCGCAAGGCTTATCTTCATACAGGATCACCAAGCGATAAAGAGACTCCCCATTATTATTTTTCAAACGATTTTCTTCTAAAGCCTTTAAAAGCTCTAAAACCACTTGGATATTCTTATGAGCCATTTTATTAGAATAGGCTTCATTCAAAAAGGGCGTATAAAAATCCAGCGCTTTTAACACAAAACTTTCATCAATCTCAACGACGCGCTCGCTCGCGCTCTCTTTTAGGATTTTGTCTTTAGAAAGCGAATTACAAAACACCGCATAAGAGCCTAAATTTTCCTCTTTCCAGTTCAAAACGGGGTAAGTGGCGCATAAAATCTTTTTAGAAATAGGAGCAATATCCACTCTGGCAATGCCAAAACCTAAAGGTTCTTTATAGCTATTAGATTGCTGGTAGTTGCTCACAAAATTTTTAAACTTATTCATCATGCCTAATCCTTTAAACTTTTTTCTCTTTCTTTAGCTAAATTTTCCACTTCTATCACAAAGGTTTCAAACAAATCCTTTTCAGCCAGTTTGTGAATGACTTTACCCTCTTTAATGATCAAACCGCTGCGATTCCCAAAAGCGATCGCCATGTCTGCATGCTTGGCTTCACCTAAAGCATTCACCACGCAACCCATCACGCTAATGTCTAAAGGGGTTTTAATGTGGCTTAAGCGTTTTTCTACCTTGCTCGCCATATCCACTAAATTGGCTTCAATCCTCCCGCAAGTGGGGCAAGAAATCCAATTAATCCCCTCTTTCAAACGCCCGCTATGGCGTAAAATCGCTCTAGCCACTTTGATTTCATTTTCTAATTCCCCTGTGATGGATACGCGCATCGTATCCCCAATGCCCTCCATTAAAAGCCCACCTAAAGCCATAGCGGATTTGATACTGGAGCTAAAAAGATTCCCCGCTTCAGTAACCCCCAAATGGAAAGGATAGATCACAAGAGGTCGTAGCATCCTGTAAGCTTCTAAGGTGCGCATCACATCGCTCGCTTTTAAAGAAATCTTAAAATTGGTAAAATCCAAATCTTCTAAAAGTTTGGCGTTATACAAAGCGCTTTCTACCATGCCTTTTGGGGTGGGTCCGTATTTTTGATCAAACTGCTTTTCTAAACTCCCGGCATTCACGCCAATTCTTATGGGAATGTTTTTTTCTTTACAAGCATCAACCACCGCTTTGATCTTGTCTTTAGATCCGATGTTTCCGGGATTGATCCTGATCGCATCTACGCTTTGAGCGGCAATGAGAGCGAATTTATAATGGAAATGGATATCAGCAATTAAAGGCAAAGGAGACATTTTTTTCAATTCTCTTAAGGCTAGGGCGTCCTTTTCATTACTCACCGCTACCCTCACTAAATCAGCCCCGGCGAGTTTGAGTCTGTCAATTTGATTTTTAGTGCTTTCAATATCAGCGGTTTTGCTAAAGGTCATGCTTTGCGTGCTTATGGGAGCATCACCTCCTATGGCCACGCCACCGATAAAAATTTGCTTGGTCTTAACTCTATTTTCTAGCATCAAACCTCTTCATCAGTTAAATTCTTATGCGCTATTATACTCTTTTATGCCCTTTCTTTTATGCTCTCTTTCGCTCTTTTTTAACGCTTTCAATGATAAACGCTTAAATTTTAGATAAGATTAACCATTCCATTTTAAGATTAAAGTAGCCCTATGACCTTTGAGCCTTATCCTTTTGAACGATTAAGAGCCTTGTTTAAAGAAATCACCCCTAAAAAAAAGGGGTTAGATTTAGGCATCGGCGAGCCGCGATTTGAAACGCCCAAATTCATTCAAGACGCCCTCAAAAGCCACACCCATTCGCTCAATATCTACCCTAAAAGCGCGTTTGAAGAAAGTCTGAGGGCGGCTCAAAGGGGTTTTTTTAAACGCCGTTTCAAGGTAGAATTGAAAGAAAACGAATTAGTTTCCACGCTAGGATCTAGGGAAGTGTTGTTCAATTTCCCTAGTTTTGTTTTATTTGATTATCAAAACCCCACTATCGCCTACCCTAACCCCTTTTATCAAATCTATGAAGGATCAGCCCAATTCACTAGAGCTAAAAGCCTTTTAATGCCCTTAACTAAAGAAAATGGTTTCACGCCAGGCTTGAATGAAAAGGAGTTGCAAGAAGTGGATTTAGTGATCTTAAATTCCCCTAACAACCCCACCGGAAGAGCCCTTTCTTTAGAAGAGCTGATTAGTTGGGTCAAACTCGCCTTAAAACATGATTTTATTTTAATTAATGATGAATGTTATAGTGAAATTTATGAAAATACGCCTCCTCCTTCGCTTTTAGAAGCTTGCATGCTGGTTGGTAATGAAGCGTTCAAAAATGTTTTAGTGATCCATTCGCTCTCCAAACGATCTAGCGCTCCAGGCCTAAGGAGTGGTTTTATCGCTGGGGATAGTCGCATTTTAGAAAAATACAAAGCGTTTCGCACTTATTTAGGCTATACGAGCGCTAATGCGATCCAAAAGGCCAGTGAAATCGCTTGGCTAGATGATGAGCATGCAGAATTTTTCCGCAATATTTATGCGAATAATTTGAAACTAGCGCGAAAAATCTTTAAAAACACGCTCATTTATCCTTATAGTTTTTATGTGTATCTGCCCGTTCAAAACGGCGAAAATTTTGCTAAAAGACTTTATCAAAATGAAGGCATTACTACTTTACCGGCTTTGTATTTAGGGCGTAATCGTATCGGCACTGACTATGTGCGTTTAGCCCTTGTCTATGACACCCCCCTTTTAGAAAAGCCTTTAGAAATCATAGAAACTTACCGAGAAAACCATGCTTGAAACCCCAAAAGTTTTACTCAAAAACCTTCAAGATTGCAAGATCCATTTTATCGGTATAGGGGGGATTGGCATTTCAGGCTTAGCCAAATACCTTAAAGCGCAAGGGGCTACAATCAGCGGCTCTGATATTGCCATAAGCCCTAGCGTTAAGTATTTGAAAGCTTTAGGCGTAGAAATTAATATCCCGCATGATCCAAAGGCAATCAACAATCAAGATGTTATCATCCATTCAGCCATTATCAAAGAAGACAATACCGAAATACAAAGGGCTAAGGAATTAGAAATCCCTATTTTGTCTCGCAAAGACGCTTTGTATTCTATCCTTAAAGACAAGCGCGTTTTTAGCGTGTGCGGGGCTCATGGAAAGAGCAGTATCACGGCCATGTTGAGCGCGATTTGCCCCTTTTTTGGAGCGATTATTGGGGCGCATTCTAAAGAGTTTGATTCCAATGTGCGAGAGAGCGCGAATGATAGCTTGGTTTTTGAAGCCGATGAGAGCGATTCAAGTTTTTTGTTTTCCAACCCTTTTTGCGCGATTGTGCCTAACACAGAGCCAGAACATTTAGAGCATTATGATCACGATTTAGAGCGCTTTTTCTTCGCTTATAAATATTTTTTAGACCATGCTCAAAAAAGAGTGATTTATAAAGAAGATCCTTTTTTAAAAAACTATTCTAAAGACGCCATTGTTTTAGAAAAAAAAGACATTTATAATATCCAATACATTTTAAAAGACGGCGAGCCTTACACTTCGTTTGAATTGAAAGATTTGGGGGCTTTTTTGGTGTGGGGGTTAGGCGAACATAACGCCACGAATGCGAGTTTAGCGATTTTAAGCGCTTTAGATGAATTGGATTTAGAAGAAATTAGAAATAATTTATTGAATTTCAAAGGCATTAAAAAACGCTTTGATATTTTGCAAAAAAACGATCTCATCCTCATTGATGATTACGCCCACCACCCTACTGAAATTAGCGCCACTTTAAAAAGCGCTAGGATTTATGCTAACTTATTGAACACGCAAGAAAAAATTATTGTGATCTGGCAAGCGCACAAATACTCTCGCTTAATGGACAATTTAGAAGAATTTAAAAAATGTTTTTTAGAGCATTGCGACAGATTGATCATTTTACCCGTTTATAGCGCGAGTGAAGTCAAAAGAGACATTGATTTGAAAGCCCATTTTAAACATTATAACCCCACCTTTATAGACAGGGTGCGTAAAAAGGGGGATTTTTTAGAGCTGTTAGTCAATGATAATGTGGTAGAAACGATTGAAAAAGGCTTTGTGATAGGCTTTGGAGCGGGGGATATTACCTATCAATTGAGAGGCGAAATGTAATGGGCGTAGCGGTTGTTTTATTTTTAACGCTAATTTTATTGTTTTTAGTTTTAAGGGATTTTGGTTTAGCTAGCCCCAAACAAAAGATTTTAGCTTTTTTAATCGTAGGGATTATAGGAGCGAGCATCAGCGTTTATACTTATCAACAAAACCAACAAAACCAACGAGAAATCGCTTTGCAAAGAGCGTTTTTAAGGGGGGAAACCTTGTTGTGTAAAGGCATTAAAGTGAATAACCAAACCTTTAATTTAGTGAGCGGGACTTTGAGCTTTTTAGGTAAAAAACAAACCCCTATGAAAGACGTTCTTGTGGATTTGGATTCTTGTCAGACGCTTCAAAAAGATCCCTTAATCCAACCCCCAATGAACCCCAATGAATAATAATAATAATACCCCACCCAAACCCCTAGAAGAAAGCCTGGATTTAAAAGAGTTTATCGTTCTTTTTAAAACCTTTTTTGCAAAAGAAAGAGATTCTATTGCTTTAGAAAACGATCTCAAACAGGCTTTCACTTATTTAAACGAAGTGGATGCGATCGGTTTGCCTACCCCTAAAAGCGTGAAAGAAAGCGAACTTATTCTTATCAAACTCACCAAATTAGGGACGCTCCATTTAGATGAAATTTTTGAGATTGTCAAACGATTGCGCTACATTGTCATTTTGCAAAACGCTTTTAAAACTTTCACGCATTTAAAATTTCATGAACGCCTTAACGCTATTATTTTACCCCCTTTTTTTAACGATCTGATCGCTTTATTGGATGATGATGGGAAAATCAAACAAGGGGCGAACGCTACCCTAGACGCTTTGAATGAAAGCTTGAACCGCCTTAAAAAAGAGAGTGTAAAAATCATTCACCATTATGCCCATTCTAAAGAGCTTGCCCCTTATTTAGTGGATACGCAAAGCCACCTTAAGCATGGTTATGAATGCCTTTTATTAAAAAGCGGGTTTTCTAGCGCGATTAAAGGCGTTGTGCTAGAAAGGAGTGCTAATGGTTATTTTTATCTTTTGCCTGAAAGCGCGCAAAAAATCGCCCAAAAAATCGCGCAAATTGGTAATGAAATAGATTGCTGTATTATTGAAATGTGCCAAACTCTAAGCCATAGCTTGCAAAAACACCTTTTATTTTTAAAATTCCTTTTTAAAGAATTTGATTTTTTAGACAGCTTGCAAGCCCGGCTTAATTTCGCTAAAGCCTACAATTTAGAATTTGTCATGCCAAGCTTTACGCAAAAAAAAATGGTTTTAGAAAACTTTTCACACCCCATTTTAAAAGAACCAAAACCCTTAAATTTGAAGTTTGAAAAATCCATGCTCGCTGTTACCGGCGTGAATGCGGGCGGGAAAACCATGCTCTTAAAATCGCTTTTAAGCGCAGCTTTTTTGAGCAAGCATCTCATTCCTATGAAAATCAACGCCCATCATTCCATTATCCCCTATTTTAAAGAAATCCACGCCATTATTAATGACCCCCAAAACAGCGCGAACAATATTTCTACTTTTGCAGGCAGAATGAAGCAATTTAGCGCTCTTTTATCCAAAGAAAACATGCTTTTAGGCGTTGATGAAATTGAGCTAGGGACTGACGCTGATGAAGCGAGCAGCTTGTATAAAACCCTGTTAGAAAAATTGCTTAAACAAAACAACCAAATCATTATCACCACGCACCACAAACGCCTGAGCGTGTTAATGGCAGAAAACAAGGAAGTGGAATTACTAGCCGCTCTTTATGATGAAGAAAAAGAACGGCCCACTTACACTTTTTTAAAAGGGGTTATTGGCAAAAGCTATGCGTTTGAAACCGCTTTGCGCTATGGCGTGCCGCCTTTTTTGATTGAAAAAGCGAAAGCCTTCTATGGCGAAGATAAGGAAAAATTGAACATTTTGATTGAAAATTCCAGCGCGTTAGAAAGGGAATTGAAACAAAAAAATGAACATTTAGAGGACGCTTTAAAAGAGCAAGAAGATTTAAAAAACGCATGGCTTTTAGAAGTGGAAAAACAAAAAGAAATCTTTCACCATAAAAAATTGGAATTGGAAAAATCCTACCAACAAGCCTTAAATATCTTAAAAAGCGAAGTCGCTTCAAAAGATACCAGCTCCATGCATAAAGAAATCCATAAAGCGAGCGAGATTTTAAACAAGCATAAAACAGACCAAGAGATCCCCCAAACGATAACGAGCTTTCAAATTAACGAAAAAGCGCGTTATAAAAATGAAAGCGTGCTGATTATGCAAATTTTAGACAAGGGCTATTATTTGGTAGAAACCGATCTTGGCATGCGCTTGAAAGCGCATGGGAGTTGGTTGAAACAAATCCAAAAACCCTCTAAAAACAAATTCAAACTCCCTAAAACAACCATCCCCAAACCTAAAGAAGCGAGCTTGCGCCTTGATTTAAGGGGGCAACGCAGCGAAGAAGCCCTAGATTTACTAGACGCTTTTTTAAATGATGCGCTTTTAGGGGGCTTTGAAGAAGTACTGATTTGCCACGGCAAGGGGAGCGGGATTTTAGAAAAGTTCGTGAAAGAATTTCTAAAAAACCACCCCAAAGTGGTGAGCTTTAGCGACGCTCCCATTAATTTAGGCGGCAGTGGGGTTAAAATCGTTAAATTGTAGTTTTTGGCGCTTTTTTATGAGAAATTAATATAAAAATCCGCTTTAAACTACCCTATTTTACACCAACACCCAATAATGAAAACAAAGCCTTTTAAAAGAGCGTTAAAAAGGGCTTATCGCTTAATTGATCCAAAACCCTTAAATCTTTAGCCTTGATAGGCTTTTATGGCTTTTTCTAAAACCTTAATCGCGCTCTCTTTGTTTTCAAACCCCTTGACTTTCACCCATTTATTAGGCTCTAAATCCTTGTAAGTTTCAAAAAAATGTTTGATTTTATCTAAAGTGTGTTTGGATAAATCATCAATATCCTTGACATAGGAATGCGTGGGATCAATTTTATCTATGGGTAGAGCGAGTAATTTTTCATCCATCCCGCTTTCATCTTCCATGTTTAAAACCCCAACCAAGCGCGCTTTCACTACGCTTCCGGCTTGAAAAGCCACATCGCTTAAAACCAGTGCATCTACAGGGTCGCCATCAGATCCTAAAGTGTTAGGCACAAAGCCGTAATTTGCGGGGTAATTTTGCGCCCCATAAAGCACCCTATCCACCATTAAAGCCCCGCTTTCTTTATCCAATTCATACTTGATATTAGAATGCTTGGATATTTCAATCACCACGCACAAAGAATCAGCGTCATGGCTCACTTCTAATTGGTCTAAATTCATTGCAATCTCCTTTGAATAATAAAAAAGAATTATTCTAACATAAAGCCCGCTCTTTTTAAACCTCTTTAGGGGTTTTTAAAGGAGCGTATTGCTTGCTGTATTTGTGAAAGGCTTTTAAACACTTTTGAGCGTTGAATTTATGATAAAAAAGATTATCAAAATAAGATTTTCTAGGGGGTTTTAATGAAATGTCAGGCTTTTTTGCATTTTGAATGGTGCTATTGAAAGCATGCTTGTTTAAAGAAACAGGGCAAGGCAAATAGGTAAAATTCGCAACATTATGGTAAGTGGGGTTGTTCATAAACATATCCACCGGCTCTATGATTTTAAAACGATCCGTGGCTTCTATAAAAGTTTTAGCTCCTTTAGGCGTGAGGTAGTAGCCTGCCGTAGTGGCCACATACACGCTCGTGAGGTAAAAATGCTCTAAAAATAGCGCTTCTTTTTCACTATCAGCACGCCTTTCCCAAAAGGTCTCTTTAATGTTTGCCTCTTTTGCCAATAAGGATTCGTATTTTCCTGTGAGTTCATCGTATTTTCCTGTGAGTTCATCGTATTTTCCCATGAGTTCGTCGTATTTTTCAGCAATATTCTTATTGAGTTCATCGTATTTTTCGGTGAGTTTCTTATACACTTCCGTCCGAGCTAAAATGCTTCCAATGAAGCGGTTGAGTTTTCTTTTAATTTTTTTAAAAACCACTTGATTAGAAGAGATTTTTTGGGGTGCTATTTTGCAAGGCTCAGATAGTTCTTTGGGGTCTTGTTGCGTTTCAATAATAGAGTCTTGTTGCGCATCTTGTGCGGGATTGGGGGGGGGGGGGTAACTTCATAATTTTCAATAGGCGTTTTTTCCATAGGCACTTCAGCCTCTTCAGCCTCTGTATAGATAGGGAGAGCGTGCAAATTGGTTTTATGACCTCCCCAATAATGCCCATAGAGTCTCACAAAATCAAAAGGGCTTTTCAAGCAATCTTCTAAGGCTTGCATGAAATTAGACTCTAGCGCTATGTCATCTTCTAAAATGACGACCGGTTGGTTTAATTTAACGCATTCTTTCCATAAAAGATAATGGCTTAAATAGCACCCAAATTCTTGGGGCAATAATTCTTGATAACAATAATCAGAATGGAACCAATCGGATTTTAACAAACTTGAAGAATCATAAAGCTCTTGAACGAATTTTTCAAAATCTTCGTGTTTAGGGCTAGTAGCGTCAAAGATTTGGAAAACACAGCGGCCTTTAAACTTTTCATTGGATTCTGAAACGAGTTTTTCAGTATCCAAACGCCTTTGACTTTCTTTTAAAGAAATGATATAAACTTGTGTCAAATGAACTCCTAAATATGGCATTCTACCATAAAATTTCTTTTTAAACCTCTTTAGGGGTTTTTAAAGGAGCGTATTGTCTGCTGTATTTGTGAAAGGCTTTTAAGCACTTTCTAGTGTTTAATTGATCATAAAGAAGATTATCCAAGTAAGACTTTTTAGGGCCGCTCAATGAAATGTCGGATTTTTTTAGATTTTGGATGGTGCTGATTTTGCAATGCTTGTTCAAAGAAACAGGCAAAGGCAAGTAAGTAAGAGTAGCCACATCATGGTAAGTGGGGTTGTTTATGAACATATCCACCGGCTCTATGATTTTAAAACGCTCTGTGGCCTCTATAAAAGTTTTAGCTCCTTTAGGCGTGATATAGTATCCTGCCGTAGAAGCCACATACACGCTAGTGAGGTAAAAATGCTCTAAAAAAAAGGCTTCTTTTTCACTATCAGCACGCCTTTCCCAAAAGGTCTCTTTAATGTTTGCCTCTTTTGCCAATAAGGATTCGTATTTTCCTGTGAGTTCATCGTATTTTCCTGTGAGTTCATCGTATTTTCCTGTGAGTTCATCGTATTTTTCCGCAATATTCTTATTGAGTTCATCGTATTTTTTGGTGAGTTCATCGTATTTTCCTACGATATTCTTATACACTTCTGTCCGAGCTAAAATACTTCCAATAAAGCGGTTGAGTTTTCTTTTAATTTTTTTAAAAACCACTGGATTAAAAGAGGTTTTTTGGGGCGCTATTTTGCAAGGCTCAGATAGTTCTTTAGGGTCTTGTTGCGTTTCAATAATAAAATCTTGTTGCGCATCTTGTGTGGGATTGGGGGGGGGGGGGTAACTTCATAATTTTCAATAGGCGTTTCAGGTGCTTCAGTCTTTACATGATCTTCAATAGGTGTCTCTCCCACAGATTCTACAGCATCTCTCTCTAAGGGGAGCGTGCACAAATTGGTTTTATGAAAATTCCAATACCACCCAAAAAGCTTGACAAAATCAAAAGGACTTTTCAAGCAATCTTCTAAGGCTTGCATGAAATTAGACTCTAGCGCTACATCATCTTCTAAAATGACGACCGGTTGGTTTAATTTGACGCATTCTTTCCACAAAAGATAATGGCTTAAATAACACCCAAATTCTTGAGGCAATAATTCTCCACAACACCAATCAGAATGGAACCAATCGGATTTTAACATGCTCTGCGCATCATAAAACTCTTGAATAAATTTTTCAAAATCTTCGTGTTTAGGGCTAATAGCGTCAAAGATTTGAAAAACACAACGGCCTTTAAACTTTTCATTGGATTCTAAAACGAGTTTTTCAGTATCCAAACGCCTTTGACTTTCTTTTAAAGAAATGATATAGACAGAAATCACAGCTCATTCTCCTTAAGAGCGCATTTTAATTCCCAAAAGACAAAATATATTTTTGCATTTCATTCACGATTTCTTCAATACTTCTTTCGCCATTGATGATTTTATGCAAATGCTTAGCCTTGTAGAAATTTTGGATTTCAGCTAAGGGATCTAAAAACACCCGCATGCGGTTATGAAACACCCTTTCATTATCATCAGCCCCCCTAGAGCGCCCTAAAACCCTTTCTTTAGCGGTGTTTTCACTCACTTCTACTTCAATCACGCTTTTCAAAACCACTTCGTTTTGAGCGTTCAATTCCTTATCCAAAGCCTGCATTTGTTCTACGCTCCTAGGATAGCCATCAATTAAAATGATCCCTTTGCTAGAACTTTTAATCGCTGAAAGGATCGTTTCTACCACAATCTCTAAAGGCACTAATTCGCCTTGAGAAGTGAATTTCTCAATCAATAAGCCTCGCTCGGTCTTTTTAGCGCTCTCAGCCCTTAATAAATCCCCGGTAGAAAAATGAGCGATTGTTTCGCTGTTATTCTTAGCGATAAGCTCTGCATCAGTGGTTTTACCACTCCCTGGGGCTCCAATAATCAAAAATAGTTGTTTCATATCATATCCTTTTAAATTATTTTCTCAAGCGAATGTGTAATTCCCTTAGTTGCTCTTCATTAATGGGGCTAGGCGCGTTCGTCAATAAGCATGAAGCTTTTTGCGTTTTAGGGAAAGCGATCACATCTCTAATGCTGCTAGATTTTGTCATTAGCATGATCAAGCGATCAAAGCCTATCGCAAAGCCCCCATGAGGAGGAGCGCCAAACTTTAACGCTTCTAATAAAAAGCCAAATTTCTTTTGTGCTTCCTCTTCGTGGATATTGATTTTTTCAAAGACTTTTTTTTGCATTTCTTCTTTATGGATCCTTATGCTTCCCCCACCAAGCTCCACGCCATTAAGCACCACATCATACGCATGCGCTTCAACCTCTTCTAAATCTTTGCATTCTATATTTTTAGGCATCGTAAAAGGGTGGTGTGCAGCATGATAGCCGTTTTCGGTTTTTTCAAACATGGGGAAATTGACCACCCATAAGAAATTCAAAGCGTCTTTATCAATCAAATCAAGCGTTTCAGCCACTTTCAAGCGCAAGCGCCCCATGTAATCTAACACGATTTTTTTATCCCCCGCTCCAAAAAAGACAATATCCCCGACTTGCGCATCAGTCCTTTCTAAAATATTCTTAAGCCCCTTTTCGCTCAAAAATTTAACTAAAGGCCCTTTAATTTCATATTCTTTAATTTGCAAATACGCCAAGCCTTGAGCCCCAAACTGGCGCACAAATTCTTCTAATTCTTTTAAAACGCTGCGGCTAAAAAGCGCATCAGCCCCTTTGACATTTAAAGCTTTAATGCGTTTATTTTTAGGATCTTGCGCGATATTAGAAAAAATAGCGTTTGAGCTGTCTATAAAACAATCCCCCACTTCTATTAAAGGCAATTCAAAGCGTAAATCCGGCTTATCGCTCCCGTAATTTTCCATCGCTTCCTTATAGGGCATGCGTTTAAAAGGTTTAGAAATATTATGCCCAATCGCTTTAAAAATCTCTTGCAACAAATCTTCCACCACGCCCATCACATCATTTTCACTACAAAAACTCATTTCCGCATCAATTTGCGTGAATTCTGGCTGCCTGTCCGCTCTCAAATCTTCATCTCTAAAGCAACGAGCGATTTGAAAATACCTGTCCATTCCCCCCACCATTAAAAGCTGTTTGAACAATTGCGGGCTTTGAGGGAGCGCGAAAAATTCACCCTCATGCACCCTACTTGGCACTAAATAATCCCTAGCCCCCTCAGGCGTGGTTTTAGACAAAATGGGGGTTTCAATCTCTAAAAAACCCTTTTGGGCTAAAGCGTTACGAGCGATTAAAGCCACTTCGCTGCGCAATTTAAAGATTTCATAAGCGTTCAAAGAGCGTAAATCCAAATAGCGGTATTTCAAGCGCAAATCTTCATTCACATTTTTATTGCCGATTTCAATCGGTGGGGTAGCGCTTTTATTTTCAATGACTAACTCTTCTAAAACAATTTCAATTTTACCCGTTTTTAGTTTAGGGTTTTCTAACCCAGCGCCTCTCAAACGCACTCTTCCTTTAGCCACTAGCACAAATTCACTCCTGACTTCTAAAGCCTTTTCATAAGCCTTAGAGCTAGGATCACAGACTAATTGCACTAAACCGCTTTTATCCCTTAAATCAATAAAAACCACGCCTCCATGGTCTCTATAAGTGTTACACCACCCGGCCACTTTGATGATTTTACCCACATCTTTTTCACTAATTTCTGTGCAAAAATGACTTCGCATGTTTTATCCCTTTAAATTAAAACAAAAATTAAATTTATGAAAGCGTTTTTTTAAGCATTTCATGGATTTCAAGAATGTTAGATTTTACCACAAAACCATCCGCTTCTAAAGATTGGGCTAACTGGCGGTTAGAATCGCTGCTCATGGACGAATTGATAATCACAGGAAGATGCTCAGTTCTATGATCAGCTTTAATGGTTTTTAGCACTTCAAACCCTGAAACGTTAGGCATTTCTAAATCCGTAATAACCACGCCGACTTGTTGGTAATGTTCTTTTTCATACAAATAATCCAACAATTCCCTCCCATTTGGAAAGGCTAAATAACGCAATTCTAAAGTTTGAACGATTTTTTCTAGGGTTTTAAGAGCGCTTAAGGAATCTTCAGCGATTAAAATGAGTTTTTGGCTTTGAATGGCTTCTATGCAACGCAAAGTCAAATCGTCTAAATCTTTCAAGCTAGGGAAAACATCGCTAATCATCTTTTCCACATCTAAGATCTGCACCACTCGTTCTTTATCAAAACGGGTGATAGCACTAAGCTTACCCTCTTCATTAATGCCTTGTTTGTCCCCAGCGCTAATCTCAGTCCAATTTTTATGGATGATCCTTTCAATTTTTAAAATTTTTAGAGCGATGGAATGGTTAGAAAAATGACACACGATCACTAAATTATGGTCATCTTTAACGCTGCATTCTGTTAAATTGCGGCTCGGATCATTAGCGTTATAATGCAACCACCTTTTCACATCCACTAAAGGGATAGACTCGCCCCTAACGCTAAGAAACCCGAGCATCACGCCATCGCTCCCTCCAAGAATCTCTGTAACCTCTCCGTCATAATGGATAATTTCTCGGATCTTAAAAATATTCATGCCATAAAGTTGGGCGTCTTTTTCTGCATCTAATCTAAAACACAGAAACTGCACTTCGTTGTTCAAGTGCAACGAAGTCGTTTTATCAATATCTTTTACCACCTATTTCCCCTAAGCCCTATCAAAGATTAAATGTTATAATACTACCCTAATTTAGTTTAAAAGGTTTTTAATGATAAAAAGCCAAAAAGAATATTTAGAAAGAATTGAATATTTAAACACCCTATCGCACCATTATTACAACCTTGATGAGTCAATCGTAAGCGATGCGGTCTATGATGAACTTTACCAAGAATTAAAAGCTTATGAAGAAGAAAACCCTAATCGCATTCAGGCTAACTCCCCTACCCAAAAAGTGGGGGCTACTGCCACCAATGAGTTCAGTAAAAACCCCCATTTAATGCGAATGTGGAGCTTAGATGATGTGTTCAATCAAAGTGAATTGCAAGCGTGGTTGCAGCGCATTTTAAAAGTTTATCCTAACGCTTCATTCGTGTGTTCGCCCAAACTTGATGGGGTTTCACTCAATCTTTTGTATCAACATGGCAAGCTAGTGAGCGCAACCACTAGGGGTAATGGCTTAGAAGGGGAGCTTGTTACCCACAACGCTAAACACATCGCTAATATCCCCCACGCTATCGCTTATAATGGAGAAATAGAAATCAGGGGCGAAGTGATCATTGCTAAAGAGGATTTTGACGCTTTAAACAAAGAACGCCTAGACGCTAATGAACCCCTATTCGCTAACCCCAGAAATGCCGCATCAGGGAGTTTAAGGCAACTTGATAGCAAAATCACTAAAAAGCGTAAATTGCAATTCATCCCTTGGGGCGTGGGCAAGCATTCTTTGAATTTCCTAAGCTTTAAGGAGTGTTTGGATTTTATTGTATCGTTGGGTTTTAGCGCTATTCAATACTTAAGCCTAAACAAAAACCACCAAGAAATAGAAGAAAGTTACCACACCCTGATTAAAGAAAGGGAGGGCTTTTTTGCCCTTTTAGACGGCATGGTGATCGTTGTGAATGAATTAGATATTCAAAAGGAGCTAGGCTACACGCAAAAATCCCCTAAATTCGCCTGCGCTTATAAATTCCCGGCTCTAGAAAAACACACCAAAATCATAGGAGTCATTAACCAAGTGGGGCGCAGCGGGGCGATAACCCCAGTCGCTCTTTTAGAGCCTGTAGAAATCGCTGGAGCTATGGTTACGAAAGCAACCTTGCACAATTATTCTGAAATTGAAAAAAAGAATATCATGCTCAATGATAGGGTCGTCGTCATTAGAAGCGGCGATGTGATCCCTAAAATCATCAAGCCTTTAGAATCTTATAGAGACGGCTCGCAACACAAAATTGAACGCCCCAAAGTTTGCCCTATATGTTCACATGAGCTTTTATGCGAAGAGATTTTTACTTATTGTCAAAACCTTAATTGCCCGGCAAGGTTGAAAGAAAGCTTGATTCATTTCGCTTCTAAGGACGCTTTAAACATTCAAGGCTTGGGCGATAAAGTCATAGAGCAACTTTTTGAAGAAAAACTCATTGTTAACGCCTTGGATTTGTATGCTTTAAAATTAGAAGATTTAATGCGGCTAGACAAATTCAAAATCAAAAAAGCTCAAAATCTATTAGACGCTATTCAAAAGAGCAAAAACCCTCCTTTATGGCGTTTGATCAACGCTTTAGGGATTGAGCATATTGGTAAGGGAGCGAGTAAAACGCTGGCCAAATACGGCTTAAATGTGTTAGAAAAAAGCGAAGCCGAGTTTTTGGAAATGGAAGGCTTTGGGGTGGAAATGGCGCATTCTTTAGTCAATTTTTATGCGAGCAATCAGGAATTTATCCGATCGTTATTTGAGTTGTTGAACCCTAAAAACAGCGATATGGCTGAAGAAAAGCAAAAAAGTTCTTCTGTTTTCAGTGATAAAACGATTGTTTTAACCGGCACGCTTTCTAAACCACGGCAAGAATACGCTCAAACATTAGAAAATTTGGGGGCAAAAATTGCTTCAAGCGTGAGCGCTAAAACCGATTTTTTAATCGCTGGAGAAAACCCCGGCTCAAAACTCGCTCTAGCAAAAAAACATGGCGTGAGCGTTTTGAATGAAGAAGAATTATTAAAGCGCCTTAAGGAATTGGATTAAAATTAAAATCAAATACCTGGTTAAATTCTAAAGAAAAATTCCAATTTTCATTCTTAATGAATTTACTCACAAAATCCTATTTTATAGTAGAATGCGAAAAATGAAGATATTTTAAGGAGCAATAATGGAACACCATAAAGTGCACACAACCATTCAGGCTTTACAAGCCAAACGCAAAAGGTTGCTAACCGAATTAGCCGAGCTAGAAGCAGAAATAAAGGTGGGTAGCGAACGAAGGAGCAGTTTTAACATTTCGCTCTCGCCCAGTTTGTTAGCCGAAATAGAAGAGATAGAATACGAAGAAAAAACAAGTAAAGAGCGAAGAATCAATCATAGCGTTTTACTTTCGCCCAGTTTTATGGCTAAAGTGGATGAATACATGAAAGAGAAAGGTTTTCCTAATCGATCGCTCCTCTTTGAAAAAGCGTTGGAGTTTTATATGCTAAAACACCCATAAACCAATAGCGGGCAAAAAACGAGAGGGTATTTAGGGTTTTGATAATAAGAAATCAAAAACTCCGTTTCTCTAGCTTTTTTGGGGTCTTTCTTATTTAAAGCCTTGATTTTGTCCGTTGTTTTATTTAGCTTTTAGTTGAAAAGTCGTTTCACTCGCTTAAATCGTGTCTGTCAGTAACGCTTTTAGCTTGTTTTAACAAATATCAGTTATTTTTTTAGTAATACTGCACTCAATAAAACCATCATTTGAATATAATAACTTTAAATGGGATTTTAAATCATTGTCTAATAAGGGGATTTTATGATTTCTAACATCAGCATACACCCAAAAACCATGTTTAAAAACGCTTTAAATATACAAGATTTTTCATTTAAAAGTCATACTAGTACAGCCATTATTGGCACAAATGGTGCTGGAAAATCAACGCTTATCAACACTATTCTAGGCATTAGATCAGACTATAATTTTAAAGCACAAAACAATAATATTCCATACCACGACAATGTTATACCACAACGCAAGCAATTGGGAGTTGTCTCTAACCTATTCAACTACCCACCTGGATTAAACGCAAACGACCTTTTTAAATTCTATCAATTTTTTCACAAAAACTGCACTCCAAATCTATTTGAAAAAAATCTTTTGAATAAAACCTACGAACACCTAAGCGATGGACAAAAACAGCGCTTAAAGATTGACTTAGCTCTTAGCCACCACCCCCAATTAATTATTATGGATGAACCAGAAACTAGTTTAGAGCAAAACGCTCTTATAAGACTATCAAATCTCATAAGCTTGCGCAACACCCAACAACTTACAAGTATCATCGCCACTCATGATCCTATTGTCTTAGATAGTTGCGAATGGGTATTGTTCCTTAAGAATGGCAACATTGCTCAATACAAACCTTTAAATTCTATATTAAAATCTGTAGCTAAAACTTTTAACTTTAAAGAAAAACCAACCACAAAAGACTTATTAGCATTACTAAAGGATATTTAGTGGGAGCAATTCTATCTATCCTAAAACTTGAAATCAAATCTTATCTCACCAATACAAGTGCGTTATTTTGGACTTTTATTTATCCTATTTTAATGCTTCTATTACTAATTTTTGTTTTTTCAAAAAATACCACTGAAATTTTTTACTTTAATAACATTATAGGTCTAATGGGACTTCTTATTATTTCTAGCGCGATCTTTGGTCTCACTCAAACTATAACAAGCTCTAGATCGCATAATATATTCTTGTTCTACATGCTATCACCAGCAACTTTCAAACAAATAACTCTAGCATTAATCGCTTCAAGACTAATCGTTGTAATCCTATATGCTTTTATCTTTATTGTTCTCTCTTTTTATATGCTCAATATCATCACTATTCTTAATTTTAAAGCGCTTATTTTGGGGTTTGTTAGTGTTTTTTCAAGTGCATTGTTTTGTTTTTGCTTGGCCATTTTTGTAGCTAGAATTTTTCAAAACGAACAAAGCATCTTAGGATTTTGTAATATCATCAATCTCTATGCGCTAATGTCTTGTAATGTTTTTGTTCCTTTAGAATACCTACCTAATATTGGTCAATTATTTATCAAAACATCTATTTTTTACTACCTTAATCAACTTCTAATCAAAGCTTTTCAAGGGATTGATACTATACTGGTTTTAGCAACTTCAACATTTTTCATTATTGGTGGCATTATTTTATTTTTACTAAGCGCTAATCGCATGTTACTAACACCAAAAGAACGCATGCGTTAAACCCTTAATCCCACCAGCCCCATTAATCTTAAAAGTGCTTATTTTGGGTAAGCCCTAGCACCCCCTTAAAACGCTAAACGCATTCCAATGTTTCCGGTGATATTGATCATTTTGTAGTCCAATCCAAACCTAGCCCCCACCCCAGCATTCGCATAAAAGCTTTTAAACAACCTCACTTCCCCGCCTGTAGTGATGCTCGCAAAAGTGTTATAAAGCTCGCCTTTCCTGTAACTCAAAGTGTTGTTACCAATAAAACGCACCAATTTATCCCCCATAGAATTAACTAATAAGTCTTTACCAAAGCCGCCAATCGCATAAAAATAAGAGTTTGTGCTGAAATAATGGCGGTTCTCCAAAGCAAGATCAATCGTTAAAACGGATTTTTTAGACGGATCGGCGTTCGCTTTAAACTGGTTATAAAGCGCGTTATTCATCACTCCATCTAAACCAGTCATGCCAATATAGTAATACCTTAAACCAATTTGAGGTTTTAAGATGATGCTTTTGTTTTTAAACATGAAATCATACCCGTAATTAACTCTCGCGTTCGTCGTCCATGTGTTGTATTTATAAGACTGATTGATCATAGAGAGTAAAGTGTCGGCGGAACTGATTTGGGTTTTATTAGCCCCCCAAGTTTCATTAACGCTAAAGGTCAGCTCGCTCTTTTTAATGAAAGCCCTCGCATACAAGCCCACATCCACATTATCGGATTTAGAATTAGTGATGCGCTCATAAAACCCGCTATACCCATAAGCCGCATACCCTCCAACAATTACCCCTCTAACAAAGCGATCATAGCCCACATTGACACCATAGAGCGTTCCTGTGCCATTTTCCACAAAGCTCACGCCCCCAACACCGGTCGCCCAAAGGTTGTTTTTCAATTTATCCCTTTGAGAGTATTTTAAAATCACATCCATCGCATTAGGGGTAGCGTCAGCAAATCTTTGGTTTTTGAGACTGCTCAAGCGTTCGCTAAAATCCGTTGAGTCAAAAGAAGCGAAATTAGAAAGCTTGGCTAAACGGCTCATTTGTTGCGTGTAAGTGCTGAGCTGTAAAGCATCGGTGGAATTGTTTTTAAGATTGGGTTTAGAAAGCATGCCTAAAGCGCTGGTAATATCTTTCATTAAAGTCACAATGTGTTTGGTGGGCGTGTCTTGCAAATAATAAGGTGCAAACAAGGGATTACCCCCCTTAGCCACAAAAAGCTCATTCAGCCACATGATAGAATTATTGCCCGCGGATTTGATCGCATTCAAACCAGCGCTGCCTTGAATGTATTTAATGTAATACTCCAAACTAGGGGCATGAATATCCATGGGTTTATCCGAGACGCTAACTTGAACTTTATCATAAAGGATAGATGAATACACCATTTGCCCTTGATTGTCTTTAAAGCTCACCACAAGACCCCCATCTTTAATATTGACCGGTTGGTTGTCATAGCTTAGTGAATCGCCCTTTAATTGCATGCGTTTGCCGTTAAAATCAATGAGAGTGTAAAGCTTGAGGTAATCGCTCAAGCTCCCTCCAAGAATCGTTTGATTATCATAGCCATAAACCATGCGTTTAGCGTTGATAAGCGTGTAAGCACCTTGCTTTTGAGTGTTAAAATGGATTAAAGCCTGATTGTTATAAGACATGATCGTAGAAGTGCGAGTTACATTAATAATCGTTTGATGGGTGGGGTTATTAAGATTAAAGATTAATGACCCTTCGCTCTTAAAATTCCCCCCAACATTCAAACCATTTTCATTCGTGCTGAGAGCCGCTCCTTTTACCACATTGAGATTACCGCTAATATCAGCCCTGTAATTAGAGTTGTTGTTAAAAGCGTTATTCACGATCAAATTATTCGCTTTAAAAGTAGCGTTTGGCTCTAAATCCAAAGTCCCGATCGTGGTATTTTGTAAGACTTTTGAAAAATCCACTAAGCCATTCGCTTTAATGGTTCCTAAAAAAGCGAAATTATTAGCATTCACTTCTAAAGTTTCATCGGTTGGAGTGCTTGAAGTTGAAGAATTAGTTTTTTTCTCGCTCATGCAATTTAAGACATTCACGCAAATCTGACCTTTTTGAACGCTAATATCGTTTCGTGGCGCGTTAAGCATTAAACCATTGGTAGCGTTTAAGGTATCTAGTGAAATGTTAGAAAAATCTTGAGATACAAAAGAAAGCCTGCCCTGATATTGCGTGAAATTAATGGTGTTTTTCCCGTTAAAGATAATGGACTTGCCCGCTACAAAATTCAATTCCCCCCCTGTGGCGTTACTAAACGAGCTGTTATTCACAAACACATGGTTTTTAGCCACGAAATTGAAATTCCCTTTTTGCCAGAGATTGTGTAATCCTCTAGAGCCTAGTAAAGTTCCAAAGCCCAATTGTTTCAACTCATCTTGTAAGGATTTAGGCAGTATGGATCCCAAACCTTGATGATAAACGCCGCCAAAGCCCTTATCGGCGATGATTTTATTAATCATTTGCCCTAAGACTTGATTGCTCATGATTTTATTCACTACGCCTTCGCCTAGCAAATCGTTCAGCACTTTTTGACCCATGCCAGAAATCGCGCCCAATAATTCCTTACTAGGGTTAGTGATGCTATTTAGAGCGATATTGACTAACACGCTTAAATCCTGTGGGCCGAGCCAAGAAATGAGCTTATTGATCAAGGGGGCTTGATTGATCATTTGATTGAGAATATCCCCAAAAGTCGTTTTATCCAAGAAACTCTGTAAGTCTTTGGCATCAGAGCTAGAACCTATTTTATCAAGAGCTTGATTCAAGCCTCCAGGCACAAAATTATTGGCAAAAGAACTCAAACTTTGCTTGCCATACCAAGTATTGATGAAATTCTCTACATTTTGAATCCCTAAAGTTTTAACGATGAATTTTTCAAACCCTGAAGCATGGGCTTGGATTTGTTCTAAGAGCATCCGATCAATTTCTTTTCTTTTTATAGGATCTAGCGCGTTTAAAAGCCCGTTCTCGCCAAAAACATCGCCCACCGTTTTAGAATTTAAAATTTCCATGATCGCGTTTTTAAAAGCGCTCACGCCTAAAAGGCTACTCACTTCATCAGGGCCAAGCAAGGAGCTTAAAGTTTTAGAGCCAAAATCTTTAGGGATCATGTTGGCTAAATCTTTAGGGATAGCGTTGTTATTCAAACTCTCTTCATAAACCATGTTAGAAAGGATATTCCCCAAGCCCTTTTCCCCAAAAAGCTTATCAACGCCCTCTTTCCCCAAGTAAGAAAAGATTTTATCGGTCCCTTGAGCGTCAATATTGGCTTGATTAAGCACCAAATTAGTGTCGCTTTCAAAAGACACATTCGTGCTCCCTCCGCTCCCCCAAGCGTTCCCGCTGCCGATGGTTCCGGTAATGTAAATGTTTTTAGCCTTAAAATTAGCGTTAATATAGCCTAAATAAGGCGCGCTAGAATGGAGCAATTGCCCTAAATTAGTCTGCCTAAACATCTGGCAAGTGTTGTCCCCAACTGCGCATGGCTCTTTATAGCCATCGCCTCCAAACCACACCACGCTATTCGTGTTCGTTTGCCCTTCTTTGATCGCTCCTACAACGAGATTGCCTTGAGAAAAATGATAATTAGTCGTGTTAGAAAAATTATTGATGATCTTCAATAAACTCTTCCAATTCGCTTGGTTTAAAGTAATGCCATATTCTTTTAAGATACCAAAAATCGTTTCAAAGCTATCCGGGCTATTGAGATTGAGATTGTCTAAAGCCCCTGAAGCGATAAGCTTAGCCACTTTAGGCAAAAATTCCTTACCTAAATTAGCGATCACGCTTAAATCCTGTTTGGTGATAGCCTGATTATAGATGTGTAAGGCTTGTAAGGGTTGGTTTTGCGCGTTATAAGTCCCGGGTATCTCATTATTCTTACCAAAGCCTTTGATACTGCTACTCAAATAATAAGTGCCAGCCTTATCGCTTGTGTAATTATAGGAATTAGAGCTTTCATCATAAGGGTTTTGTTGGTAATCATACAAGTTGGGAGCGAGATTGAACATCGCATTATTAGAAACGCCGTTTTGAGAGATCTGCACTTTCAAGCGGTTGTTATACAAGGTTTCAGTAATGGTTTCAGTCGTGTTGAGCGGGTTAATAAAACTCCAAGAATGAACGCCGTTATTAAACGAGTAGTCAGCCTTGTCAATCTGTATGCCATAAAAACGGATCTTCTCATAGCCGTTATTCCCCATCAAACCCTGAATATTTTGAGCTTGTAAAATATTATAAACTAAGGGCTTGTTTTTTGCATCAAACAAATTCACATTAGACAGATTCAAAACGCCTTGAGATCCAAAGCTGAAATTCCCGCTTGCATTAATAGCTAGAGCGTTAGTGCCATTGCCTAAAAGGTTTAGAGCGCTGTTTAAAAGAACGCTTTGAAAATTCAGGGTGCTGTTGTTGCTTAAATCAAATGAAGCGTCTGCATTAAAGGTCGCTAATTTAGTGAAAGAAATTTGAGAATTATTAGCGTAAAAACTCACAGGAGCGTTAAAAACGCTATCGCCATTGAAATTCAACAAGCTTGAGTTATTGAGGTTGAAATTCGTTTCCCCCTCTACGCTAAGCGTATTAAAACTCGCTTGAGAACTTTCAGCCAAATTCATCGTAGAGTTATTTTCAAAAGTAGAAGCGCCTTGGAAATTGATGTGGATATTTTTAGCCCTTAAATTGAGTGTCGCTTGATTGAAATTTGTATTCCCTTTGAAATTAATCAGGCGTGTGGAGTTGCCAAAATCAGGCGTTTTGCCAAATAGCGGGATGCCATAAAAGGTTACATTAGCGTTATTGAAATTCGCTTGATTGAAACTTAATTGAGCGTTAGGGTTCAAATTCAAATAAGATATACCCTTAAAAGTGGTCGTGCCGTTAAAATTCGCTACGCTGTTGTTGTAAAAAGAAAGGCTTGAAGCGTTTTCTAAAGTCGTTTGGGTTTGGCTACCCCCAATATTAATAGCAGCGTTGGGCTTGACTGAAAGCCTGGAATGATTGAAAGTAACATTCCCATTCAATGAAGACTGATTCACATTTTTAGACACATCAATGACTATTTGAGAGTTATTGAAAATAATATTATTAGCTTTCAAATCATAGCGAATGCCCCCTCCTAAAATAGAATCAGTGAAAATCAAATCCGTATTTGCAACCATGTTCACATACGAAGAGCCGCTTTCAGTCGCTCCGTTAATATTAGTCCAACCGCTAAAAGTGGTGTTTTCAAAAGCGATACGCCCTGAGTTAAAATTAAAGCCTCCCCATGTGAAATCCCTAAAATTAGAGTTTTTAATTTCCATAGAAAGCCTGGAATTAAAATTCGCCCATGAATGCTGGCTCGCACTAGTTTGTAAGCCTAAAGCCACGGTTTGGAAATTCGTGTAATTCAACCCGTCAGCGCTCAAGGTTTCATCAGCGTTAAAATTGATCGTTGCCCCACCGCCGGCGTTAGGGTTGCCGACATTAAAGTTATTCGTTAAAAAGATATTAGTCGCGTTGAAATTGCCATGCAAATACAACAAATTATTCTTACCAAACCAGATCGATCCGCCATTGTTATTGGCTTTTTCTTGCGCGCTCCCTAAAAGCAAAGTCCCCACCACTGTAGCCCCAAAATTCAGCGACCATGCAAAAGCGCTAGAGCCGATAAGGTTTTGATTTTTATAAGGCGCGATATAGCACACCCCAACGCACACGGGGGTTTTTCCTGGAATGAAATCAAATTGCTTCCTCACCTGACTCCAAATATCCTTAGAATCAGCGTCTGTGTGAAAAAGTGAAGAATGGATAGTAAAATATTTATAGGTGATAGAGCCAGGATTAAAAGTTTCTTCAAAAACAAATTTTTGGCCGTTGCTTTGGGTGAATTGCACAAAATAAGTGTTTTTCTCCGTCCTTAATAAAGTCCCTCTCTCGCCACCATAATGGATCAAATTCCATAAATTTTGCGAAAAAGCATTATCCGCTAAAGCTTGGTTATTGTATTTGATGCTATCCCCGCTTAAAAGCGTGTAAGTGGTTTTATCGGTCAAATTCCTTTCAATATTAAAAATACTATCATTTTCAATAGAAACTGATCCTTTAAGGCGGCTGAAAGGATCGCTGTTAATGAGCGTGTTTATGCCTTTAAAAGTGGTGTTTTTAGTGTCATTAAACGAATAGCTGCCACCATTAAACGAGTTGTTGTTGAAAATAAGGTTTTGCACTCTGGCGTTGATATTATAAGAATTGAAGGTGTTGTTTTCTAAAGTTAAAGAATTTCCGGCGCTGTTTTCACCCCCTTTATAAATCAAGGTGCCGTTATCGCTAAAATTAACATTCTTAATCACAGCATTTCCGTTAGCACTAGCGTTATCCACGCCAAAATTCCCCCCTCCATTCACAGAGCCTTTATCCCAAGTAATGTTATTGGCCTTAAGGTTAAAGCCCCCATGCGGGGTTTGGTTGCTAAAATTGGCGTTTGTTACATTCAAGTTGCCGTTATTGACAATGAAATTCATCCATGAATCTTGCAAACCGGCTTTATCGTTATTCAAATTAGCGTTAGCGATATTCAAACGCTTTTCAGCGTTAAACACTAAAGTCGCCCCCCCACCGGTTTGAGCGCCGTTACCGGAGCGAATCGTGCCGGTAATATCAATTTGATTGGCTTTAAAAACGCCTTGAATATAGCCCACTAACCCCCATTCAGCCCCTGAAGTTTTCCCAAAACTCACCACGCTATTAGAAGTGGGATTCGCCCCAGCAAGAAAAGGGGTGGTCTGGTTGAACACTAAAACGCTGTTAGCACCGCTATAATCTTGCGTGAAAACGCCTGTGCCAGCGATCTTCCAAGTCGTCATGCCGTTGAGATAGAACACGGTGTTACTGGCGTTGTTATTGATATTTTTAAGATGGAATACATCATTATTGATACTCACGCAATGCGTATAGCCTAGAGTGCATAAACGAGTGAGCGTGATCCCGTTATTAAAATTTTCTTTGATGTAGTAAGTCAAGCCGTTATCAATGAATTGGACATTATAAATCTTAGCGCTGCTTGGCGTGGTTTTATTTTCATCCACTAATTTACCGCTAGGGTTTTCCCCACTCGTCCAGCGCAACATTTGATACAAAGCGTTATTATTATTTTTATAATCCACGCTTTTAGCGTTAAGCAATTGATAAGTCGTGCCTACGCTTAAGCTGTTCAAAAGCCCTTGCATGTTGAAAACAACGCCCTTATTGAAAGTAAAATCCGTTTGAGCGCCGTTTATTTTAAATTGGTTATTCGCATTGAAAGTGTCATCAGTAAAACTGACTTTAGGGGTATTATTGAAATTAAACACGCCCCCATTGAACGAGTTCCCACTAAAATCCACTTGCTTAGCGTTAAAACTAAACGATCCGCCATTAAACGAGTTGTTATTAAAAGCGTTTGTTTGCTCTGCGTGGTTGAAATTAAACGAACCGCTATTAAATTTGTCTTCATTAAAGGTGTTATTCGTGCCCTCAAAAGTGTAAGAAGCGTCATCTAAAACGGATTTTTCAATGGTGGTCTTGCCTTGAAACTTAAAATTCCCTGCTAAAAAATTCGTGTTTTTAAAATGGTAAGAATTTTCAGCGCCTTGAAATTTGTAATAAGCCTTGTTGAAATTCACGCTATCAAAAGCGCCATTACCGGTAAAATCATACCCCCCACCCGTCCAATCGTAAAAATCAGACTGAGAAACATTGATCTTGCCGCTCCCAGAGCTATCCCCTAAAGCGATAAAAGTCATGTAAGAGTTTTGTGAAGTGGTTTTTAGGTTTTTAAAATCAGCCCCAGCGATATTAATTTCAGTTGCGCCCACAAAATTCAAAGTCGCCCCCCCACCGGTTTGAGCGCCGTTACCAGACATCATGTTACCGGTGATATAAACCCTATCGGCTGTGAAAGTGCCGGTGATATAGCCTGTTTTCCCCCAATTGACTCCCTCATACCCCCCAAAACGCACCGTGCTGTTAGATTTAGGGATACTGCCATTAGCCCAAGGAGTCGTAGCGTTAAAGACTAAAGCGCTATTTTTCCCGCCATAGGTTTGCGCAAATCTCGCATTAGTGTAATTCCAAGTGTTCAAGCCGTTAAGATAAAAAATCGTATCAGCCCTATCATCGTTAATATTTTTTAAATTAAAGACATTGTCATGGATATTCACGCTATTGGTGTAATAAATATTGTTCGTGCCATAATAGACGGATTGTAAAACAATAGAATTAGGGCTAAAAATTTGTCTGAAATTATAGAGCGTGCCGCCTAAATTGTAGGTTACATAGTAAGTGTGGGTGTTATTATTGGAAGTGGCGTTTTTGCTGTTGTCTTTTGTGGCTTGCGTGTTTTTAAGTCTGATGATATTCCATAAATTACCCACATCATTATAAGCGATAGAGCCATTTTTCATGCTAAAGAGCGTGTAAGCACTCCCTATACTAGGCGTGTAATTTTGAATGTTAAAAATCGCATTAGGATTAATAGTAACCTTACCGGTCATATTGACAAAGGGTGAAGTGGGGTTATTGATCGTGGTTGTGCCTTGAAAATTAACATGAGCATCAGGTCTATTAAAAACGAACCACCCCCCATTGAAGGTCAAATTATTAAAAGTAATATTATTTGCATTAAGAATATAGGCATTCCCTATAGTATTAGTGTTGCCATTAGGCATACTCCCTAAAATGCTGTTATTAAAGGTAACGCTATTAGCGTTAAGATTGAGCTTGTAATGATTGATATTAGAGTTAGTGAAAGTGATGCTCCCCCCAATACCATTCCCACCCTTATAAGTGAGCGCGCCATTATTATTGAAAGTTACCCCGCTAATGGTGGTTGCGCCGTTGCTATCCACGTTATCAAAGCCAAAATTCCCGCCATTGACAATCCCACCATTATAAGTAATCTTTCGCCCCATAGCATTAAAGCCTCCATTAGGGGTTTGGTTGCCAAAATCCGTGTTTGTCAAATGCACGCTATGATTGGAAATCAAATTGATCCAAGAAGTTTGTGTCCCGGCTCTGTTATTTTGAAAATAAGCCCCATTAGTGTTTAGTTCGTTTGAGCTTTCAAAAACCAGTATCGCCCCCCCACCGGTTTTCCACTCATTACCTGAGCCAACAGCCCCTGTGATAAAAATGTCTTTTGCCTTAAAAACCCCTGTAATAAAACCTACATAGCCCTTTTCCCCAAACCACACAGAAGAATTATTAGGCGTTGCGGAAGCGTTTTTTGTCCCTATGTATAATTGACTATTGTTATAATTTTGCGTAAAACTCCTATTCCCCCCAGCCCAAGTGCGTAAAGGGCTGATATAGTAGGATTTGTTGTTATTGTTTTCATTCACGCTGTTGAGCCAATACACCGAACTATTATAATCTTCAGCGCTCAAAGCCGAAACAAACCCAAGCCCTAAGAAGATTTTTTTATTAATGGATAGAGAAAGATTTGAATGCGTTTTTAAGGAGTAAATTGTCAAAGGCGAGTTTTTGATTGTATATTTTTTAGCGATTTTCTTTTTAATGCCCTTAAAAGAGCGGTTTTTACTAAAGCGTTCATTCTTTAAATCTGTTTTGCTACTTCTATAAGTCATATTTTGAACCCTTTCATGTGATCATACTCGTTGTTATATTTTTTGATGCTATCCATTATACAATTTAATTAAAAACGGCACGATCTCCTTATATCATTAAGGATCTTATCTTATTGATAACGACCACCAATAGGCTATTTTTTATTCTCTCTTAAAACATATAGCTATAAGCCGCATGGATAAAAACGCTCTCTAAAAAATAAGAATTTTTAAAAGAATTTCTGGTGTTTGAAAAAGGGATCTTAGCCCCAAGCTCTACGCGGTGGTGGCGATCGATTGTGCTACCAAGCCCCACATTAAACAAGCCGTTATAACCCATAAACGAACTATTTTTCATGCCTAAATGGTTGCTTTGATAAAAATACCCTATCCCAAGCCCCCCATACACCCCAAAGCTGTATTTTTTGTAAGTGTAAAAATCGCTCAACACATCAATATTTAAGCTCAATAAAGAAGTGTTAATCGTGTGCAGTGCGGTGGGTTTGATTGCCATAAGGTAGAAAAATTCACCCCTTAGTGCTAGAGCTTTAAAAAAAGCGAATTGATACCCCCCTTTAGCCCCCCATAAAAAAGCCGTATAAGAAGAATCACTAGCCGGTTTTGGGGTTATTTTAATGGGGGCTAAACCCACCATAGCCCCAAAATAAATATGACTTTTTTTAGGCTCAAACGCCCCTGACAAACCCACCCATAAAGCTAAAATGAAAACAATCTTTTTCATTCTAAAGTTTTTTGGTTTTGATAAAACCGCTTGATTTTATCGTCTATGGGAGCGAGCAAACGATAAAACACCGGCACAATGAGTAAGCTTAACACCATAGAAATCATTAAGCCCCCACTCATCGCAATCCCTATAGGGGATTTCATCGCCGCTCCATCCCCACTCGCCAACGCTAAAGGCAACATGCCGCAAACCATCGCAATGGTCGTCATTAAAATCGGTCTTAAACGGGTTTTGCCGGCAAATAAAATAGCTTCTTGGATATTCAAACCTTTTTTACGCTCTTCATTCGCCACATCAATTAAAAGCGTGGCGTTTTTACCCACCATACCAATGAGCAAAATCAAGCCTATCATAGAGAACATGCTCAAAGGCTGATGCACTAAACCTAGAGCAAAAAACGCCCCTGAAAAGCTTAAAGGCATGGTAACCATGATGATAAAAGGCTCTAAAATGGACTCATACAACGCCGCTAAAATCATATAAATCAACACAAACGCTGTCGCTAGAGCGATCAAAAACTCCCCATTAGTCTCTTTAGCGTTATCCGCTTCACCGGTGAATCTGTAATTCGCCCCTTCAACCAGCCATTCTTTAGTGTTTTTACTCACTTGCGTTAAAATTTCCCCTAAAGAGATACCCGCTTTAGGTTGAGCGAGCACCGTAACGCTGCGTTGGCGGTTATAACGAGAAATACTGGACGGGCTTTTAGTTTCTGTGATTTCCACTAAAGCGTCTAAAAACATCAATTTATCGTATTTGTTACGCACTTGCAAGCGTTTGATGTCTTCTACAGAAACGCGCTTGTCATCAGGCACTCTAATGATCATGTCGTATTCTTTACCATCTTCTTTGAACACGCTCGCTTGAGAAGTCCCAGAGAAAGCAGAGCTCACCACTGCTCCAATGGTTTGAGCGCTCACGCCGTATTTGTTGGCGTTTTGTCTTAAGATTTTGAGTTGCAATTGCGGTTGCGATTCGCTCGTGCTCGTATGATAGCCTTCAATTTTGCCTTTTAATTCAGGGCTTTCCAATAAGAATTTTTTCAAATTCGCCACGCTTTTATCCACCGCTTCTTGAGAATGGGAAAACACAAAAGTTTGGAAGGGCGAACTATCCCCACCGCCACCTAAAAGCGAGACTTCAGAAAGATTAATAGTATCTAAACCTTTAGCTTCAGGCATGCTTTTTAATTCCTTCCTTAAAGCGCTCATCAACTCAAATTGCCCCAATTGATTCTCTTTTTTACGCTCTTTTAAAGGCTTGAGTTGCACAAAAATCTTAGCCTTAAAAGGGTTTTGCGTGGTGCCATAACCCACTTGCAAGGTGGTGAATTCCACTTCAGCATGTTTTTCAATCGCTTTTTGAAAGATCTTACTCTTTTGTGTCATGTAATCTATGCTCACGCCCGGTTTAGCCTTAAGCCACACTAAAAACCTCCCCCTATCTTCTTTCAGCATGAACTCCATACCCAATTTAGAAGCCACAAAAAGCGAACCCACAAACACCAAAACCACCGCTATAGAGATAATGAGCTTGTGGTTTAATACCCATTGGAGCAACTTGGTATAACGAGACTCTAAAGCCTTAAAAAAAGGCTCACTCCACACATAAAAACGAGAATGCCTGGGATTGACCACGACTGAGCTTACCATGGGGATAATCGTAACGACCACCACATACGATAGAGCGATCGCTAAAGCCACCGTGATCCCAAAGCTTTGGAAAAAGCGCCCAATAATGCCTTTCATGTTCCCTATAGGCACAAACACAGAGAGTAGCATCGCTGAAATCGCCACTAGAGCAAAACCAATTTCCCTCACCCCCTCATAGCTCGCTTTTCGTTTGCTCATGCCCATTTCTAGCTTTTTATGGATGTTTTCAATCACCACGATCGCATCATCAATGATGATCCCTATCGCTAGCGTTAAAGCCACCATGGTGAGCATGTTTAATGAAAAACCCATCCATTGGATGAGCGCAAAAGTCCCCATGATAGAAATAGGGATAGAGATCGCTGAAACAAGGGTGATCGTGCCGTTACGCAAGAACGCAAACACCACTAAAACCGCTAAAATCGCCCCTAAGACTAGGTCAAATTTCACGTCTTCAATAGAGGTGCGGATATAGCTCGTGGTGTCTAAAAAGGGTCTGATTTCATAGCTAGGGCTAATGGCTTGAATGTGTTTTAAAGCTTCATACACCCTATCCACGATTTCAATTTCATTCGCTCCGGCAATCTTTTGGATTTCTAAAATCACACCGGGTTTGTCTTTAAAGCTCGCAAAAGTGTTGTCTTCTTCCAAACCGATTTCAATTTTTGCAATATCGCCAAGACGCACATGATTACCCACTTGGATCTTTTCTACATCCGCAACGCTATAACTATTCGCATTAATCAAAATAGACAATTCCCTTTGGCTATTGACAATGCGCCCCCCATCAATTTCCACATTCTCCGCTTTAAGCGTGCTGAAAAGATCCGCATAAGTCAGGTTGTATTTATTCATCAAAGTGGGATCTGCATAAATCCTAATCTGGCGCTCCCTAAAGCCGTTGAGCTGCACGCCCCCTACCCCATTGATTTTTTGGAGCATGGGCTTAATGGTGTTTTTAGCGTAGTCATTAAGGGTTGTAGCCGGCACGCTTGAACTGCTCACAAACAATGAAATAATGGCTTGGCTGTCGGTATCAAATTTATTGATAGAGGGTTTTTTAATGTTAGAATCATCAAAACGCACCGAAGAAATTTTATTAACCACATCGTTTAAGGCTTCTTCATTAGGTTTTTCTAACTCAAATTCAATGACGACGATACTCACATTTTTAGAACTCGTAGAAGTAACCTTTTTGATCCCATCAATCCCCATCACCGCTTCTTCAATCTTATCGGTTACCTTACTCTCTATGATTTCAGCGCTAGCCCCAGGATAAGTCGTAGTAACCACCACTGTAGGCAGATCAATTTTAGGGAAAAGCGCCACGCTCAATTTTTTAAAACCCATAGTCCCAAAAAAGACAATCGCCAAAGCAAACATCAAGGTCGTAATAGGACGATTAATCGCTGTTTTATACATCAAAATATCCTATTATTTCGTTTGGATAAACCCATCGCCAAAAAGCCCCACTGCCATAGGCTTAGACAAAAGGGCTTCAGCGCTCACTTTTCTGGTGTTTTCATCAACCGTGGGGTAAATCTTAGTGATTTTAGCTTCATGCTGGTTAGAATCCCCGTCTATAGAATAAGTGTAAGTGTCCCCCACTTTGACTGCATTAATATATTTAGAATCAAATTCAATAACCAATTTCCTAGCATGGCTGACTAATCTCAATAACACCGTGTTATTCGCGCTCACCCCCTCGCCCACCTGAATGTTTTTGCTCGCTATCACGCCATCAAAAGGGGCTCTTAAAATGGTTTTATTCAATACCGCAATAGAATAAGCGTAATCTGATTCCAAGCGCCTATAATTGAACTCATAACTCTCTAGAGTGTTTTTATCCACAGCGCCCCCAATTTTGCTGTATCGTTGGTATTGCTTTTTAGCGAAAATGAGTTGTTGTTCGGTAGAATCGCTCTGAGCCTGTTTGTCTTGATTATACAAAAGCAACAAAACATCGCCCTTTTTGACCACGCTCCCCTCAGTAACCTTAATGCTATCCACAATCCCTGTGCTGTCTAAGGTGAGTTTGGAATCTTGTATCGCTTTCACGTTGAAAATCGCATACACTTTTTCGCCAGCTTCCATGCTCAAAAAACTCAAAAAAAGTCCTATTAAAATTTTTCGTATCATTTTTATCCCTTAATGCACATAGTCGTCTATTTTATGCCCGCTGTTGAAAATGTAATTGGCTTTTTGCACTTCATAATTGTTGAGCGCTAAATTGTAAGCCACTTCTGCATCAAAGCGCGTGGTTAAGCCTCTTAAATAGGTGGTGAAATCCACTAAATTAGCGTCGTATTTCCTTTTAATATTGGCAAAAGAAAGATTAGCCGCATCCAAACTGGCCTTGGAAGATTCAATCTTGGCTCTGGCAATATCAAGCGACTTCCTGTAAAGCTGTTCGTCTTTTTCTTGCTCTAATTTTTTATACGCTAAATTCTTTTCATTCGCTAATTGGCCTAACATGATGGATTGTTTTTGCAAACTCAACCCTATATCATCAAAAATATTCAAAGTCGCAGTAACCCCAGCCGTATTTTGCTGACCGGGGTAGAAATTCCCAAAACGCCCTGTGGCATAAGCGGGTTTTTGGATCCAAAAAAGCCATGAGTCAAACACATCTATTTTGGGGTAATAATTGAGTTGTTTGTTTTGGTATCTGAGTGCGGAAATCTGCTCCCTTAAAGAGACTAAATCTTGCCTTTCTCTCAATTGCAAATTAGGCGCATCAATCGTGGTCTTTTTCAAATTTTTCACACTGAGATTGGTGAGGTATTCTAAAGTCAAGCGGTTTTGCTCCAAAGCAAATTGCATGTCTAAAATATCGTATTCGCTCAGATTCCCTTGCGCTTTTAAGCTTTGCAAATCATCAATCGTGGTTAGCCCTTTGTCATAGAGCTTGGTAACCCTTTTAATGTCTGTTTTGATTTGTTCCAACTTCTTTTGCAAAGCAATCATGCGAGCGAGGTTGTTAAAATACTCGTAGTATTGTTGCACCACTTGCAAATACACGCTCTGGCGGCTATATTCTAAATTAGCCACAGTGGAGCGGTAAGTCGCAGACTTTTCTTTGACATTATTCACATTGCTAAAGCCATTAAACACATTCAATGTGACTTGAGCTTGGAGTTGTTGGGTGTTATAATGCTTATATTCTGGAGTATCCCTAGCTTCATTTTTAAAATTATAACTCGCGTTCAAAGTGGGCAAAAACATCGCTTTGGCGATGGTGTGGTTCTTCATCGCTTGCTTGACACTGAGTTCTTGCGCTTGCAAACTGAGATTAGTGGTAGCTCCTTTTAGCAATTCATAAAGCCCCAAAGCGGCTTTATCGCTTTTTTCATGGTATTTAGCGATCTCTTGATTGATCGTGGTCGCTGTTTCTTTAGGCGAGGATAAAAAACTCGGTGTCGCTTCTAAAGAACTTGTCGGCGGATCAATGAGTTTTAAATTCTTGTGGCTATAATTGTTAAGGATTTGCTTGATTTCATCTGGGGTTTTAGAGGGGGTTTGCGCTAGAGTTAAAGCCGCACACAAGCCCCATAAACTAACATATCTTATAATAGTTTTCATCAATCCCCCCTATCGCCTGGTTTTAGCATGCACTAATTGCACTAAATATTTTGCGTTTTCTCTGGGTAAATCCGGTAACATCCCATGCCCTAAATTAAAAATATGCCCTTGATTGCCCATGACTTTTAGAATCCTTTCAACCCCTTCTTCTAAAGCGTTTTTATCATAAAGGCGGGTGGGTTCTAAATTCCCTTGCAAAACATACTTATCGCCTAAAATCTTTTTTGCCACCTCTAAAGGCGTGCCCCAATCCACGCCAAACACATCAAATTCCCCGTCTATGCTATCCAAATAAGCGCCAATGCCTTTAGGGAAAAGGATAACCGGGATATGCGCATAGCGTTTTTTAAGCTCTTTAGAGATTTTTTTCAAATAATCCCAACTGAATTTCAAATACGCTTCTTTTTCTAAAGCGCTAGCCCATGAGTCAAAGATCATCACTGCATTGACCCCTGCTTGGATTTGAAGGCTCAAATACTCTATCAATTCAAGGCTTAATTTTTCTAAAAGCGCTTTTAAAACTTCAGGCTCGCTATAGAGCATTTTCTTGCTTTTGGCATACGATTTGCTCCCCTCACCTTCTATCATGTAAGTCGCTAAAGTCCAAGGCGATCCGCAAAAACCGATTAACGCTTTCTCTTTAGAAAGCTTTTGGCGCGTTTGAGAAATCGTATCATAGACATAGTTTAGTTGTTTATAAGCCCCTACTTTTAGGCTTTCCACGCTTTTTAAATCTGTAATCGTCTCTAAAAAATGCGGTCCCTTTTTGGGGATAAACTCCAAATTCAAGCCCATTTCCAAAGGCACTACTAAAATATCGCTAAACAAAATAGCCGCATCCACGCCCAAAATCTCTACCGGCTGTAAGGTAACTTCTGTGGCTAAATCGCTATTTTTACACAATTCCAAGAAACTCCCCGCTTTCTTTCGGCTCTCTTGGTATTCGCTAAGGTAACGCCCCGCTTGCCTCATCATCCAAATAGGCGTATAAGGTGTTTCCTTTCTAAAACATGCATCAATGAAAATCATCATAAATCCTTAAAGGTTTGTCTGATTATGGTTTTTATACTCTATAGTTATTTTTCAAAATGAATATTTTACCCTAAAAATCTCGTAAAATCATAAAAAGTGAAAGTGATACCAATAGAATAAATATTCAATCGTGGCGTGCCAAAAGCCTTAGAAAATTTGCTTTGGATAAAATAAAAAGGGATACCGCCCCTTGCTTCTATGCTCAAGCCAAAATTTTTAGCCGCATTGAAAAACAAACCCACACTCCCCACCGCTGATTGGATATTGAATTGATACTTATCAATCTTAGCCCCTAAAATTTGGAGCTGATAGCCTAATGCAATTTTAGGGATAACCCACCCCTTAAAAAGCCTAACCCCAGCGACTAGCCCAGCGCTCATGAAATACGAATCGCCCATTCCTGCATCCAAATACCCCCCTAATAAAGCTTTCTTTTTTAAAACGAACCCTGCTTGAAAGCCTAAAGAAGCGTCATGGTAAATTTTATCCATTAAAATAGGCGGGCGGTTTTTAGGGCGGATGGGGGATCTTTTAGTCGTTTCTGCATGCTGGTAAAGATAGCCGATTTTAAAAGAGCCAAAATATTTTTTAGTAGGCTCTAAAGGTTTGAAAAAATTCCAATCCTTTTTAGCCAGTAAAACGCCTTTTAAAAGGCTTAAAATTAAAAAAAATCTAAAAATCAAAGTTTTAATTCCAATTTTTGTTTGGAAAATTCCACAATCTTTCCATGGAATCTCGCATAAAGTTGCGCTAAAGGAATGGTGTTTTCATAAAGCGCTAAAGCGGAATTTAAATTCTCTTGAACGCCTTTTTCAAAAAAATGTTGCAATTCGTCATAATCTTCTATCTCTATGCCTATTTTTTTTAAAAAAAGATAGCTGTATTTATCCACCATCATCACTTCTTTAGCGCACGCATAGCATAAAATCGCATCCGCGCTTTCTTTGCCAACGCCCTTTTGGTCTAAAAGCCACTCTCTGGTTACTTCTTGTTTAAAATTTTCAAAACTTTGAAAGTCTTTTAAAATATTCTTGCTCAAATCAATCAGTCGTTTGGCTTTTTGGTTATAAAACCCGCTAGGGCGGACACACTCTGCAAGCTTTGAAAACTCTATAGAAGCGATTTTTCTAAGATTGATCTCATCATCATTTTCTAAAATGAAAGCGTTTTTTAGATTTTCTAAAGATTTCAAAACGGCTTCAAATTTAGTATTTTGCGTTAAAACCGCCCCTAGTAGAGCTTCAAATTTCAAAGCGTTAGGCCACCACCAAGCAGGGGCGTTTTTCAATAAATCCAAGCTCTTTAAAGCCTTTAAAATCTCAAAACTATCCAACACAATAACCGCCTGTAATAAAAAGGAATCAAAAAGAGTATTTTATTAAAAAAGAAGCAAAAATGAAAGCGAAAAGCCAACGCTTAAAGCGTTAGCCCCATACAAACACCTTTCTTAAAACTAAGTTAAAAGCCTTAAGATATTTTGTTGAACGGTATTGGCTTGACTCATCGCATAGCTACCTGATTGCGCCAAAATGTTGTTTTTGTTGAAATTCGCGCTCTCTTCAGCGAAATCCACATCCCTGATTTGAGATTCAGCCGCTTTAACATTCACTTGAGTGATGCTGATATTATTCACGGTGCTAATCATTTGATTTTGCACAGAACCTAAATCAGATCGGACTTTATCCAACATTTTCATCGCTGATTCGGCAATATCAATCACCACCATCGCGCCTCTTAAGGTTGTAACCCCAGATCCCAAGCTTTGATTACCGCTAGCGATGACGGCGTTATAGTTCGCGCCACTGGCTGATTTGACATTAGCGTTAAAATTCCCAGTAACATCGCGCAAATTCACCGTGGTTTCTGCCACTTGAGATTCCCCAAAACCAATCGCTGTGAAGCCTAAATGTTGCGAGTCAGAAGCTGAAACGACATTGATGCTCTTAGCGTCTAAGCGTGTGAGAGAAAGCCTTCCATAGTTTGTAGAGCCTTTTGTTAAATCCTGACCGCCATTAACCATCGTTAAAGCACTAGGCCCATTACTGACGCTGTCGGTTTTGATTTCAATCCCACGACCATCTATACTGCGCAAATTCAAGCGCCCTTTTTGATCCGTATAAGCTTCCACGCCGGTTTCTGAAGTGACCGCATTGATCGCTGCGACTAACCTTCCGTCTGAGTCGTTTTTCTTAATATCTGCGATATTACCCAAATGGATCCCATTTAAGGTTAAATTACTCAAACTTCCTGACTGGACCGCCACATCGCTCGTGGTGATAACGCTCGCATAAGCTTTAACGCCTGTTCGGTTAGAGTTCTTGTTAATCACTTCTGCTAACACGCCAATCCCTGTGCCTGCTGAACTAGAGACTTTTACGCTCTCTAAAGTTACATCATTCACGCCATCCACTTGTTTAAAAGTCAAGCTAATATCCCCAGAAGCCGTGATTAACGCGCCTGTAGCGATACGAACCTGACCGATTTTATCGGAAGTGGTAGAGCCGATAGAAGCCTTAATGCTTTGGTTAGAATAAGCCCCTACTTGGAATTCTTTGTTAGTGAATTGACCAGACAATAACGCTTGCCCATTATAAGTAGTCGTATTACCGATGTTGTCTAAACCTTGAATCAAACGAACGATGTCAGATTGAATCGCTTTACGAGATTCCGTAGTTTGCCCGTCTTGAGCCGCTTGAGTCGCTTTAACCTTAACGGTGTCTAAGATTTTTAACTGCTCATCCATAGCCTTATCCGCAACCTGGATAATCCCCATGCCGTCATTCGTGTTGGCAATCGCTTGACCCAAACTGCTCGCTTGCGAACGCAAAGAATCCGCCACCGTCATGCCTGATGCGTCATCAGCCGCTTTATTGATCCTTAAACCTGAACTCAATCTCTCCAATGAAGTTTTAAGTGCGTTTTGAGTGAGTGCGGATTGCACATGCGCATTCATCGCATTGATATTTGTATTGACCCGAAAAGCCATTGTTGTAACTCCTTGTTATAAAAAACCCAAAGGCATCCTTGCTTTTGGTTGGAACTATAATCGGTTAAAGTTTGAAATTTTAAAGGGCTTTATTTTAAAAGTAAAATTAGGAGCATGAAAATGGGCTATAATAAAGAAAATTTGATTATTGAATTCAGACACCGATGGATACGATAAAAAGCATTCCTCTAAGGACTTTCATTTTACTCTATAAAAGCTCACCAAAATGTGTTGTATTGGCGTCAATTATAGTGCTGTTTGTCGGCATTATTCCATCTCTAAATATCCTTGTTATGATAAGATTGATTGATATTGTGGTAAATCTATTACAAAAGCATACGCATTTTGAATACAGCTTGCTGTTACCAACTTTGCTACTATGGGGAGCCTTGCTGTTTTTAACGCATGTATTCTCAGGAATTTTATCAAGCTTGCAAACCATTATTGCCGAACAATTTTCTATAAACATCATCACTCAGCTTGCTAATAAACTCACACAAGTTAAAAATCTAAGTTTTTTTGAGAATAAAGACCATACTATCAAGCTTAACACTATCCATAACGGACTGCACATCCGCCCCCTAAATTATGTCAGTAATCTTTTTTTTAATCTACAACGCATTATAGGGCTTATCAGTCTGTTTGGGATATTATTTTCCATTAGTATTTATCTACCCTTTATAATGATTTTTGCAACAGTGCCTTGTATTTTCATCTCCAATCATATAGCAAAAAAACATAGTGCTTCCATAGATAAGCTTCAAGACAAAAAAGAGAGCATACAAAATTATCTATATTCTGGACTAGATAACCAAAAGAACAAGGACAACCTATTATTTAACTTCATGCTAAATTTTCATCATAAATTTATTGAAAACAAAGAATTATATATCAATCATTTTGTGAAAATCGCCCAAAAAAACTTAATGCTTACCATATATGCTGATATTTTAATCACCACTCTAAGTATCGCACTATTTTTTCTAATGGTTTTTATTATCCTTTCAAAATCTATTGGTGTGGGGGCAATTGCTGGGTATATCCAAGCGTTTAGCTCTACTGAGCAGCAACTACAAGATTTATCATTTTATGGAAAGTGGTTTTTTGCTATCAATAAATACTTTGAAAATTATTTTTATATATTAGATTACAAAACACCAAAACCAGAATCACAAATCAGATTAGAAGAAAAAATCCATAGCATTACATTTGAAAACATTAGTTTCTCTTATCCTAATTCAAAACTTATTTTTGAAAACTTTAATCTCTCTTTACACTCTGATAAAATTTATGCACTAGTCGGCAAGAATGCTAGCGGAAAAACCACGCTGATTAAATTATTGCTAGGGTTTTATATCCCAAATTCAGGTCAAATTATTATCAATAACAAATACTCGTTACAAGATTTAGAGCTAAATAGCTACCACCAACAAATGAGCGCTGTATTCCAAGATTTTTCTCTTTATGCTGGGTATAGCATTGATGATAATCTTTTCATGCAAAACAGCCCCACAAGAGAGCAATTAAAGCAAAAGAGAGAAATGCTAAAATCTTTTGATGAAAATTTTCAAAATTGTCTTAATGATTATAGCAACGCATTATTTGGAACACAATATAATGGTGTAGATTTTTCTCTGGGTCAAAAGCAACGCATAGCCACTATAAGAGCCTTTTTAAAACCAAGTCATTGTGTTGTTTTAGATGAACCAAGTAGTGCTATTGACCCCATTATAGAAAAAGAGTTTTTGGATTTTATTTTTAAAAAATCGCAATCTAAGATTGCTTTAATCATTACACACCGTATGGGCAGCGTCAAACAGGCTGATGAAATTATTGTGTTAGACAAAGGCAAACTTATAGAACAGGGCAACTTTAAAACCCTTATAAAGAAACAGGGCTTATTCTCTGAATTGTATTTGAAGCAGCAATACTAACGAGCGATTAAAATATTTGGTAATTTTGGGTATAATCCCAAAAGATTCAAATTTAAATAAGGAATGCCACCATGTTTGGGAATAAACAGTTGCAACTTCAAATCAGTCAAAAAGATTCTGAAATTACGGAGTTAAAAAAGGAAGTCAATCTCTATCAAAGCCTTTTAAATTTGTGCTTGCATGAAGGTTTTGTAGGCATTAAAAACAATAAAGTCGTTTTTAAAAGCGGGAATCTTGCAGGCTTAAGCAATCTAGAAGAGCAAAGCGTTCATTTTAAAGAAAATGCAGAGAGCGTTAATTTACAAGGCGTTTCTTATTCTTTAAAAAGCCAAAATATTGATGGCGTGCAGTATTTTTCACTAGCCAAAAAAACAGGGGGTGTGGGGGAATACCATAAAAGCGATTTGTTTAAGACTTTTTGCGCGAGCTTAAAAGAAGGCTTAGAGAACGCGCAAGAAAGCATGCAGTATTTCCATCAAGAAACCGGCTTGCTCTTGAATGCGGCTAAAAATGGCGAAGCGCATTCTACTGAAGGATTAGGGACCGTTAATAAAACGGGTCAAGACATCGAATCGCTTTATGAAAAGATGCAAAACGCCACTTCATTAGCGGACTCTCTCAACCAACGGAGCAATGAAATCACTCAAGTCATTTCTTTGATTGATGATATTGCAGAGCAAACCAATCTCTTAGCCCTAAACGCCGCTATTGAGGCCGCACGAGCGGGTGAACATGGCAGAGGGTTTGCGGTGGTGGCTGATGAGGTGAGAAAGCTCGCTGAAAAAACCCAAAAAGCCACTAAAGAAATCGCTGTCGTGGTTAAAAGCATGCAACAAGAAGCCAACGATATTCAAACCAATACCCATGACATTAATTCTATTGTAAGCTCTATTAAGGGCGATGTGGAAGAGCTTAAATCCACCGTAAAAAATAACATGATTGTCGCACAAGTGGCAAAATACACCATCTACAATATCAATAACCGGGTGTTTTGCGGTCTGGCCAAACTGGATCATGTGGTCTTTAAAAACAATCTTTATGGCATGGTTTTTGGTCTCAATTCCTTTGACATTACCAGCCATAAGAGTTGCCGTTTAGGCAAATGGTATTATGAGGGCGCGGGTAAAGAAAACTTTGCTAACACTTCAGGCTATAGAGCTTTAGAAAGCCACCATGCGAGCGTGCATGCTGAAGCTAATGATTTGGTTAAAGCCGTTCAAGAAGATCATGTTACCGATTCAAAATACCTAGAACATAAAGTGCATTTAATGGAAGATAGTGCTAAGCATGTTAAAGAAAATATTGATAAGATGTTTTACGAAAAACAAGATGAACTCAATAAAATCATTGAAAAAATTCAAAAAGGCGAATGATTCCATTCAATGAAGCGTTTTGATGTTTTCTAAATCCTTAGAAGCCTTGCACCATGTTAAACGATACCGCAAAAGAGAGTTGTTTGACCCTTTATTAAAGGATTACGCTTCTAACGATTATTTGGGTTTGAGCGTTAAAAAAGATTTGCTTCAAAACGCTTTTAATAAGCTCCAATCCTTTGTTTCTCATTCCCCCAAGGCTTCCATGCTAGTCAATGGCTACCACCCTTTGCATGCAGAATTAGAAGAACGATTAGCGGATTTGTTAGAATTTGAAAGCGCTCTTTTAGTGGGGAGTGGTTTTTTGGGCAATCTGGCTTTAATAGACACCCTTTTAGTCAAAAACGCTCTCTTATTCATGGACGCACACTACCATGCGAGCGGGATCTTTAGCACTAAGATTAAGCCTAATCAAGTGATCTTTTTCTCGCACAATGATATTAAAGATTTGAAACAAAAACTCTTTAACGCCCCTAAAAACAAGCTCAAATTCATAGCCATTGAGGGGGTTTATTCTATGGATGCGAGTATCGCTCCTTATGATTTTTATGAAATAATTCAAGAAATCCCTAACGCTTTTTTAATCGTGGATGAAGCCCATAGTTTTGGGACTATCGGCGAGAATTTGTTGGGTTTTTTAGAATATCATCGCATCAAAGAAAAAGACAAAATCATTAAGCTCAGCACTTTTTCTAAAGCGCTTGCGAGCTATGGGGCGTGTATTTTAGCCCCCTTACAAACCATAGAGTTTTTAACCAATCGCGCTAAAAGCGTGATTTACACCACCGCTTTAAGCCTGTTAGACACCGCTTTAACTTTAGCCCATTTAGAATACTTTATCGCGCAAAAACAAGAATTAAAAAATGAGCTTAGCAAACACCAACAGATTATTTTTGAAACTTTAGGTATTAGAACGCTCGCAGGATTTTTTACTTTAGAGTTTGAAAACAATCCCGATCTTTTAAACGCCCATCATTTTTTGAAAGAAAAAGGGTTTTTAGTGGGAGCTATCCGCCCTCCTACGGTTTCTAAACCCCTTTTACGAGTCTCTTTATCCCTCAAAAACAGCTTAGAAGACACTAAAGATCTTGCGAACACCCTTTTAAATTATTCTAAAATACAATCTTCTTTTAAGAGTGATTAATGCTAAAAAAGATTTTTTATGGTTTTATCGTTTTATTTTTGATTATCATAGGGTTGTTAGCCATTCTTATCGCTCAAGTTTGGGTAACTACGGATAAGGATATTGCTAAGATTAAAGATTATCGCCCGGGCGTCGCTTCACAGATTTTAGACCGAAAAGGGCGTTTGATCGCTAATATCTATGATAAGGAATTTCGTTTTTATGCGCGTTTTGAAGAAATCCCCCCACGATTCATTGAAAGCCTTTTAGCGGTAGAAGACACCCTCTTTTTTGAACATGGGGGGATCAATTTAGACGCTATCATGCGCGCTATGATTAAAAACGCTAAAAGCGGTCGCTACACTGAAGGGGGTAGCACCCTAACCCAACAGCTCGTTAAAAACATGGTGCTCACACGAGAAAAAACCCTGACCAGAAAGCTCAAAGAAGCTATCATCTCCATACGCATTGAAAAAGTCTTAAGCAAAGAAGAAATTTTAGAGCGTTATTTGAACCAAACTTTTTTTGGGCATGGGTATTATGGCGTGAAAACCGCAAGCTTAGGGTATTTTAAAAAACCTCTTGACAAACTCACGCTTAAAGAAATCGCCATGTTAGTCGCCTTACCCAGAGCTCCGAGTTTTTATGACCCCACTAAAAACTTAGAATTTTCACTCTCTAGGGCTAATGATATTTTAAGGCGGTTGTATTCTTTAGGCTGGATTTCTTCTAACCAGCTCAAAGGCGCTCTCAATGAAGTGCCAATCGTTTATAACCAAACTTCCACGCAAAATATCGCTCCCTATGTCGTGGATGAAGTATTGAAGCAATTGGATCAATTAGACGGGCTAAAAACTCAAGGCTATACCATAAAGCTTACGATAGATTTGGATTACCAACGCTTAGCGTTAGAGTCCTTGCGTTTTGGGCATCAAAAAATCTTAGAAAAAATCGCTAAAGAGAAGCCAAAAACTAACGCATCTAATGATGAAGATGAAGACAACTTAAACGCCAGCATGATAGTTACAGAAACGAGCACCGGTAAGATTTTAGCTTTAGTGGGGGGGATTGATTATAAAAAAAGCGCTTTCAATCGCGCCACGCAAGCCAAACGGCAATTTGGGAGTGCGATCAAGCCTTTTTTGTATCAAATCGCCTTTGATAATGGCTATTCCACGACTTCTAAAATCCCTGATACCGCGCGAAATTTTGAAAATGGCAATTATAGTAAAAACAGCGCGCAAAACCACGCATGGCACCCTAGCAATTATACTCGCAAATTTTTAGGGCTTGTAACCTTGCAAGAAGCCTTGAGCCATTCGTTAAATCTGGCTACGATCAATTTAAGCGATCAGCTTGGCTTTGAAAAAATTTATCAATCTTTAAGCGACATGGGGTTTAAAAATCTCCCTAAAGATTTGTCTATTGTGTTAGGGAGCTTTGCTATCTCACCCATTGATGCGGCTGAAAAGTATTCTCTATTTTCTAATTACGGCACCATGCTCAAACCCATGCTCATTGAAAGCATCACCAACCAACAAAACGAAGTCAAAACTTTCACGCCTATGGAAACCAAAAAGATCACTTCCAAAGAACAAGCTTTTTTAACCCTTTCAGCGCTGATGAATGCGGTAGAAAACGGCACAGGGAGTTTGGCTCGCATTAAAGGCTTGGAAATCGCTGGTAAAACCGGGACTTCTAACAACAATATTGACGCTTGGTTCATTGGCTTTACCCCCACCTTACAAAGCACGATCTGGTTTGGGAGGGACGATAACACGCCTATTGGCAAAGGAGCGACAGGAGGCGTTGTGAGCGCGCCTGTGTATTCGTATTTCATGCGCAATATTTTAGCGATTGAACCCTCTTTAAAAAGAAAGTTTGATGTCCCCAAAGGATTGCGTAAAGAAATCGTAGATAAAATCCCCTACTACTCAACCCCCAATTCCATCACCCCCACCCCCAAAAGAACAGACGATAGCGAGGAACGCTTGTTGTTCTAATCCTACATGGCTATAGGGACTTTAACATCTCCGTAATTGACAGAATCTTTAAAGATTTCTTCCACTTTAGTAACAAGGATACTCACCGCTTGATTGTCTAAGGCCATTTTATGCAACCCTTCACTCAAAGCGTCCTTATCAAAACCACGCGCACGCACTAACGCAAACACTTCCTCATTGTTAGGATTGATATAAATCCCTAAACGATCCACATTCATCAAGCTATCATAAATGGGCTGTGTCATTTGGATAAACATTTCATTAGTGATCTTTTGCTTGATGCGGTTGGATTTAGAAAGGTAAGCCTCTTTGAGTTTATGCACAATATTTTGTGCCACTCTTATTGTCGCTCTTTTGGTAGCGATTTTTTCTATCTCTTCAGTTTTCTTACCATCCACAATGTGCGAGCTATCCACCCCTTGCGTGATATACTCACTGCGATTTTGCAACATCCAATAAGGCACATCTTGCAAGAAAGAATTCCTTTGTGAAGTGTTTGGGCAAGTGCAAGCCTGCAACATCAAAACACCCAATCCGCATAAAAATAATTGCTTGCTTTTTAAAAAAGATTTTTCTAACACGCTATCTCCTTTGATTTTGATTTTACAGAGTGTAACACAAATCTTTAAGATTTTAAACAACAATTAGGTAAAAAAATAAAAAAAATAAAATGATTGAAACTTTATTAAAAAATCAACACGCAGTTGAGCATTAGAATAAGCCGGGTTCTGTCAATGGATGGCCATTTATCTGGGAAATATTTTGCAATATTCCTCAAGCGAAGCGTGTATCAATTTAGACTTACCATGCGCTTCTTGCTACAAATTGGGTTTGCCCAAACAAGCTAAATTGCTTTAGCTCTGGTGGGCTCTTACCCCACCCTTTCACCCTTACCTTAAAAAGGCGGTTTGCTTTCTGTGGCACTTTCCCTTAGCTTGCGCTAGCCATCCGTTAGATGGAATTTTGTCTAATGTAGCCCGGACTTTCCTCTATTCTAAAATAGCGACCATCTTCTAATGCGTTAATATATTAGAAAAAAGTAGCTTTAAAAGAGTTTAAAAATTAAGGGTATAGAGAATATTTTTATCATTCTCATAGCTCACAAGGATAAGCTCATTATCCCTAAATCCCCCAGCGCTGATATTTTTAATCTCTTTAGGCAAACCATAAACTTCAAGGATCTCTTCTTTTGTAGGGTCTATGACTAAAAGCGTGTTAAATTCCTTACTGAACGCATAAAGCTTGTTATCCTTTAAAGCTAACGCGCTGATGACTAACTCGCCCAATTTCCTTTTTTCTTTAAGTTTGGCATTGCCTAGTTCAAGTAAAAACTCCCCATGCGCTTGTTTGTCGCTATTAAGCATGGAAATAATAATCAAATCCTTATAACGCTTGTTAGGAGCAGTGATCAAATAAGTGAATTTAACCCCTCTTCTTGCAGCGCTAACATAATAGTTTTTCGCCCTAGAAGTTTTCAAGCGGCTGCGTTCCACTTCATCAAAAGAGTTGGCCCCTTCTAAAAAATAAGGGAAATTTTTAAGCGCGTTAGCGTTTTTGTTAGGAGTGATTTCTACGCTCGTTTTATTATTGCCCATGATCACAATGTTTTCATCTTCGTTAAAATCCGCCCCCACGAACGACCCCACCGTCGCGCTGTAATAGCTATCCAACACCATATGGCTATGAGTGGTTTTCAAATCGTTACTTACAAGATAAAGCCCTTGGTTTTCTGTAGTAAGAATCGCCTTGTCTTCATTGAAATTCAAATCCGTGATCGCTCCATTCAGTTTTAAGGGAAGTTCTTCTTTTTTTTCAATCTTTAGAGTTTTTGTAATTTCTAAAGGCGAATGCTCGTAATCATTATCTTTAGGCAAAGTGCTCAATTTCAAAGGCTCGCCCACATCTCTTCTGCCTAAAACGCTTCTTGGGAATTTCAAATGATCCCAATTCTCCATAGACCAGACCGATTCTTTCAAATTCCAAGAAAAACGCACCGGATCGCTTTGCCCTATGTAAGGGAAAGGCCCGGTAGAAATAAACGCTTGCACGGCGTTAGAACCCACCACTATAAGGAAAACATAAAAAGCGCTTTTTTGGAGTGCGTTTAACGAATCATCTTTAAAAAGTTGGGTATTAGGGGCAAAAAAGAGCAAGACCGCTAAAAGCGCCACCACGCTAAAAAAGACAAAAAGCGCCCAAAACTGCGTGTGCAAGCCCAAAATAGCGAGTGCAAAGCCCTGCCCCACATCTTCTAAAGCATGACTACCCGTATGATAAAAGCTCTCATATAGCCCGCTACTAGCCATGAGCAACAGCAAGGCAATGTATTTAGGCTTAAACCCAAAACGCACCACCAAAAGCGCCACCGCCCCTATTAAAATCATGTTGATGCGTTGCGCCCAGCAAAAAATACAAGGCGAATCCTTCAAAACATAGCCAAAATAAAAATTCGCCAAACCCACAGGAAAGATCAAAATCCCTAAAATTGCCAAAGAAAAAAGATTGTAAAATTTAGCTTCTTTATCCATGTATCCCCCTTATAGATTCATGTTAGGCAAAACGCTAGAGCTGTGGGCTATAAAAATAATAAGCTCCACTAACCACACCACAATCAAAATCCCAAACGCCCAATTTTCTTTTTCAGGCTTTTTAAACGCTATCAAAATAGCGGCCAGACTTAAAATCAGTCCTAAAAACTCCATGCCGTTCCTTAAAATTTTCGTAGGATTATACTCAAAAACAAACTATTGGATAAATAAAAGATTAGAAGCGAGACCACTCAAGCGGTTTTAACCCCTTTTATTTCCAATCAATACACCACGCTTAAACGCTCTTTAAAGCTAGCGTTGAGATTGAGAAAGGCTTCTAAATCAATCTCTTCATAGCCGTCTAAAAATATCATTTCGTTTTTGCTTTTGGCTAAATATTCTTGCGCTTCTTTATCGCACACGATACAAAAGTAAGCGTCTTCGCATTTGTAGAGTTTGTCTTTGATGATAATCTCTAGCGCTTGATCGAGCGTTTTGCCGCATTGTAAGGCTAAATTTAGGGCTTTGTCAAAGGGCGTTAAATGAGAATGGTTGAAAAGCGTTATTTCTTCTTTGTCGTTTGTAATTTGCGCTTTGTCTTGTAAGGTATAAACTTTAAAGCCTAAATCCAAACCGCTATCTTTTGAAGATTCGATGATTTTTTGAGCGGCTCTTTTAACCCTTTCTATGGTAATATCGCTAATGACAGGCTTTGTGCTTTTTAAAACATTCTTACAAAAATCATAAGCACTTTTATCTTCTTTTATCTCTTCGTCAATTTGAACTAAAATAAATTCCCTATTGCCTTTATCTTCTGCGTTTAATTCCATCACCGCATGCGCGGTCGTCCCGCTCCCGGCGAAAAAATCTAAGATGATGTCGCCTTTTTCGGTAGCAATCCCAATAATTCTCTGCATAAATGCCATTTGCTTAGGATTATCAAAAACCATAATCCCATTAAACAATTCTTGTAATAGAGCATAGTCAGGGCGTTGATCATCACTCATTATAGATTTAGGACGCTGTGTATGATTTTCATCTAAATATCTTTTAAGAGTAGGCAAACTCCCATCTGTATGGAAATGAATGCGATTGTCTTTGATTAACTCTTGTAATTTTTCTTTGGAATATCTAAAGCCACCGGGCGGAATAGGATCTTCTTGATTAGTCAAGGGGTTTATAATCTTAAACTTATTACCATTCTTTACACCTCCCAAATTATCCTTACGATAAAGTCCTTTTTCATCAAAATACCAATAATTTGTAAAATCCATAAATCTTGGATATTTTGTTAGTTCTTTTAATTCTTCTGTAATTTCATCATTACTTAAATCTTTATTTTGTAAAGTCTTAACCCTTGAATAATATTCTTTAACATTATTTTTTGGAACTTGCCATTTATCATTCTCATGTTTTTTACTTAAAAATGAAATATCTTTTGCATAAATTAAACAATACTCATGCGAAACAGAAACAAACAAACTTTGATTTTTAGAACTATTAGTATTCCTAACAATTTCAGCCACAAAATTATCCTCCCCAAAAATTTCATCGCACAAGATTTTTAAATTCGCGCATTCGTTATCGTCAATGCTAATAAAAATCACGCCATCTTCTTTAAGCAAATCGCGTGCGAGTTTTAGGCGAGGTAGCATGAAAGAGAGCCAACCGCTATGCGTTCCGCTCCCTTGAGTGTTTTTAAAAAATTTCAAGCTCTCGCTTTCTGTTTCCTTTCCGTTTTCATCTATTTCCATTAAACCCACTTCCCTTAAAATCTTTTGATAATCTTGCCTGAAATTATCCGGATAAATAAAATCATCGTTTCCAGTGTTGTAGGGCGGATCAATGTAAATCATTTTGATTTTTTCGCTGTAAGCGGATTTTAAAAGTTTGAGCACATCAAGATTGTCGCCTATGATAATAGCGTTGTTGGAGTGTTTGTTGGCTGAAGTTTGGGGCGTAAAACTTTCTTGTAATTTGAGTTGTTTTTGGCAAGGTTCAGAATAAAGAGCGTTGGCAAGCCCTTTTCCCGTCCAAGTGAGCTCATAGCCGCTGATATCGTTCATGCTTTCATTAAAGCCTAAAAGCATTTTGATAGCGCTTAAGCTCACTTGTCCGTCTTTTATCGTTTGCGGGAAGTTCTTTAAAAGCATGTCAAAAAGGGGGTTATTTTCTTGCTGGCTTTGGATAATGTTGATACCCATTTTTTTGGCTTGATTTTTGTCTGTCATGGCGTTTCCTTTAATGCACTTTTAAGCGCGCTCAATAAATCTTGTTTGTTAATGCGTGTGGCAAAAACGACTCGTATTTCTTTTTTTGCGTTCTTTAAATTTTGAGATAGCGTTTCAAAAAAGATCTTAGCGTAGTCCATTTTACGCTTTTCATCTGGTGGGATATCGCTTTCTTTGTCATAGCCTTTGGTTTCGCAAACAAAAAAGATTTTTGCACCCTTTTCATCTTTAAGCAAATAAGCAAAATCAGGCTCATAGTTTTTATAAGGCGTTGGGATTTTAAATTTAGGGAGCTTGGCAAAAACTTCTATTCTTTTACCTTCCAGTGTTTGCACCCGCTCTTCACTCACTTCTTCTTCAATTTTAGAATCATAAATGATCGTCTCATAAAGATAGTTTTGGTTTGGAGTTTGCGCGCTTTTGTATTTGCCTAATTTGTGTTTTTCAATCTCATTTTTTGGCGAGCCATCTTCAAAATAAAGCGGATCGGTTTTATCAAAAGCCGTGTTAGAAAAGGCGTTTTGGCAAAATCCATAACTCACGCAAGAAAGCAAATTTTCATGCAACTTATCTTTAATGATGCCTTTAAGCAATTTAAAGGCTTTTTTGGGTGAGTTTGTAAAATGCTCTTTGTTTAAAGCGTTGTAGAGTTCAAGCGTGAATTTTAAGGGTAAGCGCTCATCTTTGGCAAAGTCAAGCAGAAGCGCGTTGATTTCTTTTTGTAAGGCGTTAGCGTAGTTTTTGATTTTTAGGGTGTTTGATTGCTCTGTGATGATTTGATTTGTTTTTGCATCATACCTTTTGCTTTCAAAAGTGATTATCTCATGCACCACTTGGCTTTCATTAAACGCTTTGGCGATAGATTCTATCAGCTTGTTTTTTTGGATATTTTGATAGCTTAACTGGCTTTGCGCGTTGATGGTTTGCCATAACTCTTTAAATTCCTTAGCTAAATTTTGGCGGATTTTGACTTTTTCTGGAGACTGATTGGCGTTTATAACTTGATCGCACTTGTTGGTTGGATTTTCAGCCATTTTAAAGGCGCTTAAAACGGCGTGATATTCTTCATCGCTTAAAAAGCTTTTTATCCTTTCTTCGTTGTTTTGCATTATCTCGCAAATAGGGGCAATGATTTTGTAAGCGTTGTTTGTTTCGTCAAATTCTACGGCGTTTAATGTTTCTAATGCATCGCAAAATTTATTGATCTTTCTTTCATTAAGCCCTAACCTGGCTAACTTCTCTCTGTCTAGCATGCTGCCACCACCAATAAAACTGCTCGCTTCAATCTCTTTTTGCAAATCCTCTATAAAGCCCACTTCTTCGCCACTCACTAGCATATCAAGGTAGTTTATTTTATAAAAGGCGTTGTCATTGCCTTTTAAAAATCCATGCGTAACGCGCTTGCCCTCTTGATTAAGTGCGATCCTTAACCCGCGCCCCACTTGCTGATGGCGGCTTGTTTCGCTGGTGGAGCTTGCCAATTTAATAAGGGTAAAAATGTTTGGATTATCCCAACCCTCTTGCAAAGCCCACACGCTAAAAATAAAACGCAAAGGCGTTTGAAATGAAAGCAGTTTTTCTTTTTCGCTTAAAATCATTTTAATGTCGTTGGCTTCAATATTTTCTTTGCTGCTTTCTTTTTTGCCCTTATTGAGCGCTATGCTATCGCCGCTAAAATAGCCTTGATGGACGCGTAAATTACCGCTATCATCAAAATCTCTCGCTAAATATTCTCTATAGCTTGGCGATAAATTTTCCTTTGTTAGAATTGAAGCGCGTTTGAGTTTGTAAAGCCTTTCAAATTCGGTTTTAATAAAGGGCGTGCCTTTGTTATCAATTTGCCTAAAATCCTCAATTTTTGGGATAAAAAACAGACTTAACGCTTTAATATTTTGATCAAATAAAAACGCCTCTTTTTCAAAATGCAAGTCAATGGCTTTTTCTAAAAGAGTGCTGATTTCATCTTGCGTGAGTTTATAAGAAGCCTTTTCAAGCGTAGCGCCATTACTCAAATAAGCCTTATCTTTGGTGGTTTTGACCAAGCTAACGCCGTTAAAAGAAGCGTTAATTTTGCCTAAATCCTCTCCTTTTGAAAGCGTGATTTGTTTAAGAATGCCCGCTTTGTAAAAGGCAATTTTTGCGCTTTTTGAATCCGCATTGAGCAAAAACGGGCTTTGCGCATCTTGCATGACAGAATGGACACGGATTTGTTTGACAAGGTAATTTCTAAACGCGCTGATTGAATCCAAACAAAAGGCGACATTGCTTAAAGCATGCTCTTTTTCTTTGGCAAAAGTCGCCCCAAAGCGAAAATAAAGCGCACCTATTTTACCAAAATACTTACCAAACGCCTCACCCTTAAGCAAATGCGGCTCGTCTATGATGGAAATAGGCTTTAAATCAGCGATATTTTCAAAAATGCTTTTAGTGTTAAAAAGGTTTTCGCTGTTTTTATTGAGTATGTTTCCCTCCTTGTCAATCGCGCTGTTAGTGAGGAGCAAGACACTCAGTTCATCTTGGTTTTTAATGTAATGGTTGATAATGTTGCTTTGCGATTTAACCCCTTCATAAGTGTAGGTTTTCAGGTGGCGTTTGAATTCTAAATAAAAATAATCTTTCGTAAGGCGGATATTTTGCTTAACTGATTCTAAAATGGCTTTGCGTGGGACAAAGATGATGAATTTATTTTGCTTGTAAGCCTTATGGAGTGCAAAGATCAAATTCAAATAAGTGAAAGTTTTGCCCGTGCCTGTCTCCATTAAAATATCAACATTAAGCTTGCCGCTTAAATTTCTGACAGGAATTTCGCATGTGGCGTGGAATTGACTTAAACAATCTTTTAGATTTAAGGCATCGTGGCGCTTAAAATCAAAGCCATCTAAAAGCGTGATAATGTTATTAATACACTCTTGCTGGTAGTCTTGCTTTTCAAAAATCATTGGTGTTTTTGCCTTTGGTGTTTGCGAGCGTCTTAATCTAAAATGGGTAAAAAAGCAAAGCCCCTTTTTAGAGCTTGAGTTATCTTGAACCCATTACAATCAAGTTCTCAAAAATTTATTAAGAAAATCAATTCAAAACAAGAGTTTAGAGCCATTAAGCCCTAACTTTCAAAGCTTCTAAAGCATGTTTTTTGCCAATTTCAAAGGCTTTTTTGTTCGTTTCAGCGACTTTTGCAGGGACTTTTTTAAGCATGGTGTCTAGCACGATATTTTCTTCTACGCATTTAGTCAGCTCCACGGTAATGGCTAACGCCACCACAGATTGCGTGATAATGTTACCCACTTCATCTTTAGCGATGCTGATAATGGGGATTTTATAAATTTGATACTTTTCTTCATCTTCTTTAGTGGGGGTTACCAAATTGGGATCAATGACAACGATACCGCCTTTTTTAATATCGCTTTTAAACTGGTTGTAGCTGATTTGAGCGACTGAAAGCATGAAATCAATCTCGCCCTCTTTAGCATAAGGGAAAATGATTTCATCTTTATCTAGCAAAATATCCACCTTAGTGGGTCCTCCACGCACTTGCGAAGTGTAGGTGGAAGTCTTAGTGCCATAGCCCCCACTCACAATCTTAGCTTCAGCTAAAATTTCCCCCGCTAACAGCACGCCTTGCCCTCCAACGCCCGTAAATCGTAATTGCGCTTCCATTATTGTTTTCCTTGTGCTTTTTCAATGATTTCTTGATACGCTTCGCAATATTCTTTCCTGTCCGTGTCATGCTTTAAAACGCCTGTAGGGAATTTATCCACCCTTTCTTCAGGGCTCATGGCTTCAAATTGGCGTTTGCTCACCAATCGGCTTTCCATCCATTTTAGCATTTGAGACGCTTCGCCCATTTTATTCTTACGCCCTAAATTGATATGGCAATTGCTATGGACATCAAAAAAGCTAAAACCCTTGTGCGAGAAACCTTCTTTAAGCACTTTTTCTAATTTTTGAGGGTCTAAAACGCTCTCTCTAGCGACAAAACTCGCCCCTGCAGCGGTGGTTAAAGCGCATGGGTCAAATTGGTTATCAATATTCCCCCATTGAGCCGTAACCGTCCACATGCCATTAGGCGTGGTGGGCGAAGTTTGGGAGTTAGTCAAACCATAAATGAAATTATTCACTAAAATAAAATTCAAATCAATGTTTCTTCTGCATGCATGCATGGTGTGATTGCCTCCAATAGCAAAGCCATCGCCATCGCCAGAAACCACGATCACATGCTTACTAGGGTTAGCCAATTTAATCCCTGTCGCATACGCTACAGCCCTACCATGCGTGGTATGAACGGTGTTGCAATTCACATACGAACTCATGCGCCCGCTACAACCAATCCCACTCACCAAACACACATCATCCATTTTCCAGCCTAAAGCGTCAATCGTGCGGATAATGGATTTTAAAATCACGCCATCGCCACAGCCCCAACACCACAAAGTGGGTATTTTATCCACACGCAAATATTCATCATAATTAAACGCCATTTTAAAGCTCCTTCAACTTTGCGATGATTTGTTTGGGCGAAATCGTGCGCCCATTGGCTTGCCCAAAGAAATGCACCTTTCTTTGCATAGCCCTTTCAATTTCTTCTAAATACTGCCCTTTATTCAATTCAATCACAAGGATTTTTTCGTATTTGTCCCCTATTTCTTTCAAGCGTTTAGCCGGGCTTGGCCATAAGGTTTTAGGCCTGAAAAAGCCGACTTTTTGCTTGCTTTCTTTGTTGTAATCTTTCAAGGCTTCTTTAACCGCTAGAGAAACCGAGCCATAAGCGATAATAATGATTTCAGCGCCCTCTAAATCCATTTCCTCATTTTCATCAATAATGTCTTGCTTGAATTCAATCTTATGGAATAATCTGTCAATCAAATCCCCCCCGATTTTAGCGTCTTCAGTAGGAAAGCCAATAGGCCCATGGTGCAAGCCTGAAACATGGTAGCGATAGCCTTTAAAGAAAGGGTTTAGAACAGCCGGCTCATCTTGTGCAACTCCATAAGGCTTGTAGTCTTTTTTATCGCCCAGAAATTCCTTACGATTAATGGTCATCCTTTGCACTTCTTCTAAATCCGGGATTTGCACCTTGCCATACATATGCCCCACGGTTTCATCCATGAGCAAGAATACAGGAGTCATGAGCATTTCAGCCAAATTGAACGCACGAACGGTCTCTGTGTAAGCTTCTTCCAAACTAGCAGGAGCGAGCGCAACGGCTTTAAAATCCCCATGTATGGGGTGTTTTAAGAAATTCACATCGCCTTGAGCCACACGAGTGGGCATTCCGGTTGATGGGCCTGAACGCATCACATCAGCGATCACTAAAGGGATTTCTGCCATGAAAGAATAACCGATTTGCTCCACTTTCAATGAAATGCCAGGCCCAGAGCTTGCTGTCATAGACTTCGTCCCGCTCATGCTCGCTCCTAAAGACACGCTAATCCCGCTGATTTCATCTTCCATTTGGATAAAATGACCGCCGCATTTGGGTAAAGCCACGCTCATCGCATGCATAATATCCGAGCTTGGCGTGATAGGATAGCCCCCAAAAAACCGACACCCCACTTCAATCGCCGCTTTAGCGACTAATTCATTCCCATCAGAAATAATCTCACGCATTACTTGCCTCTCCCTTCTAAAATAGTCTCTTCTAAGAGCATGTATTTATTGGCCTTAACCTTTTCGCTTCTTTCTTGGGCTTCTTTAGAAACTTTAGCGAATTTGAAATCCTTCCTGTCAGCCACATAAATCGCAAAATCCGGGCAGTGCAACTCGCATTGCACGCAACCGATACAGCTCTCTGGGTAGGCTACTTTGGCCACTTTTCCAAGCACCCTTTCTTTTTCAATCCCCATGCCAAGAACCCCAGCAGGGCATACCGATACGCAAATATCACAACCCTTACACCTGTCTTCATTCACCCAAACGGCAACCCCATCTGGAGCGCTCATTTTAGCCATTCATTCTCCTTTGTGCTAAAAGCTGTATTTAAAGCCCTAGCAATCAAAATTTGCCTAAAATTGTAGCAAGCCTTTTTTAATAAAATCTAAAATGCTTTAATAGTAGGAACTTAAAATTGAAATGAGAAAATACTAAACACTTTTTACTCAATTTAAAAGAAAAAACGCCCCATTAACCTTAATTTTAAAAATGATTATTAGAAAGATTAATGTTTTTTAGATGCTCTTTATAAGTCGCGCTGAAAGCATGTTTTTTATCCGGCATTTTCACAAAATACAAGAAATCCGTTTTTTTAGGAAAAACCACGGCTCTAATCGCTTCTAGGCTCACGCTCCCTACAGGATTTTTAGGCAAGCCCTTAAATTTATAGGTATTGTAGGGGGTGTTATCGGTTTTAATGCGCTCTTTTGTTACTTTAGCGTGTGAAAATTCCTGATAATTCAAAGCCCCATCCATTTGTAAAGGCATGCCTTTTTTCAAGCGGTTAAAAATCACGCTCGCAATCAAGGGCATTTCTTCAACATTGGCGGCTTCTTTTTGCACAATGGAAGCGAGAATGATTTTTTCAAACCACTCTTCTTTATGGTAGTATCCAAGCCATTGTTTGCTTAAGGCTTCGTGTTTTTTGAGAGATTGACTGATTAAAGTTTGCATGATTTTAAAAGCGTCCTCCCCTAAAGGCAAATGATAAGTGTCTGGCCATATCACCCCATCTTCTATCACAGAGCCGTTTAATCGTGGCGCAATGCTTTCATAAGCTTCATTGAGATCGCTTGTTTCTAGTTGGTAAGTCTCGCTCAAAATTTGCGTGAAAAAATAGCGGGTTTCTCCAGGGATTAAAGTCGCGCTTTTTTGCGCCACTTTTGCTTTAATCAAACGGACTAAAAAATCCCCCTTTCTTAAAGCCCCATCGCCCATGTCAATATAACCTTTTTTAGGCATGCCCATCAGGCGTAAAAAAAGCAAATCCAAAGCGTTCATATCCACGCCCTGATCTTTTAAAGAAAAAAACACTTTTTTGAGCGAACCTTGCGGGACAACCACCACTTTGTTAGGATAAATTGGTATACTTAAATAAAAAAGAATACTGATGAATAAAAGAAAACATGTATCCAAAAAAGTATTTAATGTCATTATCTTGTTTGTGGCAGTATTCACTCTTTTAGTCGTCATTCACAAAACCCTTTCAAACGGCATTCACATACAAAATTTAAAAATTGGGAAGCTTGGCATTTCTGAATTATACTTAAAACTTAACAACAAGCTTTCTTTAGAAATTGAACGCATTGATCTCTCTTCTTTCTTCCATCAAAAACCCACTAAAAAGCATTTAGAAGTTTCTGATTTGATTAAAAATATCCGTTATGGCATCTGGGCGGTGTCTTATTTTGAAAAGCTTAAAGTCAAAGAAATCATTTTAGATGATAAAAATAAAGCCAATATCTTTTTTGATGGGAATAAATACGAGTTAGAATTTCCAGGAGTCAAAGGGGAATTTTCCCTAGAAGATGATAAAAACATCAAGCTTAAAATCATCAATCTGCTTTTTAAAGACATTAAAGTCCAAGTGGATGGCAACGCCCACTATTCACCCAAAGCTAGGAAAATGGCGTTCAATTTGATTGTCAAGCCTTTAATTGAACCCAGCGCTGCAATTTATTTGCAAGGGCTAACCGATTTAAAAACCATAGAATTAAAAATTAACACTTCTCCAATGAAAAGCCTAGCGTTTTTAAAGCCTCTTTTCCAACGCCAATCGCAAAAAAATTTAAAAACATGGATTTTTGACAAGATCCAATTTGCTAGCTTTAAGATTGATAACGCTTTAATCAAAGCCAATTTCACTCCCAGCGAGTTTGTCCCATCGCTTTTGGAAAATTCTGTAGTTAAAGCCACTTTGATTAAACCTTCAGTCGTTTTTAATGATGGCTTATCGCCCATTAAAATGGATAAAACCGAATTGATCTTCAAAAACAAACAGCTTCTCATACAGCCCCAAAAAATCACTTATGAAACCATGGAATTAACCGGCTCTTACGCCACTTTTTCCAATTTGTTAGAAGCCCCCAAGTTGGAGATTTTTTTAAAAACGACCCCTAATTATTATGGCGATAGCATTAAGGATTTATTGAGCGCTTATAAAGTCGTTTTACCTTTGGATAAAATCAGCATGCCATCTAGTGCGGATTTGAAACTCACCTTACAATTCCTGAAAAACACCGCCCCCTTATTTAGCGTTCAAGGCAATGTTAATTTGCAAGAAGGCACCCTCTCGCTCTATAATATCCCCCTTTATACGCAAAACGCTAATATAAGCTTAGATATTACCCAAGAATACCAATACATCTACATAGAAACTACCCACACCCGCTATGAAAACATGCTGGATTTAGACGCTAAAATCGCTTTAGATTTGAATAAAAAAATCCTTTCTTTGGATTCTTTAGTCCATAAAATACGATTCAACACTAACAATAATATCAACATGCGTTCTTATGGCTTGAATAACGACCAAGATAACCCACAGCCTACTAAATTTTCTTTAGATTTAAAAAGCTTGCATTCTATTATTCAAGAGGGTGAAAACTCAGAGGTGTTTAGAAGAAAAATCATAGACACCATTAAAGCCCAAAGTGAAGACAAATTCACTAAAGATGTTTTCTACGCCACAGAAGACACTCTTAAAAACCTTTCTTTGAATTTTGATTTTTCTAACCCCAACCACATGCAATGGAGCGTGCCACAACTCTTATTAGAGGGCGAATTTAAAGATAACGCCTATGTTTTTAGAATCAAAGATTTGAAAAAAATCAAACCCTATTCCCCTATTATGAAATATTTCGCCTTAGAAGACGGCTCTTTAGAAGTTTCTACGAGCGATTTTATTAATATTGATTTTTTTGCTAAGGATTTGAAAATCACTTTACCCATCTATCATAGCAACGGCAAGCAATTTGATTCCCTCTCTTTATTTGGCTCTATTAATAAAGATGAAATTTCTGTCTATACTCCAAGCAAAAGCATATCCATAAAAGTTAAGGGGGATCAAAAGGATATTACTCTTAATAACATTGATTTGAGTATTGATGATTTTTTAGATAGTAAGATGCCAGCTATTGCGGGATTATTCTCCAAAGAACGAAAAGAAAAGCCTAGCTCTAAAGAAATCCAAGATGAAGATATTTTCATTAGCGCTAAACAACGCTATGAAAAAGCCCACAAAATTATCCCTATCTCTACACGCATCCATGCTAAAGATGTCGTGTTAATCTATAAAAAAATGCCTTTTCCTTTAGAAAATCTTGATATTGTCGCTCAAGATGACAGAGTGAAAATTGATGGCAATTATAAAAACGCCATGATCATGGCGGATTTAGTGCATGGGGCTTTGTATCTTAAGGCCCATAATTTTACCGGGGATTATATCAACACTATCCTCCAAAAAGATTTCGTAGAAGGAGGCTTATTCACGCTTATTGGGGCTCTTGAAGATCAGGTTTTCAATGGCGAATTGAAATTCCAAAACACAAGCTTAAAGAATTTCGCTCTCATGCAAAACATGGTCAATCTCATCAACACCATTCCCTCCCTCATTGTCTTTAGAAACCCTCATTTAGGGGCTAATGGCTATCAAATCAAAACCGGCTCCGTTGTTTTTGGGATCACTAAAGAATATTTAGGGTTAGAAAAAATTGATCTTGTCGGCAAAACGCTTGATATTGCTGGCAATGGGATCATTGAATTAGACAAAAACAAATTGGATTTGAATTTAGAAGTTTCCACTATCAAGGCTTTGAGTAATGTCTTAAATAAAATCCCTATTGTGGGCTATCTTGTTTTAGGAAAAGGAGGTAAAATCACCACTAATGTGAATGTCAAAGGCACGCTGGATAAACCTAAAACCCAAGTAACTTTAGCATCAGATATTATCCAAGCGCCTTTTAAAATCTTGCGCCGTATTTTCACGCCTATTGACATCATCGTGGATGAAGTCAAAAAGAACATTGAATCAAAAAGGAAATTAAAATGACGCTCAATGAAGCCATTAAAGACAAAGTTTATGAAATCGTAGAAATCGCTAACTGCGATGAAGCCCTTAAAAAACGCTTCCTCTCTTTTGGTATCCATGAAGGGGTTCAATGCACCCTTTTGCATTCTTCCATGAAAAAAGCCACGCTTTCAATTAAAATCAACCGCATTCAAGTGGCTTTAAGATCCCATGAAGCGCAATACCTTGTCATCAAAGAAAGCGTGTGAAAATGGGTTTAAAATGCACTAAAACTTACCAAAAAGCCCAACAAATCAAAGAGCTGCTCTTAAAACATTACCCCAACCAAACCACCGAATTGCGCCATAAAAACCCCTATGAATTGTTAGTGGCGACCATTTTAAGCGCTCAATGCACGGACGCTAGAGTGAATCAAATAACGCCCAAGCTGTTTGAAAAATACCCGAGCGTGAACGATTTAGCCCTCGCTTCTTTAGAAGAGGTTAAAGAGATTATTAAATCCGTTTCGTATTCCAACAACAAAAGCAAGCATTTAATCAGTATGGCGCAAAAAGTGGTTAGGGATTTTAAGGGCGTTATCCCCTCTACGCAAAAAGAATTGATGAGCCTAGATGGCGTGGGGCAAAAAACCGCTAATGTGGTGCTTTCAGTGTGCTTTGATGCAAATTATCTAGCGGTAGATACCCATGTGTTCCGCGCAACGCACCGCTTGGGCTTAAGCAACGCTAAAACGCCTATTAAAACCGAAGAAGAACTCAGCGATCTGTTTAAAGACAACCTGTCCAAACTCCACCATGCCTTAATCTTGTTTGGCCGTTACACCTGCAAGGCTAAAAACCCCTTATGCGGCGCGTGTTTTTTAAAGGAATTTTGCGTTTCTAAAGCTAGCTTTAAGGCGTAGTGGCTTTATTTGTTATAAAATTTATAGTAAAATTAAGATTTTATAATCAAAGTCAAATCATTCTTGAAAGAGTAGAGTTTTATGCCAGAAACAGAAGCTAATAAGTTAAAAATAGCCGAAAAAGAAAAAGAGAAAGCGAATAAAGAAAGAGAACTAGAGCTTTCCACTTATTTAGAAGAACTCATCTGCGATTATAAAAACCTTTTAGACATGGAGATTGTTTTTAGTGCAGAACTTGGCTCTACGCAAATCCCTTTGTTGCAAATTTTGCGTTTTGAAAAAGGCTCTGTGATTGATTTGCAAAAACCCGCCGGAGAAAGCGTGGATACTTTTGTGAACGGGCGGGTGATTGGTAAGGGTGAGGTGATGGTTTTTGAAAGGAATTTAGCCATTCGTTTGAATGAAATCCTTGATTCTAACGCCATTGTGTATTATCTCGCTAAAAATTCATGAGATTGTTGTTCTTGTTACTGAGCGCTACTTTGATGTTACTGGCTGAAGAAAAAATACCTTTAAATGATGACGCCCCCATTAAATTGGTTCATTGGCAAAATGCGCTAAAAGAAGTCCAACCCGATTCAAACGCTTCAGCAACGCCACCTATAAAGGCCGTGCAAACCACGCTCACTTTTGAAACGCCTTTTAACAAAACGCCTAAAATCATGGAAGTTGAAGGGCAAAAGGTGATCGTCTTAAAAAACGCTAAACTGGATTCTAAAAAAATGATGGATTTTAAAGAAGCCTCTTTGAATGCCTTAGAAATGTTTTCCTATCAAAATGACATCTACCTCTTGTCTAAAAAAGCTAAAGTGGAATTAGAAATCCAAGCCTCAAACAGCAAGGATAAAAAGCAACTCCGCTTTCTTTTTTTGCCTAAAGGGTTTCATTTAGCCCCACCGCCTGGCCTGAAAGAAAAATCTCAGCATGCCAATCTCGCAAGCCAAGATGAGAAAGAGCAACCCCAAAGCCTCTCAAACACCCTAGAGTTAAAACCCCCACTAGATTTAAGCCATGCTTACAAGGCGCTAGCGGTTATTGTTGCCTTACTCTTAATATTGTATATAATCAAAAAAAAAATTGTTCCCACACAAGGGTCTTTTTCTGCAAAAGATTTTAAGTTAGAAATTAGTGTTTTGGGTCGTGTTGGTGCGAACCATAAAATCATTTCCATAGAAACTAATAAGGAGCGTTACTTGGTCTTACTAAGCGATAAATACGGCCTGCTTTTAGACAAAATAAGCCCAAAAACATCTAAAGAAGAACTGATTAAAGAAGCTGAAAATAAGATAAAGAATTCAAAATTAGGAAATTTATATGCCAGAAAATTCTAAACTACAACCTGCTAAATTAGGGAAAAATTTTGACCCTGTGGATCATTCTAACAGGAATTTTTTCTTTTCTCTCATTCTATCTGTATTGTTACACTGGTTGATTTATTTTTTATTTGAACACAGAGAAGATTTTTTTCCTTCAAAACCCAAGCTTGTTAAATTAAATCCTGAAAATTTATTGGTTTTAAAAAGAGGCCATTCGCAAGATCCCAATAAAAACACCCCAGGCGCTCCTAAACCCACGCTGGCTGGCCCCCAAAAACCCCCAACACCCCCCACCCCACCCACGCCCCCAACTCCGCCAACCCCGCCAAAACCCATAGAAAAGCCAAAGCCTGAGCCTAAACCAAAGCCAAAACCAGAACCCAAAAAGCCCAACCACAAACATAAGGCTCTTAAAAAAGTGGAAAAAGTGGAAGAGAAAAAAATAGTAGAGGAGAAAAAAGAAGAGAAAAAAGTAGTAGAACAAAAAGTAGAGCAGAAAAAAATAGAAGAGAAAAAACCTGTCAAAAAAGAATTTGACCCTAACCAGCTTTCTTTCTTACCTAAAGAAGTTGCACCACCCAGACAGGAAAACAATAAAGGCTTGGATAACCAGACTAGAAGGGATATTGATGAATTGTATGGCGAAGAATTTGGGGATTTAGGCACAGCCGAAAAAGATTTCATCAGGAATAATTTAAGAGATATTGGGCGCATCACGCAAAAATATTTAGAATACCCTCAAGTAGCGGCTTATTTAGGGCAGGACGGGACGAATGCGGTAGAGTTTTACTTGCACCCTAATGGCGATATTACCGATCTTAAAATCATCATTGGCTCTGAATACAAAATGCTTGATGACAACACCTTAAAGACCATTCAGATCGCTTATAAGGATTACCCACGCCCCAAAACCAAAACCCTCATTCGCATTAGAGTGCGCTATTACTTAGGAGGCAATTAGAAAATGGAAATCACGCTTTTTGACCCCATAGACGCCCACTTGCATGTGCGAGAAAACGCGCTTTTAAAAGCGGTGTTAAAATATTCTAGCGAGCCTTTTAGCGCCGCAGTGATCATGCCAAACCTCAGTAAGCCCTTGATTGACACTCCAACCACCCTTGAATACGAAGAAGAAATTTTAAACCATTCTTCAAACTTCAAGCCTCTAATGAGTTTGTATTTCAATGATGACTTGACTTTAGAAGAATTGCAACGCGCTCACGAAAAAGGCATTAAATTTCTAAAACTCTACCCCAAAGGCATGACCACAAACGCGCAAAACGGCACTTCGGATTTGTTGGGTGAAAAGACTTTAGAGGTTTTAGAAAACGCCCAAAAATTAGGCTTTATTTTATGCATCCATGCAGAACAAGCTGGGTTTTGTTTGGATAAAGAATTTTTATGCCATAACGTTTTAGAGACTTTCGCCCTTTCATTCCCTAAACTCAAAATCATTATAGAGCATTTGAGCGATTGGCGCAGTATCGCTTTGATTGAAAAGCATGACAACCTCTATGCAACTTTGACCTTACACCATATCAGCATGACTTTAGATGATTTATTAGGGGGGAGTTTGAACCCGCATTGTTTTTGCAAGCCTTTAATCAAAACCAAAAAAGACCAAGAAAGGCTTTTATCCCTTGCTTTAAAAGCCCACCCTAAAATCTCTTTTGGCTCTGATAGCGCTCCGCATTTTGTCTCTAAAAAGCATAGCGCTAGCATCCCGGCGGGCATCTTTTCTGCCCCTATTTTGTTGCCTGCGTTATGCGAACTTTTTGAAAAACACAACGCTTTAGAAAACTTGCAAGCCTTTATCAGCGATAACGCTAAAACAATCTATGGGCTAGACAATTTGCCTAATAAAAAAGCGCGTTTGTCTAAAAAACCCTTTATAGTCCCTACACACACGCTTTGCTTGAATGAAAAAATCGCTATCTTAAGAGGGGGCGAAACGCTATCTTGGAACCTTCAAGAAATCGCCTAAAGCATGCCGCCTTTTTTGTGGGGCTTTTTATCGTTTTATTTTTAATTATAATGAAGCGCCAAACCCCCCCCTATGCTTTCACGCACAATCAAACCCTTGTTACTCAAAACCCCCCCTATTTCATGCAACTCACTATCCCTAAACCAAATGACGCTTTAAGCGTGCATGCGAGCTCTTTAATCAGCTTGCCTAACGATAACCTCTTGAGTGCTTATTTTAGCGGCACTAAAGAAGGGGCAAGGGATGTGAAAATCAGCGCGAATCTTTTTGATGGCAAGATTAATCGCTGGAGCGAAGCTTTCATTATTTTAACCAAAGAAGAGCTTTCTCATTATTCGCATGAATGCATCAAAAAACTAGGTAACCCCTTGCTTTTTTTGCATGACGATAAAATTTTGTTGTTTGTCGTAGGGGTGAGCATGGGCGGGTGGGCCACTTCTAAAATCTATCAACTTGAAAGCGCTTTAGAGCCGATTCATTTTAAGTTTGTGCGAAAACTCTCTTTAAGCCCTTTTTTAAACTTAAGCCATTTGATAAAAAATAAACCTTTAAACACCACTGATGGCGGGTTTATGCTACCACTCTATCACGAATTAGCCACCCAATACCCCTTGTTGTTGAAATTTGACAAACAAAATAACCCAAGAGAGCTTTTAAGGCCTAATACCCTAAACCACCAGCTCCAACCAAGCCTAACCCCCTTTAAAGACTGCGCTGTCATGGCGTTTAGAAACCATTCTCTTAAAGATAGCCTCATGCTAGAAACCTGCAAGACCCCCACCGCTTGGCAAAAACCCATTTCTACAAATCTTAAAAACTTAGATGATTCTTTGAATTTACTCAATTTAAATGGAATATTGTATTTGATCCACAACCCTAGCGATTTATCACTGCGTCGTAAAGAACTTTGGCTTTCTAAATTAGAAAACTCCAACTCGTTTAAAACCTTAAAAGTTTTGGACAAAGCGAATGAAGTGAGTTACCCAAGCTATAGCCTTAATCCGCATTTTATAGATATTGTTTATACCTATAACCGCTCTCATATCAAACACATCCGTTTCAATATGGCTTATTTAAATTCCCTTCTCAAGTAATTGATCATGTTTATATCTTCTTCTTACACGCTGAGTTTTGTATGGCTTTTTTTAATTTTCTTTTTTTTCAAAAATAAGCCATTGGGTTTGAGGTTTTCGCTCTCTTTTATAAGCGTGATTTTAAGCAATATCGCTTTTAAAGACTCTCTATCGCTCAACGCCTTTTTAAGCAGTTTTACAGCCCCCTTAAGCCCCTTTAGCTGTCTTTTGATCCTTTCTTATGCGCTCTTTTCTTGCCGCCTCCTCCAAAAGCCCCCTTTAGAAACCTTGCAATCTTATAGCGTCATGCTGTTTTTCAATCTGTTGCTTTTGATAGATATTTTAGGGTTTTTGCCTTTTTCAATCTACCATCATTTCATGGCTTCTCTTATTTTTAGCGCACTTTTTTGTGGCAGTTTGTTTTTGAGCAGCCCTTTATTGGGCGTGATCGCTTTAGTAGCGTTATCCAGTTCGCTTTTGATGCGTTCTAATTTTCAAATCTTAGATTCTTTATTGGATTTCCCCTTGCTTCTTTTTGTCTTTTTTAAGACTTTATATCTTGTTAAAAAAAGGTTGTATTAACGCTCATGAAATCCCTATCCCATGCCCTTTTTTCGCTCTTTTTAAAAGGTTTTTATTTCACCTTTTTTATGAGCTTGTTGTTTGTGTTCAATCGTATCGGCTTTATCCTTTATACTGGCTATTATAAGCATGCTTTAAAAAACCCTATTTTTGATGAAATCATCAAAACCCTATTCAATGGAGCCAGATACGATAATCGTGTGGTCTCAAGCTTAGCGATTCTTTTTATCATCATCGGGTTATTAGGGTTATTTATCCCTAAACACCAAACCAAAATGCTTAATATTACGGCGTATTTTTCTATCGCTATTATCCTGTTTTTAAATATTGCGAACATTGTTTATTATGGCATTTATGGGAATGTGTTTGATGAAAATTTATTGGAATTTTTGCATGAAGACACGCTCACGATTTTAAAAATGAGTGGGGAATACCCTATTCTTTCTAGTTTTTCACTCTTTATAATCCTTAGCGTTTTAACCTCTTTTATCTATTTCAAACTCCAAAACGCCCTTTTTAAACCCAAAAATGCTTATCAAGCCACCCACACCAAACCCCTTAAAACTTTCATTTTATTTGCGCTTTTTTCCCTCACACAAATGTTTTACATTAACGCGCAATTGAGCTTTGTGGGCGCGTCTTTAGATCTCAGCATAGAGCCAGCCAAAGATCCTTTTTTAATGAAAATTACCCCCGGGGCGTTTCGCAACCTTTATCTTTTAGCACGCAATTACAGACAAAGCCATAACCTTAAATTCAGCGATTTTGCTAAAGAAACGCCTTTAGAAGTGGCGAAAAATTATTTCAATCTTAAAGAAAACCCCCAAAACAACCTCTATGAGTTGCTAACTCAGACAAGCCACAACAATTCTCTTCAAACCATTCAACATGTTTTCTATATCGTTTCAGAGTCCTTAAGCTCATGGCATTTTGATAAAAAATTTGATTCCATAGGGCTAACGAGCGCTTTACAAGATTTGGTTAAAAAAGAGCATGCCCACATGCTTTCTGCTTTTATTGAAAGCGCCCCACGGACCGTTAAAAGCCTGGATGTTCAGATCACAGGCTTACCCTATATCAATGATAATAATTTAGTCAATTCAGGGGTGATCCTCCCTAGTTTTCCTATGGCGATTGGCAATATCACAAAAACTCTAGGTTATAGAAACAACTTTTATTATGGGGGTAGCGGGATTTGGAACAAACTAACGAGTTTCACCAAAAAACAAGGTTTTCATGCCCTTTATTTCAATAACCATCTCTTAGAATTTGCCAAAAACAAGCCCTACCCCAAACCCATAGAGAGCAACTGGGGAGTGCATGATAATATTTTATTTGACTATATTTTAGAAAACACCAACCCCCATGAAAAAACTTTCAGCATGATCATGACTTTAAGCAACCACGCGATCAAAAACGTGAATCTCAAAGCCTTTGGCGTGCCTTTAGAAAAAATCCAACAATTTGTGGAAAAAACCCCCAAATCAGAAAATCTACCGGACGCTAATTCTTTAGGGCATATTTACTGGTATGACAAAGTAATCGTCAATTTCATCAAAAAAGCCAGCCAAAAATTCCCTAACTCGCTTTTTATCATCACAGGGGATCATTTTGACAGGAGCTATGAATACGCTAAAAACGATTTATATACCATTAAATCCGTGCCGCTTATTTTATATGCCCCTACTTTAAAGCCTGAAACAATCAGTCAAGTCGGATCGCATTTAGACATCGCCCCTACGATTGTTGAATTAGTCGCCCCTAAAGGTTTTCAATTTGTGAGTTTTGGAAAGCCTTTATTTTCTAACAATACAACAAACCCTCCAAGCCACCCCAATTACGCGCTAGGTTATGAAGCGATCGCTACCAAAGATTATTTTTATAACCCGAGTTTGGGGTTAAGGTATTTGAATAAAAATTACAAAGAGCCAGAGGATAAACAAAACGACAAAATAGAAGCTTCCAAGTTTTACCAGCAATTAGAATCTTTGAAAGCCCTTAGTTATTACTTGCTCTATCATGGGGCTAATCTTAAAGATTGACAAGCTAAAGGGAGTTTTTTAATTCCATTAAACGCATGATTTTTGCTACAATAATAGGATTTTAATTATATAAAGGATAAATGGGTATGCCAAATAGGGGCGTTGTTTTATTAGACGGGCAAGCGTTAGCTTATGATATAGAAAAAGATTTGAAACATAAAATCCAAATAATCCATACACAAACGCATAAACGCCCCAAACTAGCCGTGATTTTAGTGGGAAAAGACCCTGCGAGTATCACTTATGTCAATATGAAGATCAAAGCATGCGAAAGGGTGGGCATGGATTTTGACTTAAAAACCCTCCAAGAAAATATTACTGAAGCCGAATTGCTGTCCTTGATTAAGGATTACAATACTGATCAAAATATTTCAGGGATTTTAGTCCAGCTCCCCCTACCTAGAAGCATTGATTCTAAAATGATTTTAGAAGCCATTGACCCTAGTAAAGATGTGGATGGTTTCCACCCCCTTAATATCGGCAAACTCTGCACCCAAAAGGAATCGTTTCTGCCAGCCACCCCTATGGGCGTGATGCGTCTTTTAGAGCATTATCACATTGAAATCAAGGGCAAGGATGTGGCGATTATCGGGGCGAGCAATATCATTGGAAAGCCTTTGAGCATGCTCATGCTAAACGCTGGGGCTAGCGTGAGCGTGTGCCATATTTTGACTAAAGACATTAGTTTTTACACTAAAAACGCTGATATTGTCTGCGTGGGCGTGGGTAAGCCTGATTTGATTAAAGCGAGCATGTTAAAAAAAGGGGCTGTAGTGGTGGATATTGGGATCAATCATTTGAACGATGGGCGTATCGTGGGCGATGTGGATTTTACCAACGCGCAAAAAGTTGCCGGTTTTATCACTCCTGTGCCTAAAGGCGTGGGGCCTATGACGATCGTTTCGCTTTTAGAAAACACTCTAATCGCTTTTGAAAAACAACAAAGGAAGGGATTTTAAATGAAATTTTTGCGCTCTGTTTATGCATTTTGCTCCAGTTGGGTGGGGACGATCATTATTGTGCTGTTGGTTATCTTTTTTATCGCGCAAGCCTTTATCATTCCCTCTCGCTCTATGGTAGGCACGCTCTATGAGGGCGACATGCTCTTTGTCAAAAAATTTTCTTACGGCATACCCATTCCTAAAATCCCATGGATTGAGCTTCCTGTTATGCCTGATTTTAAAAATAACGGGCATTTGATAGAGGGGGATCGCCCTAAGCGCGGCGAAGTGGTGGTGTTTATCCCTCCCCATGAAAAAAAATCTTACTATGTCAAAAGGAATTTTGCCATTGGAGGCGATGAGGTGTTATTCACTAATGAGGGGTTTTATTTGCACCCTTTTGAGAGCGACACGGACAAAAATTACATCGCTAAACATTACCCTAACGCCATGACAAAAGAATTTATGGGTAAAATTTTTGTTTTAAACCCTTATAAAAGTGAGCATCCGGGTATCCATTACCAAAAAGACAATGAAACCTTCCATTTAATGGAGCAGTTAGCCACTCAAGGCGCAGAAGCTAATATCAGCATGCAACTCATTCAAATGGAGGGCGAAAAGGTGTTTTACAAGAAAATCAATAACGATGAATTCTTCATGATCGGCGATAATAGGGATAATTCTAGCGACTCGCGCTTTTGGGGGAGCGTGGCTTATAAAAACATCGTGGGTTCGCCTTGGTTTGTTTATTTCAGTTTGAGTTTAAAAAATAGCCTGGAAATGGATGCAGAAAATAACCCCAAAAAACGCTATCTGGTGCGTTGGGAACGCATGTTTAAAAGCGTTGAAGGCTTAGAAAAAATCATTAAAAAAGAAAACGCAACGCGTTAAGGTTTTTTGTGCAATTTTTTGATTTCTCTTTAGAAAGTTTTATTACCACCTTAATGAAAATCCTAGCCCTTTTAATCGCTATCATAGGGCATGAGATCATGCATGGCTTGAGCGCGTTTTTATTTGGGGATAGGAGTGCGAAAGACGCTAATCGTTTGAGTTTAAACCCTATCAGGCATTTAGACATGATGGGTTCGGTGCTTTTACCGGCTTTATTACTCATTTTTCAAGCCCCTTTTTTGTTTGGGTGGGCTAAACCCGTGCCGGTGGATATGCGCTACATTGTCTCTCAAAAAGGCTCTTTGGCATGCGTAGTGGTGAGTTTAGCCGGGGTGGCTTATAATTTCACCCTAGCCGTTCTGCTCGCTTTCATCACGCATTTGAGCTTCCAAAAACTAGGGATCAACGCTTTAAGCATCAATGAATTGAATCTTTATCAGCTCGCTTTAGTAACCTTTCTCATTCAAGGCATTCTTTATAATCTTGTCTTAGGCGTTTTCAACAGCCTCCCTATCCCGCCCTTAGACGGATCCAAAGCGTTAGGCTTTTTAGCGTTGCATTTTAAAAGCGCGTTTTTATTGGAATGGTTTTCTAAAATGGAACGCTACGGCTTTTTGGTAGTGTTTATCTTTTTGTTTATCCCCCCTTTATCGGAGTTTTTTATCCATGTGCCCACAAGATTTTTATTTTCCTTACTCCTTTCTTAATCTTTTATCAAGGAGAGTTTATGAATAAGCCCTTAAAGTTTTCTCAAGTTTTTATAGGGAGCGATCATGCAGGGTTGCATCTTGCAGAGTTTGTCCAACATTTTTTAGAAGACAAGGATTTTAAGATCCAAGCTTTTTTACCCACCATGAGGGTGGATTACCCTGATTACGCCAAATTAGTGTGCCAAAAGGTCTTAGAAAATGCGCAAAGCTATGGTATTTTAGTGTGCGCTACAGGGATAGGCATGAGCATGGGCGCTAATCGTTTTAAGGGTATTAGAGCCGCCTTGTGCCTTGATGCTTACATGGCTAAAATGACTCGCTTGCACAATAACGCTAATGTCTTGTGTTTGGGCGAAAAGATTAGCGGTATTGGCGTGGTGGAAAGCATTTTAGAAGCGTTTTTCTCTACAGAATTTGAACAAGGCCGCCATGTGTTGCGCATCCAAAAGCTAGATGAATCGCTGAAATCATAAACCTAATGTAGTATAATTGCATCGTTTCGCTAAAAAGGATATTTTAACAGAATGTTTACCCAATGGTTTATCATCACTATCGCTATTGTTTTTATCCTTTATATGGGTGTGCGTACTTTCTTTTTTAAAACCGTGGCTAAACGGCAAGAACGCACCAACGCATCCATGAAGCTCACCTTACAAGAAGCTGAAATTTTGATCCAAAAACACCAGTTGCAACTCCAAAGAGCTTTGGGTAATATTGATATTCTCACCCAAGAAATGAGCTCGTTAAAAACAGAACTAAAAGCCCTTAAACAGCGCAACTCTGAATACAAAGGCGAATCGGATAAATATAAAAATCGTATTAAAGAATTGGAGCAAAAAATAGAAGCTCTCCTTTAAAAACGCTATAATAAACCAAAATTCTACAACCAATCCGTTATATTAAAGGAAATCAAAATGAATGAAACGCTCAAAGAAGAACTTTTACAAAGCATCAGAGAAGTGAAAGACTACCCTAAAAAAGGGATTTTATTCAAAGACATTACCACGCTACTCAACTACCCTAAACTCTTTAACAAGCTCATTGACGCGCTCAAAAAACGCTATCTCGCTCTCAATATAGACTTTATCGTGGGCATTGAAGCTAGGGGGTTTATTTTAGGCTCTGCTCTCGCTTATGCGCTTGGGGTGGGTTTTGTGCCTGTGAGAAAAAAGGGCAAACTCCCCGCACACACCTTGTCTCAAAGCTACAGCCTAGAATACGGGAGCGATAGCATAGAAATCCACTCTGACGCTTTTAGGGGAATTAAGGGGGTAAGGGTGGTGTTGATTGATGATTTATTAGCCACTGGAGGCACAGCTTTAGCGAGCCTTGAGCTTATCAAAGCCCTACAAGCTGAATGCATAGAAGCATGCTTTTTGATAGGGTTAAAAGAATTACCGGGTATCCAACTTTTAGAAGAACGCGTGAAAACCTTTTGTTTGTTAGAGTGCTAGAATAAGGGTGAATTTTGGAAGAATACATCATTAACTTATGGAATCAGCATGCAGCGACTTGGGGGTATCTCATTTTATTTGGGTGGAGTATTTTAGAAGGCGAAATCGGGCTGATTTTAGCAGGGATTGCCAGCTATACCGGTCATATGCATTTAGGGTTAGCCATTTTAGTCGCAGGGATTGGGGGTTTTGTGGGGGATCAGATCTATTTTTACATCGGGCGCACCAATAAATCTTACATCCAAAAAAAGCTAGAAAAACAACGCCGAAAACTAGCCCTAGCCCATTTATTGTTGCAAAAACATGGCTGGTTTATCATTTTTATCCAACGCTACATGTATGGCATGCGCACCATCATTCCCATTAGCATAGGCCTCACGCGTTATAGCGCTTTAAAATTCGCTATCATCAACCTCATTAGTGCGATGGTGTGGGCGAGCATTACCATTATTCTAGCGTGGTATTTAGGAGAAGAATTATTGCATGCGTTAGAGTGGCTTAAAAAACACCCTTATGCGCTAATATTACTATTAGTATCTTTCTTAGCGTTAGTGCTGTGGTATTTCCAATACTATAGTAAGAAAAACCGCTAGAGTGCAATACAATTCTTGAAAGATATGAAATTAAAAAAAGGAGACTTTATGTTAAAAATCAAATTAGAAAAAACCACTTTTGAAAACGCAAAAGCTGAATGCGGTTTAGTTTTTATTATTAATAAGGATTTTGATCACGCTTGGATCAAAAATAAAGAATTGCTAGAAACCTTTAAATACGAAGGCGAAGGCGTATTTTTAGACCAAGAAAATAAAATCCTGTATGCGGGCGTTAAAGAAGACGATGTGCATTTATTGAGAGAGAGCGCGTGTTTAGCCGTTCGCACCCTTAAAAAACTCGCTTTTAAAAGCGTTAAAGTGGGCGTTTATACTTGCGGGACGCATTCTAAAGATAACGCGCTTTTAGAAAACCTGAAAGCGTTGTTCTTGGGCTTAAAATTAGGCTTGTATGAATACGACACTTTTAAATCCAACAAAAAAGAAAGCGTTTTAAAAGAAGCCATTGTCGCTTTAGAATTGCACAAACCTTGCGAAAAAACTTGCACAAATTCTTTAGAAAAGAGCGCTAAAGAAGCTTTAAAATACGCTGAAATCATGACAGAAAGCTTGAATATCGTTAAAGATTTAGTCAATACCCCCCCTATGATTGGCACCCCGGTTTATATGGCTGAAGTGGCGCAAAAAGTGGCTAAAGAAAACCATTTAGAAATCCATGTCCATGATGAAAAATTTTTAGAAGAAAAGAAAATGAACGCCTTTTTAGCGGTCAATAAAGCCTCTCTTGGCGTCAATCCTCCTCGCTTGATCCATTTAGTCTATAAGCCCAAAAAAGCGAAGAAAAAAATCGCTTTAGTGGGTAAGGGCTTGACTTATGATTGCGGGGGTTTGAGCTTGAAACCGGCCGATTACATGGTTACCATGAAAGCGGATAAAGGCGGTGGCTCTGCGGTGATTGGGCTTTTAAACGCGTTAGCCAAACTGGGCGTGGAAGCTGAAGTGCATGGCATTATTGGGGCTACAGAAAACATGATAGGCCCGGCTGCTTATAAACCTGATGATATTTTAATCTCTAAAGAAGGCAAAAGCATAGAAGTCCGCAATACTGACGCTGAAGGGCGTTTGGTTTTAGCGGATTGTTTGAGCTACGCTCAAGATTTAAGCCCTGATGTGATCGTGGATTTTGCGACCCTTACTGGGGCATGCGTTGTGGGCTTAGGCGAATTCACTTCAGCGATCATGGGGCATAATGAAGAGTTAAAAAATCTCTTTGAAACTTCAGGGTTAGAATCCGGCGAATTATTAGCCAAACTCCCCTTTAACCGCCATTTAAAGAAATTGATTGAATCTAAAATCGCTGATGTGTGCAATATTTCTTCTTCACGCTATGGCGGTGCGATCACGGCGGGCTTGTTTTTGAATGAATTTATTAGAGATGAGTTTAAGGATAAGTGGCTACACATTGACATTGCAGGCCCTGCTTATGTGGAAAAAGAATGGGATGTGAATAGCTTTGGAGCGAGTGGGGCTGGCGTGAGAGCTTGCACAGCTTTTGTGGAAGAGCTTTTGAAAAAGGCTTGAAATGGGCTTGTCTGTAGGCATTGTGGGTTTGCCTAATGTGGGCAAATCCAGCACCTTTAACGCGCTCACCAAAACCCAAAACGCCCAAAGTGCGAACTACCCTTTTTGCACCATTGAACCCAATAAAGCCATTGTGAATGTGCCTGATAAGCGGCTTGATGCGTTGGCTCAAATCGTAAAGCCTGAACGCATTTTGCATTCTGTGGTGGAATTTGTGGATATTGCCGGGTTGATTAAGGGGGCGAGCAAGGGGGAGGGTTTGGGCAATCAATTTTTAGCCAATATTAAGGAATGCGAAGTGATCTTGCAAGTGGTGCGCTGTTTTGAAGATGACAATATCACGCATGTGAACGACAAAATTGACCCTTTGAATGATATAGAGACCATTGAATTGGAGTTGATTTTAGCGGATATTGCCACTTTAGACAAAAGGATCGATCGCTTGCAAAAAGCCCTAAAAAGCTCAAAAGACGCTAAAAATCTTTTAGAATGCGCTTTGAGTTTAAAAACGCATTTAGAAGAATTAAAGCCGGCGAAAACTTTCCCCTTGAATGCAAGCGAGACTTTTTTAGAATTGGACAAGGAATTGCGTTTTTTATCTCATAAAAAAATGATCTATGTCGCTAATGTGGGCGAAGAAGATTTAAACGCGCTCAATGAGCATGCCAAAAAAGTCAAAAACCATGCGAAAGAGCAAAATAGCGAGTTTGTTGCCTTGTGCGCTAAATTGGAAGAAGAAATGGTTTCTATGAGTGGAGATGAAGTCAAAGAATTTTTGCAAAGTTTGGGCGTAGAAGAAAGCGGGCTAGAAAAAACCATTCGTTTGAGTTTTAAGGAGTTAGGCTTGATCAATTATTTTACCGCTGGAGTCAAGGAAGTGCGTTCATGGACAATTAAAAAAGGTTCTAGCGCGCCTGTGGCTGCTGGGGTGATCCATAAGGATTTTGAAAAAGGCTTCATTAGAGCTGAAACCATCAGTTATGATGATTTTATCGCTTATAAGGGCGAAGCCGGAGCGAAAGAAAAGGGAGCGTTACGCATTGAAGGTAAGGACTATATCGTTCAAGATGGCGATGTGTTGCATTTTCGCTTCAATGTTTAGTGTCTTTTTAAGAATTGACACCCAACAAGAAACTTTTTAAAAAAATCTATATAGAGTTAAGCGATATTTGCGGGTTGCAGTGTAGTTTTTGCCCTAACCCCAAAAATATCAGAGGCGTGATGCCTTTAGAATTGTTTGAAAAAGTTTGTAAAGAAGCGGCCCCCTTAACCCCAATCATCACCTTGCATGTTTTAGGCGATCCTTGCAAGCTCAAAAATTTAAACCACTATTTAAGCACCGCTAAACGCTTTTCTTTGAAAGTGGATTTGGTTACCAGCGGGGCGTATTGGCACGATTTTGAAACACTCCTACAAGATGTGATCTATCAAATCTCTATTTCTTTAGACGCAGGGCTAGACAATCATAACAAAATCAACCAGCACCGCTATATCCAAAAGATTTTAGAATTTTGCCGCTACAAATGTGAAAAAAATAGCGAAGTGTTTTTGAATTTACGCATTCAAGATAGCACCCTTGAAAAACACCAGAATTTGATCAAGCCTTTTTTAGAAAGCTTTGAATGCGTTTCTTTAGAGGGTTTAAAAATGCAAGGCCGCGCTCGTTTGTTTAAAAAAAGTTTTTTGAATATCCAAAAGACCTTTAAATGGCCGAATTTGAACGCCCAAAATCCTTTAAAACAAGAATCAAAGATTCCCTATTGTTACGGCCTAATCAAGCAAATCGCTATTTTATCTAATGGCGTTGTCGTGCCATGCTGCATGGACACGCAAGCTAATATCAGCCTTGGCGATTTAAACCATACGCCCCTAAAAGATGTTTTAAAGAGCCAAAAAGCTATGGCTATCAAAACCCATTTTTTAAAGGGCGAAGCGTTAGAACTCTTATGCAAAAACTGCTCCTACCCTTTGATCCGCTATAAAAAATGAAACCACTCCCTTAAGGCTAAGTTTTACTTATCCCTTTAGCGCGTTTTGTAATCCTATTAATAGCTCGTTAGTTATTGGTTTCATAGCCGTGGTGGGGTTTAATGCGCTTTGGGCAATAAATAGCGAAGCTTTTTGCTCTTTGATATTCTTATCTTTTATGTTTGGATTGGCGCGTTAGAATGATCAAGATTTTAAGGGTTAAAAGACAAATGGTTCTCTCGCTTTTGTCGTCGTTAGTGGGTCGCAAGCGACTAACTCCCCTAAAAAAACCCACTGAATAGCTTGTCAAAAAACAAATGTTTCAAAAGCTCCACCTTAACCATGTATAAGCCCTTTTATGCGTTAGGGTGTTTTAGCGCGCTGAATGGATTTTATGGTAGGATTAGCAAAAGAGTTTAAAGAATTAAGGTCCTTTTCTTTTGTAATAGCTTTGCTGGGTCGAAAAAATCGTGGGCTTCTCTTTGTGTGATTCAAAACACTAATTGATCTTTTTCTGCACTTTTTAGTTATTCAACATTCTTTGCATTAGATTTATATTATAATTTCAAAGCAAGCCCACTCCATTGGCTTAATTTTTAAGCGTTCTTGCCGGCGGAATGAAAGAGTGGATAATGTCCGCATTTTTTACTTTTCATTGTCATTATTTTGCGTGATTGGCATGTAAACGCATGCGTTATTTCCATTCAACACTCGCATGCTTTTTGCTCCTTTTGAATAAAGTAATTTTCATACAATCGTAGTAGTGCGATAAAAAACGCCGTAATGGTAGGCCCTACGATAATCCCCCAAAAACCAAATTGAGAAATCCCAGCAATCATAGAAAAGAAAATCAATATTTCATTGATTTTAAGGGTGGTTTTAAAGATTCTTTTTTTGATAAAAACGATTAAAATTGGCTTGATCACGCTATCAATCAACACACCAATTAACAAAATGGAATACAAAACGATAAAAATAGCCTCATTCACATGCCCATGATAAAGCTCATAAATCGCTATAGGGATCCAAATCAAAGCCCCCCCAACAGCCGGCACCAAAGACGCTAGGCCGTATAAAATCCCTAAAGACCAGCCATCATGCCCAAACCATATTATCATCGTCCCAAACGCCACGCCCTCTAAAATAACCGTGATGAGAGAAGTTAAAAGCACGATTCGTAAAATCCCAGCCACTTCTTCAAAAATTTTTTTACTTTGATTCATTTCAAGAGGCAAGACCCCTAAAAAATAACGATAAAATTTCTCCCCATAGTAAAAAAAGAAAAACAATAACCCCAAGATAAATAAAGCGTCTGTAACGAGTTTCAAGCTGTATCTTCCCACATAGCTGCTTATTTTCAACAAATAACCCGTGATGGAAGCGGCGCTAAAATTTTCTAAAAACTTGCTCACTCCATCATGAATGGCAGGAAAATGCGACAAATTTTCGGTGATTGTCCCTTTAAGCCATTTGATTAGGGCTGAAAATTTTTCAAAATTGATTTCAAAAATGATATTAGAACTTTTATAAACAATAAAATACAACGGCACGATCAAAACGCTCGCTAAAATTAAAACGCATAAAAACGAACTGACAACATTGAAAAAACGCTTATCTAAAAAAACTTTCACTTGAAAAAACCCCACGCACAAAAGCCCAGCAATCAGCGCATCCATTAAAAAATCTTGATACAGATAGATCATCCAATAAAAACCAATCAAAAAAAGAATCCAAAAGAAATACTGAGCTTTCATGAAATTATCCCCATTAAACTGAACCAAAAATTATCAAATGTTAGCTAAAAAACGCTCTTTTAAGGATAAAAAATTTCTTTTAACCTATAATTAAAATCAAAAAGGCTTATACAGATGGTGTTTTACAAATATTCAGGGAGTGGGAATGATTTTTTAATCACGCAAAGTTTTAAAAAAAAAGATTTTTCCAATTTAGCCAAACAGGTGTGCCATAGGCATGAGGGTTTTGGGGCTGATGGGCTTGTGGTCGTCTTACCGAGTAAAGATTATGACTACGAATGGGATTTTTACAATTCAGACGGCTCTAAAGCTGGCATGTGCGGGAATGCGAGCCGTTGCGTGGGGTTATTTGCCTACCAACATGCTATAGCCCCTAAAGAGCATGTTTTTTTAGCCGGAAAAAGAGAGATTTCTATTTGCATAGAAGAACCCAATATTATAGAGAGCAATCTCGGTAACTACAAAATCCTAGACACCATACCCGCCTTAAGATGCAAAAAATTTTTTTCAAGCGACAGCGTTTTAGAACATATCCCTATGTTCTATCTTATCAATACAGGAGTGCCTCATTTAGTGGGGTTTGTGAAAAATAAAGAATGGTTATTTTCTCTTAACACACTGGAATTAAGGGCTTTAAGGCATGCTTTTAACGCTAATATTAACATCGCTTTTATAGAAAATAAAGAGACGATTTTTTTACAAACTTATGAAAGAGGGGTTGAAGATTTCACGCTGGCTTGCGGGACAGGCATGGCAGCGGTTTTTATCGCCGCATGCCTTTTTCATAACACCCCTAAAAAAGCCACTCTCATCCCTAAAAGCAACGAATCTTTAGAGCTTTCTTTAAAAAATGATGAAATTTTTTATAAAGGAATCGCGCGTTATATTGGCATGAGCGTTTTGGGCATGGGTGTTTTTGATCATCATTTCTTATAATGGTAATTAAAATGATTTTATCGCAATTAAACATAATGCGCTATCATTCCTAGGCTGTTTTTAGCAATATAAAAAATATCCTAAAGGAATAAAACCATGCAAGCGTTAAAATCATTGCTTGAAGTGATTACAAAACTCCAGAATCTAGGCGGCTATTTGATGCATATAGCTATTTTCATCATTTTTATTTGGATTGGAGGGCTTAAGTTTGTGCCTTACGAGGCTGAAGGGATCGCCCCTTTTGTGGCTAACTCCCCTTTCTTTTCTTTCATGTATAAATTTGAAAAACCCGCATACAAACAACACAAAATGTCTGAATCCCAATCCATGCAAGAAGAAATGCAAGATGACCCTAAAATCGTTGAAAACAAAGAATGGCATAAAGAAAACCGCACTTATTTAGTGGCTGAAGGTTTAGGGATTACGATCATGATCCTAGGCATTTTGGTGCTTTTGGGGCTTTGGATGCCTTTAATGGGCGTAGTTGGGGGCTTACTTGTCGCTGGAATGACGATCACCACCCTATCTTTTTTATTCACAACGCCAGAAGTGTTTGTCAATCAGCATTTCCCATGGCTTTCTGGAGCTGGAAGGCTAGTGGTTAAAGACTTGGCGTTGTTTGCTGGAGGCTTGTTTGTGGCCGGGTTTGATGCGAAACGCTATTTGGAGGGGAAAGGGTTTTGCTTGATGGATCGCTCATCGGTAGGGATTAAAACCAAATGCTCTAGCGGGTGTTGCTCTTAAAGAGCCAATACTTTAAAGTAGGCTTAAAGCCTACTAGGAGAATCACAATTGATAGAAGAATCTTGGTTAGTGCCTTTTTTGTAAATGATCGTTTTTAAAATGTGGCGTTTGACAAAAGAATTGACGCTTTCTACTTCTTCGTCAGCCAAGCGTCTCAAAACATCATGCTCTTCTTTAGAGAGATAAAAAGTCACTGAAAAATTGCGTTTCAACTCATCTACAGCGACACGCTTACGACCGGGTTTTATATTTTTATTTCCTAATTCCATTAAAATTTCCTTTTTTAGTTAGTATGTTGTAACATCATAACGGCTATTCTAACATGAAATAAGCGCTATTTTAATATTAAATCTAAAGAAAAATATTTTTAGATGTGCTAGAATACCCATTGGTTACAAGATAAGCTTTTTTATCAAAAATAATGATGACATAGGGGTAACAAGTGGCAATCAACACCTTTTTAAAACATTCTTCTCTAGTCTGTTTGCTAGCCGTTAATTCGCATGCTTTTGATTGGAATATTTTTAAATACAATCTGGGTTTTAATATGTTTATCATGGATCATGAAGGCTCAACGCCTTATTGGGTCAATACTAACACCAATCTTAAAAGCCGTTTGACTCCAAATTTTGGGATCCAATTTTATACAAGAGGTGTGGAGCAAAGCCTGACTGTGGGGGCGTATTTTTTTCAAAACTTCCATAATTACAGCACTAATTTTCCCTATCGTTGGGGGCCTACGATGTATTATAAGGCTAAGGGAAAGCATTTTACTTTTTATGGAGGGATTTTTCCTAGAAAAAACCTCTTAGGGAGGTATGGTTTGAATATTTTTGCCCCCTATTATTGGTTTATAGACCCCAACGCTAGAGGGTTTTTATTGCAGTTTCAAAACCATTATTCGCCTTCAAAACCCTATTATGGGCATGCGGAGTTCATGCTAGATTGGTTTGGAGGCAATTGTTATAACACTTGTAAATTCGGGAGAAACCCTTATGGGAATGCGATGGATAGGTTTCAAATGAATGGCTCTGTCGGTTATCATTTCTTTAAGGATCTATTGGGTATTGGAGGGAATTTTGTCTTGTTTCATAATGAAGACAAATACCTTTTGAATGGGGCTGATGGCATGCAATTTAATGAAAAAAAAGCGATTGACAATAATAATATTTATCTTATGGATCGCCTTTATTTTAACGCTTACATAGGGACAAGCCTTTTAGACATCGCCCCCTTTATGGAAAAGCTCAATGCCAGTTTTGGCATGGTTTCTGAATTAAGCCGATTAAGGCAAATCCACAAAAATGTGCCTTTTATCAATAGCGTGGGGGGACAATTTGATGTGGAGATTCAATACAAAGGCTTTGGCATACACAATTTATTTTTCTTCGCCAAGACCCCAGAGATGCCTTTTTATAACCAATACCAATATGTTGAAATGTATTGCACGCCTTCTTATTGCCCCACGCCTATTTATCGTGGCGTGCCATTCTTTCAAGCCAATTTATACAATCGTTTTGATTTTTATTACAATTGGAAAAACGACTTCGCGTCCGTTCGAATCAATTTCGTGCTTAATGCGATGCGTGGGGGCTTTGATAGGAGCTTGCCTTGGTCAGAATCTTACCAAGTGTATATGACGGTCGCCTTTGATCCTTATAACCTTATTAACAAAATCGCTAGAAAAAAGTGAAAATTCTTGACAATCGGTTAATCTGTCTTATATAATATTATTTCGTTTGTAGCCATTGTTAAGCAATGATTTTAAGCTATGGAAAAGAGGTGATAGCAGTATGCCAGGGATTAAGGTTAGAGAAGGCGATGCGTTTGATGAAGCTTATAGGAGATTCAAAAAGCAAACCGATCGCAATCTGGTGGTAACAGAATGCCGTGCAAGGAGATTCTTTGAGTCTAAAACTGAAAAACGCAAAAAACAAAAAATCAGCGCTAAAAAGAAGGTCTTAAAGCGTCTTTACATGTTAAGGCGTTATGAATCAAGACTATAAGAACTTGAACGAATTTAAAATTTAAGGATTATTGAATGATGCAATTCACAGGGAAAAATGTTCTCATTACTGGAGCTTCTAAAGGCATTGGGGCCGAAATCGCCAAAACTCTCGCTTCTATGGGGCTGAAAGTTTGGATCAACTACCGCAGTAATGCTGAAGTGGCTGACGCTTTGAAAAATGAGCTTGAAGAAAAAGGCTATAAAGTGGCCGTCATTAAATTTGATGCGACTTCTGAAAGCGATTTCGTTGAAGCGATACAAACCATTGTTCAAAGCGATGGAGGTTTGTCTTATTTGGTGAATAACGCTGGTGTGGTGCGCGATAAATTAGCCATCAAAATGAAGACAGAAGACTTTCACCATGTCATAGACAATAATCTCACTTCAGCTTTTATAGGTTGCCGAGAGGCTTTAAAGGTGATGAGTAAGAGTCGTTTTGGGAGCGTGGTTAATGTCGCTTCTATCATTGGTGAAAGAGGTAATATGGGGCAGACAAACTACTCAGCGAGTAAGGGGGGGATGATTGCGATGAGCAAGTCCTTTGCTTATGAGGGAGCTTTAAGGAATATTCGTTTCAACTCTGTAACGCCAGGCTTTATAGAAACCGACATGAACGCTAATTTGAAAGACGAACTCAAAGCGGATTATGTTAAAAACATTCCTTTAAACAGGCTAGGGTCTGCTAAGGAAGTGGCGCAAGCGGTAGCGTTTCTTTTGAGCGATCACTCTAGTTACATCACTGGGGAGACTCTCAAAGTCAATGGCGGGCTTTATATGTAGTCCTAAACAAAGGATTCTTTTAGCGATAAAAGTTTGTAAGTAGCAAAAATCATGCTAACATTATGAGGTTATTCTAAAACAAAGAGGTTATTATCAAATGGGGATTATTTACTTAATATTGTTTCTCATTGTAATTTATTTGTTGTATAGGATTTTAGATGTTTTGGAGCAAAAATAAACGCTTCAATGAATGGTTGATTTAATTTTTACAAAACAAGGGAGTTTTAATTATGGCTTTATTTGAAGATATTCAGGCAGTTATTGCTGAGCAGTTGAATGTGGATACGGCGCAAGTTACGCCAGAGGCGGAATTTGTGAAGGATTTGGGTGCGGACTCTTTAGATGTCGTGGAATTGATCATGGCGTTAGAAGAAAAGTTTGGCATTGAGATTCCCGATGAGCAAGCGGAAAAAATCGTCAATGTGGGCGATGTGGTGAAGTATATTGAGGACAATAAACTAGCTTAATCTTTTTAACTTGGAGCGTTTGTCTCCAGGTTTTAGTCAAAAATTTGGCTTTAGCTAAAATCTAGTTTTATTGAATGAAAGTTTTTGAAATGAGGAGCTATTGGTGCGTCGGATTGTAGTAACTGGAATGGGAATGATCAATTCGCTAGGTTTAAATAAAGAAGATTCTTTTTTAGCGATCGCTAAAGGGGAATGCGGTATCAAACACATAGAAAGTTTTGATGCGAGCGCGTTTCCTGTGCGTATTGCTGGAGAAATCACTGACTTTGACCCTACAGAGGTGATGAATCCCAAAGATGTTAAAAAGGCGGGTCGTTTCATTCAATTAGCCTTGAAAGCCACAAGAGAGGCGATGAAAGATAGTGGGATTTTAGACGCTCACAATAGATGCCCTGAAGAATTGGCAAATCGCATGGGCGTAAGCTCTGGCTCTGGGATTGGCGGGTTAGGCAATATTGAAGCGAATTCCATTTTTTGTTTTGAAAAAGGCCCTAGAAAAGTCAATCCCTTTTTTATCACTTCTGCGTTAGTGAATATGATTGGTGGTTTCACTTCCATTGAGTTTGGCATTAAAGGGCCTAATCTCTCTAGTGTAACGGCTTGTGCAGCAGGCACTCATGCCATTATTGAAGCCGTTAAAACCATTCTGCTTAATGGGGCTGATCGCATGCTCGTCGTGGGAGCGGAATCCACCATTTGTCCTGTAGGGATTGGAGGGTTTGCGAGCATTAAAGCCCTTTCTACAAGGAATGATGAGCCCAAAAAAGCTTCAAGACCTTTTGATAAGGATCGCAATGGTTTTGTGATGGGCGAAGGCGCTGGGGCTTTGGTGCTTGAAGAATACGAGAGCGCGAAAAAAAGAGGAGCAAAAATTTATGCAGAATTTGCCGGATATGGCGAGAGCGGCGATGCTAACCACATCACAGCCCCAGCCCCTGAGGGTGAAGGGGCTTTTAGAGCCATGAAAATGGCTTTAGAGATGGCGAAAGTGGAAGTAGGCTATGTGAACGCTCATGGGACTAGCACGCATTATAACGATTGGTATGAAAGCATCGCTCTAAAAAATGTGTTTGGTTCTAAAGAAAAAGTCCCTCCTGTTAGCTCCACTAAAGGGCAGATTGGGCATTGCTTGGGCGCTGCGGGTGCGTTAGAAGCCGTTATTTCTATCATGGCCATGAATCAAGGAATCTTACCTCCTACCATCAATCAAGAAACGCCTGACCCAGAATGCGATCTAGATTATATCCCTAATGCGGCCAGAGAAAAGCAAGTGGATGCGGTGATGAGTAACTCATTTGGTTTTGGTGGCACTAATGGTGTTGTGATTTTCAAAAAAGCCTAGTTTTACAAAGTTAGGATTTTGAATGGCCATTTATTTAGATTTTGAAAATCATATTAAAGAGATTCAAAATGAAATTGAATTAGCCCTTATTAGAGGCGATGAGGACGCTAAAGAAATCTTAGAAAAAAGATTGGATAAGGAAGTTAAAAGCATTTATTCCAATCTCACTGATTTTCAAAAACTCCAATTAGCAAGACACCCTGACAGACCCTACGCTATGGATTACATTGATCTCATCTTAAAAGATAAATATGAAGTCTTTGGGGATAGGCACTATAACGATGATAAAGCGATCGTGTGTTTTATAGGGAAAATTGATAATGTTCCGGTTGTGGTGATCGGAGAAGAAAAAGGCAGAGGGACTAAAAACAAGCTCTTAAGAAATTTTGGCATGCCTAACCCTTGTGGCTATCGTAAGGCTTTGAAAATGGCAAAGTTTGCTGAAAAATTTAATTTGCCTATTCTAATGCTTGTGGATACAGCCGGAGCGTATCCGGGGATTGGTGCAGAGGAAAGAGGCCAGAGTGAAGCGATCGCTAAAAACCTCCAAGAGTTCGCTTCTTTAAAAGTCCCTACTATTTCTGTAATTATCGGTGAAGGGGGTAGTGGTGGTGCGTTAGCGATTGCGGTAGCTGATAAATTGGCTATGATGGAATATTCCATTTTTAGCGTTATATCCCCAGAAGGTTGTGCGGCAATTCTTTGGGATGACCCTAGCAAGACTGAAGTGGCTATTAAAGCGATGAAAATCACGCCTAGAGACTTAAAGGAGGCGGGGCTTATTGATGATATTATTTTAGAGCCTAGCAAAGGGGCTCATAGAGACAAATTTTCAGCCGCTAACACGATCAAAGAGTATTTTTTAGACGCTCTAAGAACTATCCAACAAGACCCTCATTTCCTTGACAACCGCTATCAAAAATTGATGTCGCTTGGTTCGTTTGTGGAGGGAATGAATTAGATCTATAAAAAACTTTGCCTTAATAAAATATTGATAACTGGTTTTTTAATTTTTAAAATTGTGTTTTTAAACTTTATTTTAAACCCATTCTCTTAAAGAAATAAGGGGTATTTTGAAATAATTCTCCCCTACAACTAAAATCCCCCCTAAAGATCGCTTTAAAAAATACCGCTTGAATAAAATCAAGCTCTCTACTATCCAATCTTAAAAAATGCAATATTTTTTTATAACCAACGCTCAATAAAAACAAAGCCAAATTTTTCACTACTTGCTATCATTTTAGAAAAAAGCGGGTATTTTACATAGTTTGTAAAATAATATAAAAAATATCATTGTGTTACCAATCTGCTATCTCTCTCCTTTTGTTTGAATACAAAAAGACAATCATCATGCTCAGCGTATTGAATGAAAGCATTCTTATTTTACAATACAAAAGCTAGGTTTAATAGTATTTTAAAAAAGAAAGAAATCCCATGGTTACATATGAAAAAATCAAAAGCCGCTTTTCTAGGAATTGGTCTTTAAGGAATAGGGGCAGGCATTTTGCATCTTCAAGCGTGTATTTTTTCTCACTTTTTGTCATTACAGCGGTTAATAGAAGTAGTGCAGTTGCTTGGTTATTGATGCCTGAACATTTGATTTGGTGGTTTTTGATTTCTTTTAGTGGGGAATTTGTAGCAGACATGGCGTTTGGCAAAAAAAGTAAGATCTTTAAAACCCGCTTTGGAATTTCTATTGTGAGCGGCGTTTCACTATTGCTTGGCGCTTTACCAGCGCATTTGTTTTTTGTATGGTTTGGTTTTATTAATTGGTGGGCTGTCTTTTTTATAGAAGCGGGAGCTGATCTATTGGTGGGCTGTGTGATACAAAAGATTTTTTTTGGTAAATATTGGGTGGATCGCTATTATTAAGGCTCTTTTTTTAAGCCTGAAAGCGTATTTTCTTATATTCCAATCAATTGGATAAGGGTTACCCCTACTTAAGGCATCGCATCAAAAACCACGCTAATCCCATTTTTTAAAATGATAGGGTTTTTTGCGTCAGTGATATGGATAAAACGCACGCCATCAAGCAAGTTAAGAGCGATTTCTTGTTGTTTGTTTTCTTTAGCAATGATTTGAATGATCTTCAAGTTTTCATCATAAAAAATAATTTTGGGTTGCCACAAAGGGTTATTAGAGCTTATTTTTAAATACGCGTTTTGATTCACGCTCAGCCAGTATTTCCCGCTCGCTTCCTTAAACTCCACAGGATCGCTACTCAAAACTAAAGCTCTCGCATTAGGGAGCTTGACTTCTTGCAAAGAAAAATCGTATTCCCACTCTTTCAAGGATATGTGCCTAATATCCATAAAATCAAAACCATGCCTTTTCATCGTCTCTATCAAAATGTTAGGGTCTAAAACATATTCCGTTTTAAGCTCGTATGAAAAAACATTCTCGCCCGAAGAGCTTTGCATTTTAATAGGCAAAACATACGAATACCCCATCATGCTTAAAGAATTATTGATGCTTTTGGCAAACGCTAGGGGATTGCTTGAAGCCTTGAAAGTGATTTTTAACATGCTTGGCTTGTCAAAATTAAAAGACAAAAGCCCGTTTTCTTTGAGAGTGTTGAGCAGTTTCAAGGAATCCAAACGCCCCATTATATAGAAATCCTTACGATTTTTAAACAAACGCTCTAAAAAAAGCTTGTTCGTATGATAAGCCCGCTCCCCCATTAAATTCTCAATCTTATCGTTTAAAGCATCAGCGCTTAATAGTGTCCCTCCTAAAATAAAAGCTAAAAAAAGGTTTTTCATCGCTGGAGCGCTTTGTATTGGGCCTCATTGATGAGCGTCAAGCCTTTAGCTGGCTCGTATAAAAACCGCCTAGCTTTGCTGTCGTTATAATTTTGTTCTTGATTATTGTTTTTAAGGCTAAGATGCCCATGCCCAAAATGCAACAACAAGCGGTGGTTTTTGGTTTCTAAAGAATAATTTTTTTTAAAAACCTTTTGAAAGGAGTTTTTTTTCTCATCCAAATCAATCACTTCTACCCAAATATCTTTTTTAGGGATAATATAAATGGTATTAGGATCTTCTTTGATCGCTTCTTTTCCTTGCTTGTCGTGTTCTTTTGGTTTTTCTTCTAGTTTAGGCGTTGGCTCTGGCTTGTTTTCTTCTGTAGGATTAGCTTCATTGAAAGAATTCTTTTTAGTGCCGGATTTAATAGCGCTTTCTTGCTCTCTTTCTTCTTTTAAAGAAGAGTTGTTTTGAATGATAACGACCACTAAAATAATGACAATCACCCCTAAAACCAAAACAAAGGGTTTCCATTTGGAAGATTTTTTGGATAATGAAGTATTGGCCTGATTGATGCTATAATCTATCTCAACTTTCAAAGGGTTTTTTGTTTTTTCTTCAGGGTCTGTTTCTTGATTTTTTTCTTCTCCCACGCCCTCTTTAAAAACACACACTTTGTCAAATTCTTTCATCCATGCGCTCAAATCAATTTTATACTCGCGTTCTAAAATCTGTATAAAACCCCTAGCATGCACCCTTGATAAAGACTCATAGCGTTTTTCCAAGATAGAATGGATATTTTTAGAAGCGATTCTAGTCGCTTTGCAAATTTCTGCCACTCCAACTTCTTTTAAAATCTGCAAATTTTTATCTAAATTTTTAAGCGATAATTCTTCTAATGCCGCACCAGAAATATCTTTAGAAATGTTTTGAACATCAGAAATATCTAAATTTTCTAAACTTTTTTTATTCTGTTCCATTCAATTGACCACCTAGTTGATTTTATCCATTAAGATCCCTGCTGCCACGCTCACATTGAGCGAATCAAAATCTCTTCGCATTTTTACGCTCAATATAGCATCCATTTTAGCAAGGATTTTTTTAGACAACCCCTCATGCTCGCTCCCCAAAAAAAGAGCGCATTTTTTTAAGGATAGATTTTCTACTTGACTAGAGCCTTGCATGCTCGCGCCCAAACATAAAAACCCACTCGTTTTCAATTCATTGATTAAATCCAGCGTGTTAGGCATAACGCTAAAAGGCAAATCATACATAAGCCCCAAGCTGGATCGCACAATCCCCTCATAAGCCAATTCTTTAGCAAAATCTAAAATAACGCCATCCATTCCTAAGCAATACGCGCTCCTAAAAATACCCCCAATATTCCCCACATCCGTAATCCCGCAAAGCACCAAAAGTTTTTGAGCTTTTTTAACCTCTTTTAAAGAAGCGGCTAATGGCAGTTCTACTTTAGCTAAAACCCCTTGATGGTTCCCCCCCCTAGCCAAGCTTTGCGCTTTTTTATTATCCACTTTGATGATATTAGGGCATGCTTTTTTGAGCGCGAAAAAAAATTTTTTGTCTATTTCTTTAGAAAGATAGATTTCTTGCAATTTTTCTTGATGAGAGTTTAGAAGGTGCATAATCACCTGCTTGCCATAAATTACTGCTTGCATGCTAAACCCCTTTCATTGATTTTTTTCTTCTAACAAACGCTGGAAATAAAGCTCTTTAGCGTTTTTTTGCGTCATAGCGGCTTCAATTTTAGCCTTAATTTTAGGAGGCAAATCCAACTCCAATAACGCCGATAGCCCCATGCAAGGCTCTATTTTTTTCTCATTCAAAAGCACTAAAACCCACTCCCCTTGGATATTGCTTTTTTGCAACCGCTCTATGATTTGAGAAATTTCTCCTAAATAATATTGCTGGTGGAGTTTGGTAAGCTCTTTAGCCGCAAACAAATGCATGCCTTGAGCCAAATCGTTTAAATCCTTTAAAGTCTCCAACAATCGGTGCGGGCTTTCATAAAAAACCACCGGGGTTTTTTCTTCTAAATACGCTAAAGCGTTTAAAATTTTAGCGATTTTTAAGCGCCTTTCCTTACTCTTATGGGGTAAAAAGCCAGCATAAAAAAACCGCCCTTCTAAAAACCCGCTCGCGCAAAACGCTGTAGTGAGCGCGTTAGCCCCAGGCAAAACATCGTATTGAATGTTGTGTTTCAAAGCGTAAGCGGCTAAACTCATGCATGGATCGCTCAAACTTGGCATGCCCGCATCGCTCATCACAGCGATTTCTTTGTCAAAAAAAGAAAGCTCTATTTGGTTTAAAAATTCCTGGTCATTGTGCGAATGGAAGGCGATAAACTCTCTTTTTTTAGTAGCGATATTTGGGAAAGAATGGCTAATAACAGGGTTTTGTGCGAGCAAGTGCAACAACCTCTTACTCACCCTTGTATCCTCGCATAAAAAAATCTCGCAACGCTCTAAAACTTCTAAAGCGCGTAGCGTAATGTCAGCGAGATTACCTATAGGAGTGGGCAAAAAATACAGCACAAAAAGCCACGCTTTTTAAAAGAGTTACTTCAAGTTGTAGCGTTGCTTGAATTTCTCTACTCTCCCTGCAGTGTCAGCGATCTTATCGCTACCGGTATAGAAAGGGTGGCAAAAGCTAGAAATATCAATACGCATTTCAGGTTTGGTGCTTAAAACTTCAATTTCTTTCCCGCTCGTTACGCAAGTAACTTTGCATGGGATATATTCGGGGTGAATGCCTTTTTTCATCAAGTATCCTTTATTTTTAAATTTAAACTTAAAATTATAGCGCAAGTAACAACAAATTAAAACCACTCTAAAGTTAAAATAAAATTTGACTTTGTTAAAAAAATTATGATAGCATAGCAAAGCATTACGAAATTCAACACTTGTGGCATGGGTCACTTATTAGCATCTTTTGGTTACACTAATTTTTTAAGAATGCTTTAGCTTTTTGTATTTTTATCTTAATTGCAACAAACTAGAAACCTCTTTTTGTTAAAAGGAAATTTAATGAACGAAAACGCGCCTACGCACAAAAGTTCGCACAAAGTCAAAACACACACGCCAGTGAGCGGTTATCACATTGAAGATTTACGCACCTATCCTACTGAAAAGCTTTTAGAAATCGCTAACAAGCTCAAAGTGGAAAACCCCCAAGAATTCAAACGACAAGACTTGATGTTTGAAATTTTAAAAACCCAAGTCACGCAAGGCGGATACATTCTTTTTACCGGGATTTTAGAAATCATGCCTGATGGCTATGGCTTTTTAAGAGGGTTTGATGGGAGTTTTTCAGACGGGCATAATGACACTTATGTTAGCCCTTCTCAAATCAGGCGTTTTGCTTTAAGGAATGGCGATATTGTTACCGGTCAAGTGCGATCCCCCAAGGATCAGGAAAAATACTACGCCCTTTTAAAAATAGAAGCCATCAATTACTTGCCTTCAGATGAGATTAAAAACCGCCCTTTGTTTGACAATCTAACCCCCCTATTCCCTGATGAACAAATCAAATTAGAATACGAACCCACTAAAGTTACCGGCAGAATGCTAGATTTATTCAGCCCTGTGGGGAAAGGTCAAAGGGCTTTGATTGTCGCGCCACCAAGGACTGGGAAAACGGAACTGATGAAAGAACTCGCCCAAGGCATCACTTCTAACCACCCTGAAGTGGAATTGATTATCCTTTTAGTGGATGAGCGCCCTGAAGAAGTTACGGATATGCAACGAAGCGTTAAGGGTCAAGTTTTTAGCTCCACTTTTGATTTGCCCGCCAATAACCACATAAGAATCGCTGAATTAGTCTTAGAAAGGGCTAAAAGGCGAGTGGAAATGGGTAAAGATGTGGTGGTTTTATTAGATTCTATCACCCGTTTAGCCAGAGCGTATAATGCTGTAACGCCTTCAAGCGGTAAGGTTTTAAGTGGGGGCGTGGATGCAAACGCCTTGCACAGGCCCAAGCGCTTTTTTGGAGCTGCAAGGAATATTGAAGAAGGCGGGAGCTTGACGATTATCGCTACAGCGTTGATTGAAACAGGATCTAGAATGGATGAGGTGATTTTTGAAGAATTTAAAGGCACCGGGAATAGCGAAATCGTTTTAGCGAGAAATATTGCAGACAGGCGCATTTACCCGGCCTTTGATATTTTAAAATCCGGCACACGAAAAGACAATATCTTGCTTGGTAAAGACCGCTTGACTAAAGTGTGGGTTTTAAGGAATGTGATGCAACAAATGGACGACATAGAAGCCTTAAGCTTTGTGTATTCTAAAATGCAACAAACTAAGGACAATGAAGAATTTTTAAATTTAATGAATGAAAAATAAAATCCCTAATTAATTCCATTAAATTAAAAAGTGTCATGAAAATAGGCGTTTTTGATAGCGGTGTGGGAGGGTTTAGCGTTTTAAAAAGCCTTTTAAAAGCGCAACTATTTGATGAAATCATCTATTATGGCGATAGCGCTAGAGTGCCTTATGGCACTAAAGACCCCACCACGATCAAGCAATTTGGCTTAGAGGCTTTGGATTTTTTCAAACCGCACCAGATTAAATTATTGATTGTGGCATGCAACACAGCGAGCGCTCTGGCTTTAGAAGAGATGCAAAAGCATTCCAAAATCCCTATTGTGGGCGTGATTGAGCCAAGCATTTTAGCGATCAAGCAACAAGTAAAAGATAAAAACGCCCCCATTTTAGTGCTAGGGACAAAAGCGACGATTCAATCTAACGCTTATGACAACGCCCTAAAACAACAAGGCTATTTGAACGTTTCGCATTTAGCCACTTCTCTTTTTGTGCCTTTGATTGAAGAAAGTATTTTAGAGGGCGAATTGTTAGAGACTTGCATGCGTTATTATTTCACTCCCTTAAAGATTTTACCTGAAGTGATTATTTTAGGTTGCACGCATTTTCCCTTGATCGCTCAAAAAATTGAGGGCTATTTTATGGAGCATTTTGCCCTTTCAACACCCCCCCTACTCATCCATTCTGGCGACGCTATTGTGGGATATTTGCAGCAAAAATACGCCCTTAAGAAAAACGCATGCGCATTCCCTAAAGTGGAATTTCATGCGAGCGGTGATGTGATCTGGCTAGAAAAACAAGCTAAGGAATGGCTCAAATTGTAACGCTAATAAAAATTTAGGGTCAAATAACTCAATTCCCCAAAAGGGCCTCTCACACTATAAGGGTATTGTGTTGATTATAAAAAGCGCTTTAGAGAGATTTATGAAAGCGTTTTGAAGCGGATAATGCCTAATGGTTATCTTTGGAAAAGATTACCTATCTACAGACTTGCAAAATAGCGCTAAAGATATTCTTCTCATCGCTTCGTAAATTCT